>NZ_DATKTK010000004.1:0-119606 GCF_035531155.1 Sulfuricella sp. | reverse complement strand
ACTCTTTGCTACAGATTTTATCGGTGTCTGTTTTTGAGAAAACCCGGCTATCACAAGCCTTCGCAGGCAGTGGGCAGTTCCCAGATCCGACGGACTTTTATAACCAACTAAATTTGTTCGACTTTTAACCGGACACTACTGCTTCAAAATAGAGACTTTGGCCGTTCAATGAAACGATGTAGTCAGGCGTCCGAGTCTTTTCAACGGGGACTCTCTCCCACGATACTGCGTGGCTATCGCAGAACGACTCGAAAAGGGCTTCAGCCTCGGGCTTTGAAGTCATAGCAGCCAATTTCGCTCAATCACGAGCGCTCGCTTGTGTGCCGCATAACGTCTGACATAAGTGTCGCGCTTGATGGATGGGTTAGCCGTGTGTACCTGCAAGCGATCTTTTATATTGTTCAATCGCATCCTCGTAAGCAATGTTGATGCGCATTAGTTGTTGTGCTTGTCCAAGAGTGCCGTAAGCATTCAAAGTGGCAATTTCGTGCGTGGCTCGGAAACGCATTTCTATGGGCAACTCCTCGTCATTGACGATATCGTAAAAATAGCCATCAACAGATGCTTGGTGATCGCCGGGATCTGGAAATTTGTTTTCAAGCAGAAAATCCAGCAAATGTTTTGACATCTGCTTTCGACCGACTAGCTGAAAGTGTGCCCAGCCGAAAATAGAATTCTTCGTCCAAATGGCGAAGTAGAGAATTTGCAGGCCAAAGTAGGCCGCTAGGAATCCAATAAATCCTCCGTCAAACACTACCGCCAGAATAATCGCGATGGCAATATCAGGAATAGTAGCGATAGCTACGTTGATCCAAAAATTCCTTTTGAGCTTACTCTCAAAACGCATATTTGTTCCTCTGTAAATGGCTAACGTGAAATCGACATCAAGAGTGAAACATAGCTGTTCCTGCGCCATGGTTTTGTCCGGACAATGACAGGGAGAGCCTCTTTTTATGACAATTGGGCCACTATAGGTCTTTGTTCGGGTGGATACAAGCGGTGCTGGGTTTTGAGTGCGCTGCGCGCAGATATTTAGATGCCGGGGGCTGCCCGGCAGCAGGTCACTTCATTTTGCTTGCCCAAAATACAAGTAACCAAACAAAAGGGCACCCCGCCGCACCGGCCCTTCGGGCTTCCCTCGGTTTTCCGGGCAAATCGGGCGGCCGCGTTAAACTCGGCCTTTGGCCTCAGACAAACGCAGCCGACTGCCCCCGATTCCCCCGGAAAACCGAGGCGGTGCAGAGGGGGATTTGGGTCTTGTGGGCGGAGCCCGGTTTTTGGGTGCCCTCCCCGCTGGGGAGGGCTGGGTGGGGAGGTTTGGGTTTGGTTGTTCCGTCCCCTTGATTCGCCGCCGAGTAGCGCAGCCAAGTCGGGGGATTTCGGCGAGGACTGTTTGAGCGCAAAGCGCGAGTTCCGCAGCCGCCCGGCTTGGCGAGCAACGCAGGGAACCCCGCAGGGGCGGTGGATGGGTGTCGCCTTCTTTGGGTTACCTTTCTTGGCGAAGCAAGAAAGGTAACCAGCTGCCGGGCTGCCCCCGGCAATCAAACAACGCGCGAAGCGAACAACCCTCCCTTGCCCATCCAGATTCAATATTTCGGCACGGTATCCCCCGCCTGGGCATGGTGATACCAGCCCTCCAGCGATTCCGCCTGCACCCCGTCAGCAGGTGACCAGGGAGCGTAATTGGCCTCGGCGATCGGCGCATAAGGGCCCTGCTTGACCTCGAATACCACCGTGCCGGCTTTCAGGGATGCCACCGCATGCCAGGTGTTGGCCGGGATTTCCACTGCGGTGACTTCTCCTCCTGCCGCCAGTTCGATCCGCTCCAGCACCCTTCCGCCGTCGTCGAAAACCAGCAGCGCCACGGCACCGCTCAATATCAGCAGGATTTCCCAGGTTTCCGGCTGCATGTGGCGGTGCGGCCTGACGTAGGTGCCGGGCTCCATGGCGATGCACAGGCGCTGGACCGGGTCGTCGAGCTGGGGGTGCAGGTTGTGGTGCGCTCGCAGGCGCGGTACTGCCGCCGCCTGGGTGGAGAGGGTGGTGAGGAGGGTCTTGTCGATGCGTTTCATGCACGCTTTCTGGCTTCGTTAATTGGGATCAGGGGAATTACCCGGCGCACCTTGCTGCCGGTCACGGGTGCGGCAGCCTCGCCCTGCGGCTGCTCGTCGGGCTGGGCCGGCACGTGCTGCATCACCTTCGCCAGCATGTCGGCGTCGAGCCGCGCCTCCGCCTGGAACTGGCCGGCATAGGCCGATTCTTCCTGCTTCAGCTCGTAGCAGTTGGCGCCGCTGATATCCATCAGCACCGCCGCCATGCCCGCCTCGCGGAAGGCGTGGTGGCGCTTGATGAAAAACTGGCTGCAGCAGGCGCCGACGTAGGCCGCCACACCATCGCTCTTCATCTGGCCGAGCGTGACGGTGAGGTGCTCGTAGTCGGTGATGGTGGTCACCTGCATGTTGCGCTCGCGCGCCAGGCGGTAGGCGTCGCCCACTTCGCACTTGCCGCATTCGACGCAGTCATCCTCATGGCGCCATTTGCACCAGGCAGGCTTGGCGCAGTAGGGCAGCAGCACTACCGAAGCCTGCGCGAGGATGGTGGGGGTATCGCTTTCGATGCCACGGGTCAGCACCATCAGGCTGTTGGCTTGGGCCGTGCTCAAGCCCATTCCCCGTTGCTGGCCGAGCTTGTTCAGCACCAGTTGCAGTAGATGGCAGATGTCGTCCATCGTGAAGCCGACCAGGTCGCAGCAGTTTTCGGCAAAGAATGCGCGAACGGTGGGTTCGGACTGTGCCAGCGCCAGTCCGGTGAGGGCGCGCTGCAAGCGTTCCAGCGCGTCTGCCGGGTGCAGGTTGAGATCGCCGGAAAATTGAATTTTTGCGATGTGCCCTTCTTCCGCGTCTAGCCACAGGCGCACGCGCAGCAACCCGCCCGGCGTTTTGTGCAGCGCCTCGAGCGCGCCATCGTCCGCCTCGCTCCAATCGGTTTCGTTAGTTGTATCGTCATTCCCGCACCGGTTGGAATCCACAACTTCCGCGGCAGCGTCCGCAAAATCCACCCCCAGCGCATCCGCGATTCCAAGCCGCAGGGCCTGTTGCAGCATCGCATCTTCCGGCACTTCGCCAAGCAGCTCCTTCAGCGTGGACAGCCGCTGGCGAGCGCTTTCCAGACCGGTGACGGTGAGCTTTTCGGTCGGCGTGCGCAGCGCTTCCAGCATGGTTTTGATGTCGGCGTCGCAGAGCAGGGTGGCGTGCAGCAACAGCGAATCGCCTTGGATGGCGACGAAGGCGGAGGCGAGCTTGCGGCCGTCGATTTCCAGGTCGTTGGGGGCCTTGAAGCGCGCCTGGATACCGAGGTGCGCAAGGCCGTCGGCCAGCACCGCGCAGAAGCGGGCGAGGATTTGCGCCAGTCCCAGCCCGGCCCAGTCCATCGGGCGGCGGAAAATCAGGCTGATGCCCTGTTGGTTCTCGTCGAGGTAGAGCGCGCCGCCGCCACTGGTGCGGCGCACGGTTTCGATGCCGTGTTGGCGGCAGTAGTCGAGGCGGATTTCGCGGCCTCGTGCCTGGTGGCGACCGATGCTGACGGTTGGGCGGCTGCGGTGGAAGCGCAGCAGGTCGGGGCGCTCCCCATCGGCGTGCAACGCCAGCCAGCCTTGGTCGAAGGCGGCGTTCCAGCCGCCGTCATTCAGCCCGCTATCCCACACCTCCACGGAATTAGGCGGCATCCTCGGCGGCGGCGAGATAGCTCTGTTCGATGCCGGGGCGGCCGTGCCAGTAGCCGTCGCAGGCCCGGTCGGGCATCAGCTTGGCCATTTGCTGGATCGCGGTCTGGGCGGGGAGGCGGTTGTCCATGACTTCGCGGAATAGCTTGAGGATTTTGGCGGTGAAAAACGCCTGCGGGCTGACGCGCACCACGTCGACGCCGGTTTCGCGCATCGCATCGAGTTCGCCGATCAGGTTGTAGATGCTGGCGGACTGGGTCTGGGTGCCGTTCAGCGCAAGGAAGGGCTGGCCTTCGCGGGTGTTGAGGGTGAGTCCGTTGACGTAGTCCATGCAGCGGAACTGGCAGTCGTCTTTGGGCAGGTTGTGGTGGCGGGCGGTGAAGCAGCGCGCCGAGAAGGCCAGCGGCAGGCGGCCGTAGGCGAATACCTCGGTCTCCATCCCTTCCGGTCGGGCGGCCTGCATATGGGAAAGCGCTTCGCGCGACATTTCCACCGGCATTACCCAGCGCCTGGCGCCGAGTTCGGCTAGCAACTGCAAAGTTTGCGGGTTGTAGGTGTTGATGTGGGGTCCGGCGACAAAGGGGAGCTTGGCGGCGGAGAGCAGGTGCACTGCGCCCATGTCGTTGGCTTCCACCATGAATTTGCCGTTGCCGGCGATGCGGCGCAGGGTCTTCAGGTCGGATTCCGACTCGATCAGCGCTTGGCTGGAGAGCACCACTTCCTTGCCGGCGGCGGCGAGCTTGTCCGCGACTTCGAGCCAGTCTTCGGTGCGCAGGGTGTGGCGGCGCGAGCAGACGGTTTCGCCGAGGTAGACGATATCCACCGGCGAGGCGGCGATTCCGGCGTAGAAGTTGAAGACGGTGTCGCGTTCCCAGTAGTAGAGGATAGGGCCTAGTGCTAGCTTCATATTGGACTCATTTAATGACTGAACTTAACCGCAGAGGCGCAGAGACGCGGAGAAAAACCAACTATTCGAAGGTTTTCTCCGCGTCTCTGCGCCTCTGCGGTGAAAAATATTTCACTTCCACGGCCGGTGGTACGCGCCCAGGGTGTTCTGCTGCCCCTCGGCGACCTTGTTCAGTTGCGCCATCCATGCCGGGTTGACGGTATAGCTTTGCGGCGCGCGTGTGGCGGCGTCGATGGCGGAGCGCCAGACCTTGGTGACCTGCTCGACATAGGCCGGACTGCGCTGGCGACCTTCGATCTTGATCGCGGCGATGCCCATGGCGATCATCTCCGGCAGCATCTCCAGGGTGTTGAGGCTGGTCGGCTCCTCGATGGCGTAGTAGGTTTCGTTGTTGACCTCGAAGCGGCCCTTGCACAGGGTCGGGTAGCCGGCGTTTTCGTCCTTGCCGTAGCGGTCGAGGAGGATGCCGTTGAGGCGCGATTCCAGGCCGGTGGGGGTCTGTTCCCAGCGCACTGCCTTGGCCGGCGAGCACACGCCGCAGGTGTTGGGCGATTCGCCGGTGGCGTAGGAAGACAGCGCGCAGCGCCCCTCGACCATGACGCACAGGCCGCCGAAGCCGAACAGCTCGATTTCCACCGGGGTGTTTTTCACTACCTGTTCGACCTGGGCCAGCGACAGCACGCGTGGGATGACCGCGCGCTGGATGCCGAAATGCTCGTGGTAGAAGTTGATCGCCTCGTAATTTGTCGCCGAACCCTGCACCGACAGATGCAGGCGCAGGTTCGGGTAGTTCCTGGCCGCGTAGCGCATCAGGCCGGGGTCGGCCAGGATGACGGCGTCGATGCCGAGCTCGACGGCGTTGTCCACCGCGGCCTGCCAGCGCGCCCACTTGTCGGACTGGGGAAAGGTGTTGAGCGCGAGCAGCACCTTGGCGCCCTTGGCGTGGGCGTAGCGCACACCTTCGCGCGCGCTGGCCGGGTCGAAGTTGAGCCCGGCGAAGGCGCGCGCATTGGTGTTGTCCTTGAAGCCCATGTAGACGCAGTCGGCGCCGTTGTCGACGGCGATTTTCAGGGCCGGCAGATTGCCTGCGGGGCAGACCAGTTCGAGAGATGCTTTAGGCGACATATCTGAGTTTTTCCTCTGTTGCGGGGTGAACGAACTTGCCGGTTACCGAGTGGGCAAATTTGCCCTGATGGCTATCCCGCCTTCTCAGTTCCTGCTCGATCTTGTTCAGTACATCCCATTTCTTGGAACACCAGTCGGGGGCAAGCAGGATATCCCTGGCTGCGGTGCCGGTGACGCGGTGAAAGGCGATGTCCTCCGGCGTGCGTTCGATCAGGTCGGCGACGATGCGGGTGTAGT
This sequence comes from Sulfuricella sp., assembly GCF_035531155.1. Classification (NCBI taxonomy): domain Bacteria; kingdom Pseudomonadati; phylum Pseudomonadota; class Betaproteobacteria; order Nitrosomonadales; family Sulfuricellaceae; genus Sulfuricella; species Sulfuricella sp. The sequence continues at coordinate 113,616 of NZ_DATKTK010000004.1, read as the reverse complement.
CCTCCTGGCTGAGCGGCTGGTATTCGCCGCGCCGCCATTCCTGGGCAAGCACAGTGTGCTTGACGACATGCAGCGGATGCAGCTTGAGCCCGTCCACGCCGTGCTCGATCACGGTATCCAGGCTGGCGCGGTAGTGGTCCTCGGTTTCGCCAGGCAGGCCGACGATCAGGTGGGCGCAGACGGGAATCCCGCGCTGCCGCGCAGCGGTCGTGGTGGCCAGGTATTCGGCCAGACCGTGACCGCGGTTTACCCGCTTCAAGGTTTCATCGAAGGCGGATTGCAGGCCGAGCTCGAGCACGACTTCGAAACCGCGCTCGCAGTATCCAGCGAGCAGGTCGAGCACCTCCGGCGGCACGCAGTCGGGGCGGGTGCCGACGGAGAGCCCGATCACGTCAGGCTCAGCCAGGGCTTCCTCGTACATCGCGCGCAATTGTTCGATCTTGGCGTAGGTGTTGGTATAGGCCTGGAAGTAGGCGATGAACTTTTTGGCGCGGGTGCAGCGGGTGATGGCGCGCCGGCCAGAATCGAGCTGCTCGTGCAGGGTGGGCGGCTTGCGCCCGTTGGGGCTGAACGACTCGTTGTTGCAGAAGGTGCAGCCGCCGATGCCCTTGCTGCCGTCACGGTTGGGGCAGGTCAGGCCGGCGTCGAGTGCGATCTTGTGCACACGCTCGCCGTGGCGTCGCAGCAGGAGCTGTCCGTAGGTATGTATGCGGTCTGAAAGAACCATCTGGCGTTAACGCGGTTGTCGGGTAAGAAAACGGAATTCGGGATCGTCAAGACCGATTAGGCTAGCATGTCGTGCCCCAAGCTTCAAGCTACCCATTCAGGATAGCCGTTCAGGTATGGCACAACGGTTTGTCGTCCGGATTTTCCACGCTACGGGCGATGGTGGTGGCGAGCTGGTGGATTTCGTCGATGCTGAGGCATTCCATCAGCCGGCCCATCATTGCCGGTTCGATGCGGATCGTGCAGGGTCGGCCATCGGCAAGGGTGATGCTGATGGCGGCCACATGCTTCAGGTCTGGTTCGGCAGTTTCCACCAACTCGGCCTGATCATCCATCAGCATCGCATAATAGGTTTCCAGCCGGTTGGCGACGAGGTCGTCCAGATCCTCCGGCACGGCGATGACCAGGCCCATCTTGTCATGCCTTTCCTGACAGGGGATGCCTAGCACCTGGGCGAATTCGGCGAAACGCCGGGAAATGCTGTCGTTGAAGAAGATGTATTCCATCATGGCAAGGTTCCTGGTTAATTTGCTTGAGGGTCTTGATCGCCACCGCGCGCTATAGCGACTGCTTGATTGCCAGCAAGGCCTGGTTGCGCAGTGTTCTCAACAGGCTCAGCTCGTTTTCCGGCATGTTGATGCAACCTGCCGGCTCCTTGTCGGCATAAATCAGAGCTACCGGTACGTTTTTGAGATTCAGCGGAAACAGCACGAAGGTCTGGGCGGTAACGGTCTTGCGATACCAGTCCGGGATGCGTTCCCTGATTTTCGCCTCGTTGATATCGGAAATCAGGATGTCCACGCCCTTCGACAGAGCGGCGTGGAATACATCCGGGGCATAGCTGAGAGGGAACTTGAAGGTCTTGATGGTCTGGTTGATATCCTCGCCGAAGCCGAATCGCCCGACCATGGCGTTCTGCTTGGCATCCTTGATGCATAGCAGAACGCGCTGAAAGCCCATGCTACGGTACATGGTTTCCAGGATCATGCGCAGGATGTCGTTGAGGGAGCAGCCATCCACCAGGGAATTGCTGATGTCCTGGATGCCGGCGGTGAGGATGGCCTGGGCATTGCCGGCATCCGGCTTGTTTCCCGTGTCTTCCGGCAACTTTGCCTGGGCCAGTGTGATTCCCTCTGTTGAGGTGATCGCCACCGTGTCCTGCATCTGCATTTCCGCCTCAGTCAGACTAGCGCCCTCAGCAGCGTGTTCCGATATGCCTTCCTTTATCGCCTCTCCTTGATGGCTGTGTCCCGTCCAGTTGGCGACTTGCTTGCCAATCTGGCTCTGCCTTATTCCCAGACGCACCGTACCGGCGAATTGAGTGATTTCGTCGAGGGCTTTTTCCAGGATCTGCTGTAACTGCTTTTCCTGGATCGGCATGCTGTCGCCGTAGCGCCCGGAGAGTTTTTTGATGGCCTTCAGCCGGTCCTCGCTGGGCGTCTTGGCAACGATTGCGCAGAGTTCATTGGAGAAGCTGGAGATGATGCGCAGCTTGTCCATGGGGGTTTTGGGGCGAGGAACGGAGTCGGGCGGCAGCTTGCGCATGCTGTGCACGATCTGTTCCGGGAAGCCCCAGGTCTTGGCGATGCCGATGCCCAGGTCCTGGTAGGAAATGCCGAGCACCTGGGCGGAAGCGATGTCTTCGTTGCATTCTTTCTGGGCCATGACCCTGTTTATGGTTTCGGCCTCTTCCTGAAAGTAGAACATGGCCAGGAGGCGCCCCAGGTTATGGAACATTGAGCAGATAAAGGCTTCCTCCGGATCCTTGACGTCTTTGGACTCGCCCTTGGCAATATCCTTGGCCAGGAGCCCGCTGAACAGGGTCTGAATGAATTCTTCCTTCAAGTGCGTCGCATGAGCCTTGTTCTGCATGTGTTCGAACAGGATCAGGGTGACGGCGATGTTGCGCACCGCGTCGAAGCCGAGAATGATCACGGCGCGCGAAATAGTGCTGATAGTGCCGCCGCCGTATGTGCTATAGAAGGCGGTGTTGACCAGTCTCAGAATCTTGTTGGTGAGGGCGAAATCCTTCAGGATCGAGTTGGAAAGCTTGTTGATGCTTTCCCGGTCGGAGGAAACCACACGGTTGATGGCGCTGACCGACTCCGACAGGGCCGGGAAATCGCCCCTGTGGCGCATCCGCCGCAGCAGGAAATCCAGCGTGCTTTGTTTCGATTCCGTAAAGGCAGTGGAGCGTCTTCATCGGCCAGCATGTAGGCGTGCAGTGCGCCCCCCATTTCCGCGGCGCTGGCATAGCGGTCGAGAGGCTTTTTTGCCAGAGCCTTGAGGATAATGTCGCCAAGCTTTTCGTCGATGGATATTTCGCTGCTCGGGGGGAGCTCGATCGGTTCGGAAGCGATGCGGTGCATGATTTGGTAAATGTCGTTGCCCTGTACTGCTTTGTGCCCGACCACCATTTCGTAAAGGATCAGGCCGGCGGCGAAAATATCGTTTTTTTCGCTGACCATCCGGCCGTCGACGTATTCCGGCGCCATGTAGGCAGGCGTGCCTATCCGGCCGTCGTTGTGCTCGCCCGGTTTGTCGGAGATGCGTTCGGCGATGCCGAAATCCATGACCCGCGGGATGCCTTCCGGGCTGATCAGGATGTTGGAGGGTTTGAGGTCCCGATGGATGATGCCGTTCTGGTGAGCATGGGCGACGGCATCGAGCACCGGGCCGATAATGCCGATTGCCTCGTCGGCGGGTAGAGTCCCCTTTTCCCGCAGCAGATCGGCCAGGGTCTGCCCCTCGACATACTCGAACACCAGATAGGGATCGCCATCGTATTCGCCGGCCTCGAAAATAGGTACGAGGTTGGGGTGACGCATCTTGCTGACGGTGCGCGATTCCTGGATCAGCGCCTGAATCTCGCTCTGCCGGTCCTTCTGTTCTGCGAAATGCAGGGTTTTAATCGCCACTTCGCGTTGCAGCTTGGGATCGTAAGCGAGATAAACCACACTCTGCGCACCCTTGCCCAGAATCCGGGTCAATTCAAATCGGTCTATTTTTTGTATGGCTTGATTCATGCTGTTTTCAGGGAGGTACTCGCTGCCTGGCTGTGTGGAAAAAAACGGGGGAATCGTTATACAACGCTATTCTGCAATAGATCCGGCAGATTGTCGCCTAGAGGCGCCTACTTTTGGTGAGCCAATCGCGGCCAGCCGGGTGGAACCGGAGTAAAATAGCGTTTTTCGATTGAATCAAGACCTATTTGAATTTGAATTCAATCCAACAATAAACCGCAAAAATCTTTCACCGCAAAGGACGCAAAGGTTCGCAAAGGGAAACTCCAACCCTCAGACATGCCAGCCTGATTGCTTTTCCTTCGCGTCCCTTTGCGTCCTTTGCGGTTAGTGTTTTTTTGATCTAGAAATGGAATCACATGTCACAAGTTAATACTGCCTGGCGCACGTTTTCCGCCGCGCCCCATCGCATGATGTTCCTGGCTGGTGCGGTACAGGGGCTGGCCGTTATCGCCTGGTGGCTGATCGAGTTGATCGGCCGCTATACTTCAGCATGGCTACCGCCGATCTGGGCGATTCCGGCTACCTGGGCGCACGGCTTCCTGATGATTTACGGGTTCTTCCCGTTTTTCATCTTCGGCTTCCTCATGACCGTCTATCCCAGCTGGATGAACGGTACCAAGGTGCCGCCGCGCCGCTATGTGCCGGCTTTCCTGCTGCTGGCGTGCGGCGTGCTGCTGTTCTACCTCGGTCTGCTGGCTGGAAAAGGGCTGCTGATCGTCGCGCTGGTACTGATGCTCGCCGGCTGGGGTATCGCTTTTCATGCTCTGCTCGACGTGCTGATCACCGCCCGCCACCCTGACAAGCTGCACCCCAGAATTACCAGCGTCGCCCTCGGCATGGGCTGGCTCGGACTACTTGCCTACCTGCTCTGGCTGGTGACCGGTAACGCCCTGTTCGCGGTGTTTTCCCTCAAGGCCGGAGTGTGGTTCTTGCTGCTGCCGATCTTCTTCACCGTCGGCCACCGCATGATTCCGTTCTTCTCCAGCCGGGTGCTGGACAACTATCAAATCGTCCGGCCCACAGGCGCGCTCGGTGTGATGCTGGTGTGCGCTTATGGTCACGGCATGCTGGAAATTCTGGGCTGGAACGCCTGGTTGTGGCTGTTCGACCTGCCCCTGCTGGCGCAGGCGATGTATTTGAGCGGGCACTGGCAGCTGCGCCGCAGCTTCGAAGTGCGTTTGTTGGCGGTGCTGCACGTCGGTTTTGCCTGGGTCTCTATCGCACTGGCGCTGTATGCTGTGCAGAGCCTTGCGCTGCTGGCTGGTGTCAGCATGCTGGGTTTCGCGCCGTTACATGCCCTGACCATCGGCATGTTCGGCTCAATGGTACTGGGTATGGCCTCGCGCGTCACGCTGGGCCATTCCGGTGCGGAACTCGACGCGGATAGCGCCACTTGGGTATTGTTCTGGGGGTTCCAGCTTGCCGCGCTGGCTCGCATCGGCGGTGACCTGCCGCTGGCTGGGGCGGCGGCAGGCCACTTCTACCTGCTTGCCGCTGTGGTCTGGCTCGCCTGCTTTGTTCCCTGGTTCGTCAAATATGCGCCCAAGTATTGGCGGCCACGCTCGGATGGGCAGCCGGGCTAGTAATGGGGAGGGGTTTCATTCGTCGAACGCGGTTCGGCTGCGCTGTCCGATAATTCCTTGACGTGCCGGATCAGCGCTTCGCAAATTGCTTCCAGGTGGTCGATCTTTTTCTGTTGCTGGCAGACCACCTTGTTCAACTCTTCGACCGCATCTTCCTGATGGGAGAGTTTGATTTCGATATCGATCAGCCGGTCTTCGGTCATCTTAATTTCGTGTCTTTCTGTGGTTCACCGATCAAATCGGCCAGGGTGTACAGATCCAGCGTCGCAAGGAAACTGTGCAGGGCTTCGTTCATGGCAGTTTTCAGGCGGCAGGCGGGAGCCAGGACGCAGGCGCTGAAGTCGGGCTGGAAGCAGGCGACGATGTCCATGTTCTCTTCCATGCTGCGCACCACGTCACCCACCACGATCTGCTCCGGCGGGCGCGCCAGTTTGATGCCGCCGCCCTTGCCGCGCAGGGTGTCGATATAGCCGTTTGCGCCGAGCTGGTGCACCACCTTCATCAGGTGGTTGCGCGAGATGTCGTGATAGGCGGCTATTTCGCTGATGGTGGCGAGCTTTTCCGGTCTCATGCCGAGATAGATCAGCGTTCGCAGGGAATAGTCGGTGTAGCGCGTCAGGTGCATGGAGGGTTCGGTGGGTTAGCGGGTCAGCTGCGCATACAGCAGCGGCAGCTGTTTCGGAAGTTCAGAGGGTTTCCTGATTACAACATATCCGCCGATGCCGAACAAGTGCGGCAGATAGCTGCCGGCCTTTTCGTCGATCGTGACGCAGAACGGACGCAGCCCCATCTGGCGCGCTTCGAGCAAGGCGACGCGGGTGTCTTCGATGCCGTAGCGCCCCTCGTACTGGTCGAGGTCGTTGGGTTTGCCGTCGGTGAGGATGAACAAAATCCTTTGCGTTGCCTGCTGTTTCGCCAGAAGCTGGCTGGCGTGGCGGATGGCGGCACCCATGCGGGTGTAGTAGCCCGGCTTGATGGCGGCGATGCGGCCGCGCACGCCGGCGTTGTATTTCTCGCCGAATTCCTTGAGGACGTGAAAGCGCACGTTGTCGCGCTTGAGCGAGGAAAAGCCGTACAGGCTGAAACGGTCGCCGGTGGCGGAGAGCGCTTCGGCGAACAGGAACAGGCTGTCGCGGATGACATCGATGACGCGGGCGGTATCGCTGACCCAGGCATCGGTGGAGAGCGACAGGTCGGCCAGCATTAGACAGGCCAGGTCGCGGTCGCGGTAGTGGTGGGCGCGGTACAGGCCGCGCTCGGCGGCGTGGCCGGTGAGGCGGTCGGCGGTGAACTGGACGCAGGCATCGAGGTCGGGCTCGGTGCCGTCGAACTGGCCCCTGACCCACACTCGCGCCGGGGTCAGCGCCTCGAACTGGCTGCGGATGCGGCGCGCGGTGGCCGCGAGGTGGTGAGGCAGGGTACAGGGCGGCGCTGCGCGCGCGATCATCGGCTGCAGGCGGCAGTGGTTGGGTTGCAGGATCTGCTTCTTGTAGTGCCACTCCGGCAGCCGGATGCCTTGCCCAAGCGGCATGTCGTCCTGTGCCGCGGAAGGCAGGTCGAGGTCGAACCTGAGGCGCGAGGCGACGCTTTTGCCGTCCTGTGCCACGCTCAGGTGGTTGAGGTCATCGACGGCCGGGTCGGCGCCGGGGTCGCTGTTATCCTCGGTGGGACGGTTGGCCTTGATGTATTCGGCCCAGCTGAAAATGCTTTCGGCGCGGAAGAACAGGATGAACGGGTTCTTGTTGTCCGGCATGTCCACCCGTTCGGCCTGACGGCGCTGGGTGTCGTCGATTTTCTTGCTGTTGCCGTCGCCTTCCTGCTGCGGCTCGCCGGAGGGAGCGGGGTTGCCGGTCTGAATCGGCAATGTTCGTGGCGGGTTGGGGTGCAGCCACAGGTGTACTGGATGCGGCGGCCGGCTGGCGCGCGGCAGCTTGTCCACGCTGCCCGGGTTGGCCAGCGCGGCGCGGATGGCCTGTTCCATGGCGGCTTCATCTTCCGGCAGCTTGGCCGGGTCGGGGCGCAGTGCCAGCGTGGCATCGAGCAGACGCTGATAGCGCGAGCGGATGCCGGGGAAGCGGTCGAATACCGTCAAGGTCGCCTGCTGGCTGCGCACCACCCAGGATGGTGTGTCAGGTTTATCCACTGCCGCCAGCGCAATCAGCCACAGGTAGAGATCACGGTTGAGGCTGCGCTGCGGCAGGATGTCGAGTACCGCGGGCAGGCGCAGGGTATCTTCGTCGAGCCAGGTCAGCTCGGTTCTTTCGCCGCTGCCGGCAATGCGCTGCAGCAGGCTGCGGCGCGCGCCATGTTCGGTCGCACCGGTTGCCCTGACGCTGAGGCCGCTATCGCCGCCGAGGGCGCGGAAGAAGATGCCGGCGGTCTTGCTGATACCCTCGAGCGTCACTGCTTCCTGCGGATAGCGCTTCTCCGCCGCGCCGGTGATCAGCTTGTGCCAGAGGGCGCCGACTGTTTCTTCCATGTCCGGTTGCCGGGTGAGGATAAATGCGATAGTTTACGCCGTTTTTTTTGTTCGGCCTTGCTCTGCGTCAAGAAGTCGGGCGTGCCTTTCATGCTGCCTTGCTTAACCGCGCATGCGGCAGTTCCGCTCCAGTTCGACGAAATGGGGCAGCAGTTCAGAATGCGCCTGGACATGAAAAATATAGCGCGGAACGTTCTGTTCAGTGGACTGGGCCATAAACGGCTCACCCCAGAAACTCAGCAGGGCTTCGGTTGCCCCTTCGGGCTGGGTGTCGGCGAGGATGAAAGACAGGTTCTTGTTGAGATTGCACCAACGGGGTTCCCGCACCTTGCTGCCATCATTACAGGCAGTGATCTTCTGCAGAACCTCAGTTTGCCACAACTCTTTCTGGTTTTCATCGAGGACGAAATGGATGGAAGTTACTTGAGAGTTCTCGATTGCAGGGCGCAGCAGCATATCGAAAAGCATCTGTGTCCGGTACATTGACAGACAGACATTGAACAATATCACCTCCCCGCTCATGTTGCGTGCGAACTGCTCGTTTGCTTCACGCAGTTGGCGTGGGCCGATCAGTACTACGTCTGGAATGGTCAGGGATGATTTGATCTTCGCCGCCATTCTCTGGATCTGTTCCACCTGCCCGGCAGTACGCTCATTGTTGCGCTCGTGGCGCATGAAGTTGATGAACAGGAGCGCCATCAGGACGAGCACAATGGGCATGATGACGTGCTCGTCCACGATGTGCAGCAAATGCAGTACGATTGCCGCCACCGCCGCCAGCACTCCGGCGATGGCATCCCATTCATAGCTGAAAAAGCGCTTCCCTTTCATCCTGACCCCTCCTCGATGCGGATGGTGACAGTCTATGCCGATCAGGTGCTTTACAACACAACAACAGCGGCTTGTTTGCTTGGTAAAGACTCTTCAGCGCTGCCCGGAGACGGGTGAGCATTTCTGCTTCCATCGGTCAGCCGAAATGATCGCACCGAGCGCCAACTGGGTGGCCCTAATTCACTGCTTTTTTCGAGGCGCCGGCCTGCCGTATGGGTCGTCCCACTCCCCCGAGCCTGCAATATCGACTTGCTCTCTATTCATTTGCCGTATGCGTTTTTTCTCCGGGCTTTCCTCGGCATAAATCCGTTCCAGGCTTTCGCGGATTTGGTGTAATAAATCGCCTTGGTCCTCATTGGTCATGGTCAGCTCCATTATCGGTTGAAGGGGAAAGCTGGCATTCATCTCGGCGGCATTGATGCCCGTTTCCCGAGCCACGGTTTCGGCCATGTCGATTGAATTTCGCATAAATAATCTACGCGGCCTTCTTGAGTTCGCCGCTGCCCTGCAGCATCTGCCCCATGCCCGCCATCACGGTCAGGTTGGCTTTTTCCATTGCGGCCAAGGCGTCGAGGGCGCCGGCATAGTCGCCGGCGTAATAAAGCTCGACCGCTTTCTTGGCGTTGATGTGCACCGCCTTGTGCGGCTCTTCCATTTTCCGGTAGCTGGGCAGCCTGGAAAAATAGGCTTTCCCCTCACCGTCGTAATACCATTGGCCGAGGCGGCAGGCAGTGTAGTCCGGCAGGTCGTCCGACTTGATCTGGGACTCGCCCATGAACACCTTGTAAACCTCCAGCTTGAGGGACAGCTCCTCGATGTTGGCCAGTTCGACGTTGGCCAGCAGGGCAGCGTTGGCAATGGCATATTCCATCTGGTGCGATAGAGCAAGCAGCCGCTTCATGCCCTGCACTGCCGATTCGCTTTCGCTGCTGTAGAGACTGGCGTCTTCCGCGCCCACTTCCATGGTGGCCTTGGCCTGCTGGGTCTCGCCCTGAATCGAGGTGACCAGGATGGCGATCTCGGTGGTTGCCTTGGCTGTGCGCTCGGCGAGCTTCCTCACCTCGTCCGCCACTACCGCGAAGCCGCGCCCCTGTTCGCCCGCCCGCGCTGCTTCGATGGCCGCATTGAGGGCAAGCAGGTTGGTCTGGTCGGCGATTTCCTTGATCAACTGGACGATGCCGCCGATCTGGCCGGCACGCTGGTTGAGGCTGTCGACACTGGCGGCGATGTCGCGGATCTTGCCGAACATGACCTTGAGATTGTCGGCGATTTTCTCGAATGCCAGGCGGTTGCTGTCTGACTCTGCGGCTGCCGCCACCGCTGATCCCTTTTCCTGGTTGAGTGTGCCGGCGAGGCCGAAGAAGGATTGGCGGATATCGTCCAGAGACTTGCCGAAGTTTGACAGGCTGGCGAACATCCCCTGATAGAGGGTCTGCTTGCTGCGCAACCGTGCCGCTTCGGATTCAAGCATTGCCGTACGGCTTTCGGCCTGCTTCAGGCCGCTTTGAAGTTCGGATTTTTCTACCCGCAAGCTGGCATTTTCCGCCTGCAGCTGTGCCAGCTTTTTTTTCAGTGTAGTGCAAAACATTTCATTCTCCTTGACCTTTATCTGTCAGTTTCATCCCGTTCCAGCCGGAATGAGCAAAGCGGATGGCGTGGGCAGGTGTGGTATTACAGGTTCCCTTTCCTGATGCCGAAGCCGCGGATCACGCTGCTGGCAGTACTCAAAATGAACAGCGCCAGCGCCGCTGCGTTCAACAATCCGCCGAGGCTGCGCAGATCGGGCAGCGCCAGCCCATCGCCGGCGAGACGCACCAGTAGCGACGCATGCAGCGCCAGCAGCGGCAGGTAGAATGTCCAGTGATAAGGCATCTTGACCCGCACCACGGCAGGGAATATCACCGGCGCGTGGCCGAATACCATCGAGAACACGAAGCCGACCAGGATGGCATGCAGCACCGCATCGTAAGCCGCTCCGGTCAGGCTGCCGGCAGCGAGCAGCGTAATGCTGCCGACGGCAAGCCAGGCGTAGCCGGAGAGCAGGCAGACGGCAATGAAGCGGGTCAAACCATGCTCTTTTACCGTGCGCCGTGCGATGTCCTGGCGTAGCAGCCACAAAGCCAGTCCGAGCAGCCCGGCACCATACAGGACGATGCCGGCGCCGGTTCCGCTGAAGAAACTGCCCGCCAAAAGTGTTGCTAGGATGGCCGCAAAGACGCGTTTGGCAACGGGCGATGGGGGCAGGAAGCGGGATAGTTCCAGCCGTTCGCCGGCGATGGTCAGTATCAGGAAGTTGACCCACAGCGTCACCACCTCCGGCACCGGGGTGCCTGCCAGCCACATCAGGTTGCCTGCTAGCCAGCTCAATGCACCCAGCACCATGGTGACCATGAATAGTTCATGCTGGCGCAGCATGATCAGGAAAGTCCCGGCGAGTAGCACTGCGCTGCCCAGCGCGATGGCCGTCGCGCCGATGGAAGAGGGAAAGCCGAGCAGGATGGCAGCACCGCCCAGCCCGGTCAGAAGTGGCCCGGCATAGGCCCAGCGGCGTCCCATGGCAACGGCTCGCTCCAGCCCGATGACGGTGCCGAGAAAGCCTGACACCATCAGCGGCCCGTGCAACAAGGCCAGTTGTGCCGAGGGAAGCGGTACGCTCCAGCCCAACCGCGCGAGGCCGGCCAACACCCCCGATGTCAGGGAGGCGAATCCCAGAATCAGGAGTGGCAGCCGGAACGGAACGCCCAGGTCGCCGGGTCGCATGGCTTTTCTCAGATCAAGAACAGCAGGCCGCGACGCGGCCGATACGCACTTTCCATACATCGGGGCCTTCTTCCAGATACTCCCAGCTGAACTCGCCGCCATGCTCGGCCTGGAACTGGTAATAGAGCGGTTTGGGATCGTGGTCGTTGACCAGGAGCAGGGCTTCATCCTGAGCCAGATTGGAGAAGGTGCCGAAAATCAGCGGATGGCGGTCGCGCGGGGCAATGGTGCGGACGTCGACGGTGGTGTTGGTGGTTGCAGTCGTCATGATGAATCTCCTGTGGTTTGAGGTGGGTTTAACTCCAGCCTAAATGTTTGCGTGCGTGCTCGCTCATCTTGTCCGGGCTCCACGGGGGATCCCATACCAGGTTGATGTCGATTTCGACATCGGTTGGCGCCAGCGCTGCCAGCGCTTCATGGACATCATCGAGTATCATCTCCCCCATCGGGCAAGCCGGCGTGGTCATGGTCAGATCGACATGCAGCCTGTTATCCGAAATTTCCACGCCGTACACCAGGCCCAGATCGACGATATTCATCCCGATTTCCGGGTCGATAACGCCACGCAGAACAGTTCGAACTTCTTTCTCGGTGAGCATGATCGTTTCCATTTACATAACTAAACTGGCTTTGAGTCAAAGTAACAGCCACCCATCCCCGGGGGAAGGAGGGATGGATGGCTTAACTCGATGCTTCCGAAGCAGGATTAATTAATGTGAGCCGAGCAACCCGGGGTGTTGAAGCTCCAGTCGGAGCAGGCCAGTTGCTGCTTGTTGGCTTGGGCGGCTACGCTGGCGGGAGCCGAGTTCGTTCTCTCAATGTTAGCCGAACAACCCGGGGTGTTAAAGCTCCAGTCAGAGCAGGAGGCCAGTTGCTGCTTGTTGCCCTGAGCCGTTGCGCTGGCGGGCGCCTGGCTTGTTTTTTCGATATGCGCCGAGCAGCCCGATGTATTGAAGCTCCAGTCAGAGCAGGATAAGCCATCGCTATAGGCGGACTTCGCTGATAGGGCGGCAAGGCCGACAAATGCCACGGTTAAGGTCCATGCAAATTTGCTTTTCATGATGATTTCCTTTCGTTGGTTTTAAAAAAATCGTGTTTACCTGGTGTATCGTAAACCGCAGTTACCTATTAGCTAAAACCGTGCCAGAATCTCATCATGCTGTTTTTGTAGGTTATTATAGTTTTCCGCCAAGAATAAAACTTGCAATAGTTCACAGTAAACATATAGAGTGACGTTTATTGTGAACGTACAGGTGTTAACTATGATGACGATTCCCATGCTGAAGCTGTTTCTGGATAGCCTGGAAGAAGGGGTGCTGTTTCTGGACAAGAACCGGAAGGTGGTGGCGGTTAACCGGGCCGCAACGCAGATGATCGGGCACGAAGATGAGAACCTGGTTAATCTGCTATGCCCCAGCATTTTTAAGGGGACAGAGTGCGCACAGGCTTGCGAAAAACGGGGGAGCTGCGCGCTGACTCCCGACTGGAATGCAAGCGATATTATTCAGAATATCGTGCTGCAGCGGCCGGACGATACTTCTGTATTTCTGCGAATGTGGGCCATATTGCTCCCGCCGGCGGAGAGTCTGCCGTTGTATTGCGCGATCATTTTGCGCGACCGCTCGCACGAGGTGGAACTGGAGCAGGAAGTGACAGAACGCATGCAACTCGGCAGCATGGTCGGCCATAGCCCCGCGATGCAGAAACTGTATTCGCAAATTCTGCGGTCAGCCCCGAGCGATGCCAGCGTGCTGCTGACGGGCGAGAGCGGAACTGGAAAGGAATTGGTCGCCAAGGCGCTGCATGACAATTCGGATCGTTGCAAAGGGCCTTATGTTCCTGTGCACTGTGCCTCGCTACCAGAAAACCTCCTTGAATCAGAACTGTTCGGCTATTCCAAGGGCGCTTTTACTGGCGCGACATTGGCAAAAATTGGTCGTTTCGAAGCCGCAGAGGGGGGGACCTTGCTACTGGACGAAATCGGCGAAATTCCGCTGGGCACTCAAGTGAAATTGTTACGTGTACTGCAGGAGCGGGAGGTGGTGAGGTTGGGCGAAAATCACGCCCGTCCGGTCGATGTTCGCGTCATCGCGGCTACGCACCGGAATCTGACCGCAATGGTTGAGCGCGGGGAATTTCGCGAAGACCTCTATTACCGATTGCGCGTCCTCCCTTTGCATATCCCGGCGCTGCGTGACCGCAAAGAAGACATTGCCATGCTCGCCAATAAGCTGCTTAATGATCTGGGAAACAGGTACAAGCGGGACAACATGAGGCTTGCCCACGAAACGTTGCTTGCCCTGGAAGCCTACGATTGGCCCGGAAATATCAGGCAGCTGTTCAATGCGCTTGAATATGCGGTAGTGAATGCGGATGGCCCGAACATCCTGCTGCCGCACCTTCCGCCGGAGGTCCAATTGGTATCTCAACCCTCACCGGTCGCAAGATCACCCGAACCAATGCTGGTGCGACCCTATTACCGCCGTCCCCAGCAGACTGAAAACGAAATGGAAGTCATTGCCCGCGTGCTTGCCGAAACGGGAGGAAACAAGGCTGAAGCCGCACGCAGATTGGGCATGTCACGTACTAGTTTATGGAAGCGGCTTAAGCAGAATCACGGCTGAATCACCCCGCTTTCAGTCAGCGCCCAGGGCAGCATTGAGCAGTTCAGTCGGCACCACCTGTTCGGCGATCGGAAACAGTCCCTGCTCCTCGAAGCGGACGTGGTCGGACAGAGTCTTGCCAAATTCGCCCAGACAGGCTGGATCGCGGCTGCACAGCGCATTCGCCATGGCGCGCAGGCAGGCATGGTCATCCAGCGTGCGGCGAACCAGTGCGTCCTGACCGGCATTCCGCAGCAGGGGGAGCAGAGCATCCTCCTCTTGGCGGAAGTGCGGCTCCAAATCGGTTTCGAATTGACGAGCCACCCGTTCACAGGCCGCGTGGATTTTCTCATTGCTGCCGGAACTTGCCGCACGCGTGCATGCCAGTGCCAGGACCAATGCGCCGTGATGTTCGCGGGAGAGAGATTGCAAGGCGGAGTGGCGTTTCATGAGGTCCCCTTCAACGCGAAATCGTTACTTCGCTATTTCACCGCGTAAAGAGGTGATCGTCTTGATTTCCGGCCCAAGGTTTGACCCGAAGCAGTGGGATGGAATGCTTTCGTGATGGCCGAAATCACGCGCAGACTTGTCGAGGGCGCATTCATCTTCCACCCATTTCAACAGCGTGCCCCTGGGGTTGTTGACCTGTACTTGGGAACAGGCATTGGCGCACTGGCCGCACTGGGTGCAGGTGAACATGTGGCGCTTGATCGAGCGGGGTTTGATGCGCATCGGGCAGACGTTGTCGCAGGCGGCGTTGCAGTCGACACAGGATTCCGCGCGCTTGCGGTCGAAGCCGATCACCATCGCCTTGCGGTTGCCCATCCAGGCCAACGACTGGAATAGCCCGACGGCGCAGGCGTAGCGGCAGAACAGGTGGCGCGCGAACATGAACTCGATGAAGAACAGGAAAGAACCGACGCCGATGAAGCGCGCCTGGTTGCCGGTCAATTCGCCGTGCCACAGGTTGCCGTAGATTTCGGCCGGTGGCAGCAGGTAGGTGAGCAGCGCCACTGCCCAGGTGAAGGCGAAGGCCAGCGCCAGCGGCACCACCACCAGCCAGTACAGGGGATTGGCCTTGGTGATGCTGCCGTCGGCATTGCGTTCCGGCAGAGGGTGCTTGTCCCAGAGGCTCTGCTTGCCGATGGCGCGGCGCAGCACGCTGTTAATGGTTTCCACCACCGAAAAATGCGGGCACAGCCAGCCGCAGTAGAGGCGGCCGTATTTCCACGAGATCCAGATGCCGGTGCCGATCACGCCGAGGATCGGCAGGCCGCCGCGCAGGACGATGTTAAGCGCCGCTTCGCCGGCGCTGATTTTTTGGGCAAGAAGGTCATCCAGTCCCAGTGTCCAATTGAAGCCGAGAAAAAAGAAATGTTTGACGTTGAGGTCGAAGCGGAACAGGTCGAATATCGGTGCCATCACGAACAGGATGAAGAATCCGGCCTGGAACCATAATCGTTTTTGCTGAGTGTTACTCACAGGGTCTTCCTACTAGCGGATAAACATACTTCTGCCCCGCCATCGCCTTGGCCAGGCCGAGCACGCCAAGCAGTACCAGGGTGGAATGGCAGGTGGTGAAGTAGATGATTACGATGACCCAGGTTTTCGGCGCTGCATAGCCGCCGAGCAGGATGATGAGCAGGTTGGCGATCACCAGCAGGGCGCCGGCCCAGATGCTGGCGCTGATGGCCTGGCGCAGGTGGCAGAGGGCGAGCGCAGGCGTATTTGCGCTGCGCTTGAAATACAGCCAGAGCAGGACGGCAAAGGCCAGTCCCGGTGCAATCAGCAGGTTGCTCAGATACAGAACTTCCGCCCAGACCGCTTGGGACTGGCCGGGGATTTCCTGTTCGCTATCTGCCGAAACTGGCATGGACGATTTCCATCAATGCGTCGGCGGTTTCTTCGTCGTCAGTCAGGGTTTCCACCATTGCTGCACGGCACGCATCCACCGGGTCGAAGCCACTGCCGATCAGTGTCGCGGCATAGACCAGCAGGCGCGTGCTGGCGGCCTCTTCCAGGTCGTGCTCCTTGAGCGCGCGCAGGGCGTTGGCGAGGTTAACCAGGCGCTTCGCCAGCATCGCGTCGGCGCCAGTCTCGCCGATCAGGATTTCCTGCTCCAGCGCGCTCTCGGGAAAATCGAAGCGCAGGGAAACGAAGCGCTGGCGCGTGCTCGGCTTCATCCCTTTCAAAAAGTTCTGGTAGCCGGGGTTGTACGACACCACCAGCATGAACTCCGGCGGCGCCTGCAAAATTTCACCGGTGCGCTCGATCGGCAGGATGCGCCGATCGTCGGAGAGGGGGTGCAGGACGACTGTCGTGTCCTTGCGTGCCTCTACCACCTCGTCCAGGTAACAAATGCCGCCTTCGCGCACTGCGCGCGACAACGGGCCGTCGCTCCAGTAGGTGAGACCGTCGCCGATCAGATGGCGGCCGACCAGGTCGGCGGCAGTCAGGTCGTCGTGGCAGGCCACGGTGTACAGCGGCCGGTTGAGCTTGGCCGCCATGTGCGCGACAAACCGGGTCTTGCCGCAGCCTGTCGGCCCCTTGATCAGCAGTGGCAACTGGTTGCGATATGCGTGTTCGAACAATTCGATTTCGTTGCTGTGCGGTTTGTAGAACGGTGCGTTGCTCATGATTACACTTTCAATTCGACGAGGGTGGGCGAGTTGGTTGCAGTTAATTAAGTCCGACCAGGTAAGCGATGGCGATGCCGCCGCCGACTATTACCAGCCAGGACGCCATGATGGCGCGCCACAGCAGGCTGGTCTTGCGCAGGCCCATGAAGAAGCCGGCGACCATTTCGCCCTTGATGAAGGTGATGATCAGTACCAGCATCACGATCTGTGTGCCGCCCAGTTCCATCCTGCCGATGCCGTAGGTGACGCTGGTCAGCGCCAGCAGCCCTAGCCAGACGCGGGTGCAGGGACGGATGAACTGGCTGCGTTGGTTTTCGATGTTGTTCATGAGCGCCTTAACGAATGATGTAAACCAGGGGAAACAGGATGATCCACAGAAGGTCTACCATGTGCCAGTAGGAAGCGCCGGTCTCGACGCCGGTGTGGTGCTCTGCGCTGTAGCCTCCGCGCCGCGCCTTCAGCATCACTGCCGCCAGGATCACCATGCCGAGGATGACGTGCATGAAGTGGAAGATGGTGAGCGACAGGTAGAACATGTAGAAGGTATTGGTGCTGAGCGAGATTCCCGCCGAAAATTTGGCCTGGAACTCGAACAATTTGATGACCAGAAACACGCCGCCCAGGCCGATGGCCGCACTCAGCCAGTGGGCGCACTGGCGCGACAGTCCTTCGCGGATGGCGGCAACGGCACGCACCACGAAATAGCTGCTGGTGATCAGGACCACGGTATTGACGGCGCCGGATTCGCGATTGAGGTGTTGTTGCGATTCGTTGAATAGCTCGACATTGTGGGCGCGGGCAAAAGCGTAAGAAAGAAAAAATATGCCGAATGCCAGCAGCTCGGCAAAAATGAACAGCCAGATTGCCAGGTCTCCTGGTGGCGTGCCGGGCATGTGGCTATCCAGGGCATGAGTTTGTGTAGACATTGATGTTTGATTCCGATTCCGAATAAATATGATCGCTGTACGTAGGTACCGCCTTGGTTGCCTGGTTCTGGCGCCTTGTTTTCCTGTTTATTCGGAATTGGAATAACCGGTGTGGCGCAAAACGCGACATTCTAGCGCTTGCCGTCCGGGGATAATAGCCTATTAAAACAGTCTGGTATTTGAAGTTAAAAAAGGGAGGGGCGAACCCCTCCCTTTCAGGCTTTAAGCGACTTCCTTGCTTTTGCCTCCAACAAAGAAACTGATGATGTAGAGAGTCAGGCCGGTCAAGAAGACCAGGCCTGTGAACTCACGCATCCAGTAGAACAGCGAGATCTGCTCCTGCGCCGCCATGAAGCCGAGCGGTGCGGTGGAGACGCGCTGCAGCCACACTTGCAGGATGCCGGCGGCGGTCAGGAACAGGGTGATGAACACGATAGAGATGGTCATCAGCCAGAACGACCACATTTCCAGTACCTGGGACTTTTCGCTGTTGGCGGCACGTCCGCGCATCATCGGCATGGCGTAGGAAATGATGGTCAGCACCACCATTACATACGCGCCGTAGAAAGCTATGTGGCCGTGGGCAGCAGTAATCTGGGTGCCGTGAGTGTAGAAGTTCACTGGAGCCAGGGTGTGCAGGAAGCCCCACACGCCGGCACCCAGGAACGACATCACGCCAGTGCCCAGCGCCCAAAGCGTGGCAGCCTTGTTGGGATGCTCGCGGCGACGACGATTCACCATGTTGAACGCGAACACGGTCATCATGAAGAAGGGGATCGGCTCCAGTGCGGAGAACACCGAACCGAACCACTGCCAGTACTCAGGCGTGCCGATCCAGAAGTAGTGGTGGCCCATGCCGACGATGCCGGTGATCAGGGTCATGGCAATGATCAGATACAGCCACTTCTCGATGATTTCACGGTCGACACCGGTAACCTTGATCAGCACGAAGGCCAGCAGCGCGCCGAGGATCAGTTCCCATACGCCTTCCACCCAGAGGTGCACGGTCCACCACCAGAAGAATTTATCCAGCACCAAATTGGAGGGGTTGTAGAAGGAGAACAGGAAGAACACCGCCAGGCCCCACAAGCCCATCAGCAGTACCAGGCTGATCGAGGTCTTGCGGCCCTTCAGGATGGTCATGGTGATGTTGAAGAGGAAGACCAGTGCCACGACCACGATACCCAGTTTGGTGGGTAGTGGCTGTTCCAGGAACTCGCGTCCCATCGTCGGCCACAGGTCGTTGAAGGTCATCTTTGCCAGAGCGGCGTAAGGTACCAACAGGTAACCGACGATGGTCAGTGCGCCAGCGACCAGGAAAATCCAGAACATGAGCAGCGCCAGCTTGGGACTGAACAACTCTCTTTCCGATTCTTCCGGGATGATGTAGTAGGCCGCACCCATGAAGCCGAACAGCAGCCACACGATCAACAAGTTGGTGTGCACCATGCGGGCGACGTTGAAGGGAATGGCCGGGAACAGAAAGTCTCCCATTACGTATTGCAGGCCCATGATCAGACCGAACAGGATCTGTCCGACAAATAGGCCAATGGCAGCGATAAAGTAGGGCTTCGCTACCGCCTGAGATTGATATTGCATAGTTTTCCTCCTAAACCTTTAAGAAATCAGGGTGGCCGAAATTAACCTTCGATGTTCGGTGGCCATTTGGCGGTGTTGATTTCGCCGGTCCATTTCAGGAATGCGACCATGTCATCCAGTTCCTGATCGGTCAGGTTGAATTGTGGCATCTGGCGACGGTTGCCTGGTGTGCCTTCGGCGGGGCGGCTCTTGATCCACGCCTTGATGAATTCACCGCCACCACGTCGTGCGTAGACATTGCCAAGCTCGGGTGCGTAGTAGGCGCCTTCACCGAGCAGCGTGTGGCAACCGATACAGTTGTTCTTTTCCCATACCATCTTGCCGCGTTCCACTGCGGGAGTGAGATTTTCCCGGTGGTCGCGTTTCGGCAGGACCTGCATGGTGTCGAAAGTCAGGGCGACGAGGAGCAGGAAAAAGAATGTTGTTCCCCCGAAGAAAATGTTTCGCGCCATTGACTTGGTAAATGCTTGGCTCATGTTTACCTCCTAAAGTTAATACAAGAAAGCTTCTTTTCGCTTCTTAATTTATTTAATCATTTAATCATGTATTGCGCATACATTTTTTGCATGGCCCCTTTTTAAATGGTCCCCCTTTAAATAGCCTGGTAGTTGGTTTGGTCTATTATCCTGCTTGAAACGAAGACGGCTCTGCTATCCTTTACGGCGCAGACTGCAATTTAGTGGATAGGGAAGAAACCAACCTTGATCTAGGTCAAGGATTCCGAGAAGCGCTTAAACAAGAATGAGAGCGCCTACTGTCGCGGGTTTTCACCCTGATTGAAGTGGGGTTTTATTCAATTCAATGGCGGGCATGAGTTTGCATGTGATCGTATGATCATCAGTTGTCTCCGGCCTGATATAATTTCATTTTTGTAACATTAAATTTGGCTCACAGGATTATCATGGACACCATCAGTAGTTATATGACCAGCGACCACCATCGCTGCGACGAATTATTCTCGCAGGCGGAAGCTGCCGCTTCCGGCCAGGATTGGGGCACGATCGCTGCCGATTTGCAGGCCTTTCTCGATTCCATGCACCATCATTTCAAGATGGAGGAAGAAGTATTGTTTCCCGCTTTCGAGGAGTGCACCGGCATGAGCATGGGGCCGACCCAGGTGATGCGGATGGAGCACGTCCAGATGCGCGAATTGTTCGATGAAATGGCCGATGCAGTGAAGCAACAGGACCGGGACGAATTCTTGGGTCAGGCTGAGACGCTGCTGGTGATGATGCAGCAGCACAACATGAAGGAAGAGCAGATGCTCTATCTCATGGCCGACCGGGCACTGGCAGGTGAAATGGAAGAAGTGCTGCAACAGATGCGTGCTGTAGGCGCGTAGCGGGCGAAACGGTGATGAGTCAGGAGCGCGTATTGGATGTTCGCGGACTGGAGCCGCCCGAGCCGCTGGAAAGGGTGCTGGATGCTATCGCCACGCTGCAACCGGGCGAACGTGTGCGCATGATCCATCATCGCGAGCCATGCTTGCTGTACCCACTGCTGTCGAAACGGGGTTTTAACCATCTGGCCGAAGCCAAATCGGAAGATCATCACGAGATTCTGATCTGGCGCAGGGGGGATGCGGCGGCTGCGCCATACGGCCTGCAAGAATGAGCTTGCCGGCCGGTCTCTCCTTCAGTCAGGCGCCGCCGATCCGGGTGCCGTTCCGTTTTTTTCTGAGCGCCCCGCTTTTCGGCCTGTTGGCCGCCCTGCTTGCACTGTGGTACGGCCCTTCCCTGATGGACAGCCGCTGGCAGCCGTCGGTGCTGGCGCTGACGCATTTGATGACGCTCGGTTTTCTTGGCATGGCGATGGTTGGCGCCATGATGCAGATGCTGCCGGTAGTGGCCGGTTCGCCGGTTGCCCATCCGGTGGGCGTGGCTCGCGCCGTCCATGTTTTGCTGCTGCCGGGCGTGCTTCTACTGGCGGGCGGTTTTCTCTCCGGCATGTATTGGCCGATGCGTCTCGCAATGTTACTGCTGGGTAGCGGCCTTGCGGTGTTTGTCGCCGCCGTGGGCCTAAGCCTGAAACGGGCGTCTTCAAACAACCCGACTGTGGTTGGGATGCGCTTTGCAGTCGGCGCACTGGTGGTCACCGCAGCCATCGGGCTGACTCTGGCCAGCAATTATGGCTGGGATTGGTGGCTGATCGAGCGGGTGCGACTGACCAATCTTCACTTGACCTGGGGCCTGCTGGGGTGGGTCGGGTTGCTGGTGGCAGGCGTTTCCTTCCAGGTGGTGCCGATGTTCCAGCTCACTCCTTCCTACCCCAAGCCGCTGACGCGTTGGCTGACGACGGCGCTATTTGCGCTTTTGCTGCTGTGGTCGGCCGTCCAAATGTTGCCTGAGGGAGTACAGGAACCGGCGATGCTGGCGGTGGGCATAGCCGCCGCAATCGGTTTCACGGTGTATGCGGCGGTTACTTTGCGCCTTCAGTTACAGCGACGCCGCAAGCAGTCGGATGTGACGCTGCTGTTCTGGCGTTTCGGCATGGTGTGTCTGCTGCTTGCTTTGGCGCTGGGCATTGCCGGGCAGGTCCTTCCTGTATTGGATAGAGTGCAAGGCGACAACTTCGCGCTGGCATTTCTGTTTATTGCCGGTTTTGCAGTGTCGGTGGTCAACGGTATGTTGTATAAAATCGTGCCGTTCCTGATCTGGTTTCACCTGCAAAGCCTGCTGATGGGTGTAGTCAGGGTGCCGAACATGAAGCTGATCATGCCTGAGCCGGGAATGCGCCGGCAGATGTGGCTGCATTTCGCCGCGGTGCCCATGCTGGTTTTGTCCGCGTTCTGGCCGCCGCTGATTTACCTGGCGGCGTTGCTGTTCGGCACTTCCATGATATTGTTGGAGGTCAATCTGCTGTACGCTTTCCGGATCTATCAACAGAACGCTAAACTGGCGTCAAAGGTTGAGCCGTCGCCAACTTGAGGGGAATCATGCAAAGCCCATTTTTGCTCGAAAACGAAAGCGCCTATCAGGCATGGCGCAGCCGAAAACTTGAAAATTATCCGACCAGTGCGGCGCAACTGATCGTCGAGGTCGGCGATCCGCGCAAACCAACCCAGGCCGAATACGCGGCGATCCTGCAGGCCTGCCGCAAGACCAACATGGCGATCTATGCCGGCAGGACGGGTGCCGATCCGGACAAGGATATTCCGCGGCTATTGGGGCGGCGGCTCGGTCTGGAGCGGCTGGACAGCAACATGCTGGCGGATGAAGACGGGGTGACCTCGCTCAAGGTGGTGGAGAGCGCGCCGCGTCAGGCTTACATTCCTTATACCAACCGCCCGATCAAATGGCATACCGACGGCTACTACAATCGGCCGGAACGGCAGATACGCGGCATGATTTTGCACTGCGTGCAGAGTGCTGCGCAGGGCGGCGAGAATGCCTTGATGGATCATGAAATCGCCTATCTGCTGATGCGCGACGAGAACCCTGATCTGATTCGGGCCCTGATGCAGCCGGATGCCATGACCATTCCGGCTCGGGTCGAGGAAGATGGCGTGGCGCGGCCGGACGAGACCGGCCCGGTGTTTTCAGTACACCCGTCAAGCGGCGATCTGCACATGCGTTACACCGCCCGCATCCGCAGTATCGCGTGGAAGCAGGATGCCGCGACGCTGGCGGCGGTGGCTTTCCTGGGGAAGCTGCTGGACAGCGATTTGCCCTACATTTATCGCGCCCGCCTGGAGCCGGGGATGGGCCTGATCTGCAACAACGTGCTGCATGACCGGGCCGGTTTCAGCGATGATGAGACCCACCGTCGCCTGCTTTACCGCGCGCGCTACTACGACCGGATTGCCGGTACGGGGGTGGGTGAGGTGTACGAGTTATAGAAAGGCAACAGAAACGCAGAGAATGCGGAGGCCGCAGAGTAGAGCAAATCTAAAAGCTGCGCTGGCCTGATTGATTTCCGCGTGCCATTGCATTCTCACGCGGCAAAAAGATTTGCCTCCGCCAATTACTTTTATGGACAAGTTGGACTGGACCGACAGGCTGGTTTCGACCTATTCTCTTTGCAAGGACTTCCCTAGAGACATTCGCATGCTGATAAGCTCAGGCGTCGGAATTTCTTAGGCTGATTTTTACTGGCATCAGCGACGATCTTCCGTTACCAACCCGCTCAAGCCATCCGGGGTAGACTTAAATTATTGCCGGTTCCGAGCGAATAGAAGTCAATCGGTGTCTTTTGAGGGTCGGGTGTGTTCCATTGGTGGAGTGATGAGTTATCTGGATTGCTCTTGGCTTATACCCGGCGCCTTACGCTTTGTGCTGATGTGAGCCACAAAAGCAACAGCGGTGCGCAGATCACCGTTGTTGCTTGCTGACAGTTGATAGCGCTTAACTGGTGCGTTTGCGCCGTGCCAGGCCAAGACCAGCCAGACCAAGGCCAATCAGGGCCATCGAGCCAGGTTCGGGAACTGCTTGAACGGGAACTGGTTGAGCAGGGTCCTGACCCGCCGCAAGCAGTGTTATGGTTGCTGTTTGCGTTTTGGCGTCAGTGCCATTGCTAGCGCCAGTTTGACTAAACGACAGATCGTTCAAGCTGATGCTGAATTGACCGCCTGTCCCGAAATTGACCGTCACCGGGCTCCAATCAAGCAGGTAATCGACCGCAGAAGGGGCACCTGGATCGTTAATTGCGCCGACGGTGGCGGTAGCGGTAGCGGATAGGACTTGACCTGCCGCCAATGGGTTGGTGAAAGTAAAAGTCCAAGTTACACCGAGGTCGTCAGTTTCATTGCCAGTTATTCCACCGTGGGCGTTTGACTCACGGAAGTCGACCGTACCAATGCCGAAAGAGGATGAGTCGTTTATTGCGTTAAGTGAGAAGCTTTGAGCGGAAAATGAATTGGTGAAACGGACATCGAGTAGCGTAGGGCTGTTCTCATTACTATCCACACCATATCCGCTGTCGCAGTGGTAATTGAAAATGGCACAGACACGGCCTGAGCTGCCGGAGCAACTGCGAGGAGGCAGATGCTGGTGACGGCTAGCGCCAGTTTTATTATTATGTTCATTGAAATTCTCCCTGCAACGGTTAAGGGCAAGTAGCCTACAAGCAATCATAGCAAATAGCGTACCATGCGCTGAATTTGTTTATAGGTTATTGAAAAAAGTGTTAATTTTGTTTAACAGCACTTGGTTAGAGATTTTGAATTCCTATAGTGTAAGAATATCCGACACGCGCCCGCGTCCGTTGCGTCGACTCTTCGGGCAAAAAACTCAAGGCCGGGTACTGGCTGTTCACGGAGGCTTGATTCTTCTATGTTTCCAGCGACCCCATTCAGGATTTCCGCGATTGATGGCGCACCAACGTACGCTGTTAGCTGCCTGTCGGTTAGTTGGCCAGATGACTTAAGGAGGAGGCAACTATTGGCACATACGCGCCGAATGGGCTGAGGATCGCATTCTGCTAGTGTAAAATTTTCCGACAAGTGCATCGAGTTATTGGCGCAAGTCTGCAATTTGGCACAACGGAATCATTCATTTCAGCCGCGAGCAACCATTGGTCTACGTCAGGATTGACCTTAATCCCGCTTAAAATTCATGCTGCGATGCTATCTGAATTTTGTGGCCTTGGTGGATAAGGTTGCCACTTATGAACGCATGTGATGCTCCAATCAGTCGCCCCGGTTAAGCATGGTTTTGGCCGCGCCGATTAGCTGCAGCAGGAACAGTGCAAGCGCTGCCACAGCCAGTATCATCCCGCCGCGCCAGCCGCTGGCAAGGAGCAGACCGCCGCCAAGAAACATCAGGCCGCGTATCCCGCCGCCCCACTGCAGTCGTTGCCGGATTCGCCCATGCCAGACGGTTTGTGGGCCGGGTTTTAGCCATACCGGCAGCAACTGGCTGACCGCGCCGGTCACCAGCGGGAACAGGAAGGCGAGGATGAAGGCATGGGCGCTATCGCTAGGGAGGAGTACGCCAGCAGCGTGCAGGATCCCGAACACCAGGGTGGCGGAAAATCCAGCCAAGGCCGCAGCGAGCGAGGGCGCTGCGCCGTGCATACGCCGAATTTCAGCGCGATACAGCGTGAGCCAGGCCCGACCCAGCCGCAATACCGGCAGCGCCCACAACAGCGTGCCCAGCCATGCCAGCGGCGTGAGCCAGGCAGTCCCGACGGCGATCAGCAGCGTGCCGCCTAGCGCCCACTTCAAATCCTGACGCAACCGGGTTGCAGCCTGCGGATCTGGCCGCCCGACTGCCGTGGGCATCAGCACCTGCAGGGTGGCGATGGCGGTCAGCCCAATGAAACCCAGGGTGTTGAGATGGAGATGCAGCCGCTTCAGTGCCAGCCGCTGCTCCGGCCACAACGCCATTGCGGCCACTGCCGCCAGCGCCAGCATCAGGCAGGCGATCGCGGCGAGGTACCAGTACAGGCAGGGATGGGGTTTGCCCAGAGCCGACCTGCCGCGCTTGACGATCCAGCCGGCAAACGCGGCCGCAGCGGCGAGCGCGAGCAGTGCGGCGAAATAATAAGCCTGGTTGGGTGCGATAAAGGAGAAAACGGCCAGCGCCCCAGCTGCCAGCGCCAGCAAGGGGACCAATTGCACGCCGCTGGCGGGCGCCCCGCTGCGCGTCAGCACCGGCACGAAATGGCTCATTGCGCCCAAGATCAGCGGCATGACGCCCGCGGCCAGGGCGAGGTGGATGTGGGCGGCTGGAGGCAGGGGCTGGGACCATGCCAGGAAAACGGCGCCGGCGAAGCTTGCCAGCGCCGTCAGTGCCAGTGCAGCCAGCATGCCAGCTGACTATTACTTGCGGGCGAAGTCGATCACGATCTGGCCGGGTTCGCGGGCCACGTAATTGATCTCGATGGCGTCATCGTAGCGCTCCATCAATTGCGCCAGCAGCGGTAGCGGGTCGTGGTCGTTGACGAAGCGCATGGTTTCGCCCGGATGCAGCGAATCCAGCGCGCCGAAGATGGCGGCATGGCGGAAGCGCTTGGCAACGCCGCGAGCATCGAACGGGTAGCGCATGTCGGGGGAGATGATGTTGGCGCAGTTGTGGGACATTTTCGGGTTCCTTTAAAACAGTTAATCGGAGGTTAATGTCCGACTATTTTAATAAGATATATAAAAAATGCAAGTTACAAATCAGGACACCCATAGGCCATAACTCACGCGCTCGATGCCGGCCAGGTCGGCGGCCGAGGCAACCTGTTCGAAGCCCGCTTGGGCCAGCAGTTCGCGGCAGGCTGCCGCCTGGTCGTAGCCGTGTTCGAACAGCAGCCAGCCGCCGGGATGGAGGTGGGCGGCGGCGCTCCGGACGATGGCGCAGATGTCGTCCAGCCCATCCGCGCCTGAAGCCAGCGCCGCAGCGGGCTCGAAGCGCAGGTCGCCCTGCGCGAGATGCGGGTCGGTGGCGGCGATGTAGGGCGGGTTGGAAACGATCAGGTCGAACTTTTCTCCGTCCAGGGCGCTGTACCAGTCGCTTTGAATCAGGCGCAGGTTGCGCGCGCCCATCTGCCGGGCGTTTCCCTCGGCCACGGCCAGCGCCGCGGCGGACTGGTCTACCGCAACCACTTCTGCCTGGGGGCGGTGCAGAGCCAACGTCACCGCCACCGCGCCGCTACCGGTACCCAGATCCAGCACCCGGCAGGGATGGCCGGCAGGAATGCGTTCCAGCGCCAGATCGACCAGTAGCTCAGTTTCCGGGCGCGGAATCAGCACCGCCGGGGTGACCTTGAAATCAAGGCTGTAGAACTCGCGCTCGCCCAGAATGTAGGCGATGGGCTCGCCACCGAGGCGGCGCTGCAGCAGCGCATCAAAAGCGGCAGCCTGGCCGGCATGAACCGGGTCGCGGTCGTGGCCCGCGAGCCAGGAACGGGGCTGCTGGATAACGTGGCAGAGCAGGATCTGGGCTTCGAGGCGGGCTTCGCGGGTGCCAAGATCGAGCGCAGTGGCCAGCATGGCAGTGGCGTGCTGCAACAGGTTGTGAAGGATCAAAGGCATTACTTCACTGCAGAAGGTGCGGAGGAATGCGAATAAAACAGGGTTCCCTCTGCGCCCACCGAGGTTTGCTCATTACTCTTCCCCGCCCAGGGAAGCCAGCAGTTCCGCCTGATGCTCAGACATCAGCGCGCCAACCAGTTCGTCCAGGTCGCCATCCATGATCTGTTCGATCTTGTACAGGGTGAGGTTGATGCGGTGGTCGGTGATGCGCCCCTGCGGGAAGTTGTAGGTGCGGATGCGCTCGGAGCGGTCGCCGCTGCCGATCAGCGACTTGCGCGTGGCGGCCTCCTTGGACTGGCGTTCGCGCAACTGCACGTCCATGATGCGCGCCGCCAGCACCGACATCGCCTGCGACTTGTTCTTGTGCTGCGAGCGGTCGTCCTGGCACTCCACCACGATGCCGGTGGGCAGGTGGGTAATGCGCACCGCCGAGTCGGTCTTGTTGATGTGCTGGCCGCCGGCGCCCGAGGCGCGGTAGGTGTCGATCCTGAGGTCGGCGGGGTTGAGGTTCACTTCCGCCAGTTCGTCCGCTTCCGGCATGATGGCGACGGTGCAGGCTGAAGTGTGAATCCGCCCCTGGGTTTCGGTCGCCGGTACGCGCTGCACGCGGTGGCCGCCGGACTCGAACTTGAGCTTGGAGTAGGCGCCCTGGCCGATGATCTTGGCGATGATTTCCTTGTAGCCGCCCATTTCGCCCAGGCTCTCCGACAGGATTTCCACTTTCCAGCGCTGCCTTTCGGCGTAGCGTGCATACATGCGGAACAGGTCGCCGGCGAACAGGGCCGATTCGTCGCCGCCGGTGCCGGCGCGGATTTCCAGGAAAATATTGCGTTCGTCGTTGGGGTCCTTCGGTAGCAGCAGCTTCTGCAGGTCGATTTCAATCTGCGCCAGTTGCTCCCTGGCGCTCTGTGCCTCGTCTTCGGCAAACGACTTCAACTCCGGGTCGGAGAGCATTTCCTGGGCGGTTTTCAGATCCAGTTCAGCTTGCTGGAAGCGCTGATAGAGCTCGACCACCGGCGTGATTTCGGAATGCTCGCGGGTGAGGCGGCGATAGTTTTCCATGTCCGACGTGGCGTCGTTGCTGCTCAGGCGCTGGGTTAATTCAACCAGGCGCTCGGCAAGCTGGTCGAGCTTGGATTGGATGGAGGGTTTCATGGTTTTGAGAAAAAAGCTTCACCACGAATGACACGAATAAACACGAATGAAAAGCCGCGTGATTGCCGGTGTCTTTTTATTCGTGAACATTCGTGGAAATTCGTGTTATTCGTGGTCAGAATTTTCATTCCGGGTGAATGTGATACAGACGGCGCAGCAGCGCTTCAAGCTGGGCGCGGTCTTCTCCGCTGGCGTGGTTGAGGGCGTGGCTGGAGTCGTGCAGGAATTTGTTGGCGAGCGCCCGGCTCATCTGTTCGAGCACTTCGCGCGGGTCTTCTCCCTTGTCGAGCAGACGCTGGGCGCGTTCCAGCTCATGGCGGCGCTGCCGTTCAGCATGATCGCGCAGGGCGCGGATGGTGGGCACGACGCTGCGCGTATCCATCCAGTGCATGAAATCTTCCACCTGAACCTCGATGATCGCCTCGGCTTCCTCGGCGGCCAGCTGACGATTGCCGAGACCGGCCTCGATTACCAGGGCGAGGTCGTCCACGGTGTAGAGGAACACGTCGTCCAGTTCGCCGACCTCGGCCTCGATGTCGCGCGGCACCGCCAGGTCCACCATGAATATCGGCCGGTGCTTGCGCTGCTTGATGACGCGCTCGACCAGTCCTTTGCCCAGAATCGGCAGGGGGCTGGCGGTGGAGGTGACGATGATATCGTGGGTGGCGAGGTGATCCGGCAGTTCGTTCAGGGTGATGGCGCTGCCGCCCAGTCGCAGGGCCAGCGCGCTGGCGCGCTCCAGGGTGCGGTTGGCGACGGTGATGTGCTTGGGGTGATGCGCCGCGAAATGATTGGCGCACAACTCGATCATCTCGCCCGCGCCGATGAACAGGACGCGCTGTTCGCTGATCGAGGGGAAGATGCGTTCCGCCAGCCGCACCGAGGCGGCGGCCATGGAAACGCTGCTGGCGCCGATCTCGGTCTGGGTGCGGACTTCCTTGGCAACCGAAAAGGTGCGCTGGAACAGCTTGTGCAGCAGCGTGCCCAGAGTGCCGGCGCGTTCTGCGGTGTTCACCGCCTGTTTCAGCTGGCCGAGAATCTGGGTCTCGCCCAGCACCATCGAATCCAGCCCGCTGGCGACGCGGAAGGCGTGCTTGACCGCCTCGCCCTGCGGCAGGGTGTAGAGATGCGGCTCGATCGCTTGTTTCTTGATGTGATGGTAGTCCGCCAGCCATTCGATGGCTTGCTGCGGGCTGTCGGTGTTGCAGTAGATTTCAGTGCGGTTGCAGGTGGAAAGAATCGCCGCCTCTTTCACCGGACGGTGGCCGACCAAGTCGTGCAGCGCCTGTTCCAGGCTTTCAGCGTGGAAGGCGACCTGTTCGCGAACTGCCAGGGGCGCGGTTTGGTGATTGATTCCGAGGGTGAATAACTGCATGGCTCAATTGTGCACTTTTCGCCACGGGCTTGGCAAGGAGCGGTGCCGCTTGATGAGGCAGCACC
Source organism: Sulfuricella sp. (assembly GCF_035531155.1). NCBI lineage: Bacteria > Pseudomonadati > Pseudomonadota > Betaproteobacteria > Nitrosomonadales > Sulfuricellaceae > Sulfuricella > Sulfuricella sp. The sequence continues at coordinate 83,889 of NZ_DATKTK010000004.1, read as the reverse complement.
CAAATATGGTGGTGACCAAGGGCAAACCCCAAGGGGATTTTTATTTACTAGAAATTCTGGTGGCCCGGGGCGGAATCGAACCACCGACACAAGGATTTTCAATCCTCTGCTCTACCGACTGAGCTACCGGGCCATGCTATTTAAGCGGGAACTGATTTTAGTCAGAATGAAAGATCAAACCAGCTAAAACCAAAGCGCGCTATTAAAGCCTTAAACCGGGGATTAGTCAAGAACCGATTGCCGCGCGCCGGTCTGGTAATCAATGGGAAAGAGGTGGGAATTCGGCGCGCACCCGGAGTCCGCCCGCCGTCGTGGCACGGGAAAAGGCAATGCGGGCCCGGTGAATTTCCGCAATGCGCAGGGCGATGGATAACCCCAGCCCGACGCCCTCGGCCAGTGTCGGGCTGAAGCGGCTAAAACGCTGACCCAGTTGGGCGAGCTGCTCGTCCGACACGCCGGGGCCGCTATCGCAGACATCGAGTTGATGAGCTGAATTTTTCAGGGCCTGTATCGTCACGACAACATGCCCTCCCTCTGGCGTATAGCGGATGGCGTTGTCCAGCAGGTTGCGCACCAGCACGCGCAGAAGGTCGGGCGAGCCTGAAATGGGCGCGGTGTCTTCTCCGTTCAGTTCCAGCTCGATATTCCTGGCGAGCGCCTCGGGCCCAATTTCGGCGCAGCATTCGCGTGTCACTGCGGCAAGGTCTACCGGTTCGAGGTGGGTCGAGGCGGAAAGCTCATCAAGCCGGGCCAGTGTCAGCAACTGCCCGACCAGATGGCTCATCCGGTCCATGCCCTGCAATGCCTTGTGCAGGCTTTCCAGGCGTTCCGCAGGCTCATCGGTCAGCATGGCTGCCTGGACCTGCGCCCGTAATGCGGCAAGGGGGGTGCGCAGTTCATGTGCGGCGTCGCTGGTGAAGCGCCGCTCGTTCTCCAGCGTTCCGGCGACACGGGTGAGCAGTTGGCCGAGCGCATCGAGGACCGGTTTGATTTCTTTTGGTGTGTCGTCAAGGTGAATAGGGTCCAGCCGTTCCGGTGAGCGCAAGTTCAGTTCCTGCGCCAGTTTGCGCAGGGGGCGCAGACCGAAGCTGATCGCTATCAGTGCGGCAAGGGCCAGCAGGGGAATCCCGAACAGGAAAGGCTGCAGGTTGTGCCAGGCGACTCCCCTGGCGAGATCGTTGCGCGCCAGGTCGTTTTGGCCGACGACCACTTCCAGCTGCCGCCTGGGGTCGCTCTGCCGATAGAAGCGCCAGCGTTCTCCCTGCCATTCGCCATGGCTGAAGCCCTCTTCCGGCAGACGATCGGGCAGTGCAGCCGCGGATTTGCCGGAATGCAGCAGCAGGCGAGGCTGGTCGTGTTCCGTGCTCCACACCTGGAAGGCCAGGGCGCGCTGGTATTTGTGGGCGATCGGCCCGGTGCTTTCGGTTTCGTCGTCATCGGCATGGATGGCGATGGCGAGTAAGGTCTGCCCAAGCTGGGCGAGCTGAGCATCAAAAATTTCGTCCACCTCGTGGAGCGCATTCTTGTAGCTTTCATAACCCGCCAGCAAGCCGAACAGCGTCACCGCGACCAGCATCAGGGCAACCAGCCGCGCCTGCAGGGAGAGTTTTCTGAAATTCATGGCTGACGCTCCACGCTATAGCCGATGCCGCGCAGGGTGCGGATGAAATCGGCGCCCAGTTTTTTGCGCAGGTGGTGAATGAATACCTCGATGGTGTTGCTTTCGACGCTGTCGCCCCAGCCGTAAAGGCTCTCTTCGAGTTGCGCGCGGGTGAGGACGCGGCCGGCGTTTTGCATCAGCTGCACGAGAATGGCGAATTCCCTGGCCGACAGCTCGACCGGTTCGCCTTCGCGCCATGCCTGATGCGCTGCCGGGTCAATCTCGATGGCGCCGATACGGAGGCGTGCCGTAGCATGGCCGCCGGAACGCCGAATCAGCGCATGCAGCCGCGCGGCCAGCTCTTCCATGTCGACCGGCTTGACCACATAATCGTCGGCGCCGAGGCTGAAGCCCTTGAGTTTGTCAGGCGTGGTGTCGCGTGCGGTCAGGATCAGCACCGGCGTGCGCAGTCCGCCTTCACGCGCGGTGTGCAGCAGGGTGAAGCCGTCGCGCTGCGGCAGGCCAAGGTCGAGCACCACCGCGGCATATTCCTCGCTGGCTAGGGCGTGCTCCGCCTGTTTGCCGTCGCGCAGCCAGTCAACGGTGAACCCCAGGTGGCCGAGGCTTTTCTGTACGCCGTCGCCGAGCAGGGGATCGTCCTCGACCAGCAGGACTCTCATCGCGGTGCCTTCATAATTCTCCATTAAGCATCGGTTAAGACTTAGGGTTCACACTCTGTTCCGGGACTCAGGCAAAGAGCATGCAGCCCGGGAAATGTTGGGTAGATAAAGGAGATTGTATTATGACTGCAAAGAAAATAGGAATTGCCATGCTGTTTATTGTAGGCGCCGGCGTCGCCTACGCGGAAACCCCATCCAGCCTGATTGCCGGCTACACGGCCGAAGCCGCGCGCGCCACGCCGGGTTTTACCCCCTCGGCGGAGCGCGGTCAGGGTCTGTTCGCCCGAAAATGGGGCGTGTCGCAAACCATGCCGAGTTGCGCGACCTGCCATAGCGATCAGCCCACGGCGGAAGGAAAGCATGTCGTGACCAGCAAGCGCATCGCCCCGCTTTCTCCCGCTGCAAACCCGGAGCGCTTTGCCAGTTCGGCCAAGGTCGAGAAATGGTTCAGGCGCAATTGCCAGGAGGTGGTTGGGCGCGAGTGCAGCGCGGCGGAAAAAGCCGATTTCATTCAATTTGTCAGTAAAGGAGGCCGGGTATGAAAACGTTCATTGCCATTCTTTTAATCGCGATCTCATCTTCGGCGCTGGCCGATGGCCACAAGCTTGCCGTGCCTGGCAACCCGAAATGGCAGACCGAGTGCGGCAGCTGCCACATGGCCTATCCACCCCAACTGCTGACGGCGGAAAACTGGCGGCAGATGATGAAAGGGCTGGATCGACATTTTGGCGCAAACGCCACGCTGGATGCGAAGGAAAACGCTGAAATACTCGCCTTCCTCGAGCGCTATGCGGCGCGGGATCAGAAATACAGCGCGAACACGCTGCGCATCAGCGACACGGCGTGGTTTCAGCGCAAGCACCGCGAGGTGTCGAATTCAGCCTGGTCGCATGCCAAGGTCAAAAGCCGCGCCAACTGCACCGCCTGCCATGTCACTGCCGAACGCGGCGACTGGTCGGAGCACAGCATCCGCATGCCCGACGGGCGGCGCTGGGAATAGGGAGAACAAATCATGAAAAAGATTCTGGTTTGGGACCTGCCGACGCGCGTCGGCCACTGGCTGCTGGTGGCGAGTTTCGCCGTGGCCTGGCTGACCGGGGAGAGCGAGGAATGGCGCCTGGTTCACGTCGCAGCCGGGTATACGATGGTAGCTGTGCTGGCTTTCCGGATATTCTGGGGAATTGCCGGTACACGTTACGCACGCTTCACCTCGTTTCTGTTTTCGCCGCGGCAGGCGCTGGACTATCTCGCGGGCTTGTTCCGCGGGGAAAAGAGCCACTGGGTCGGTCACAACCCGGCAGGCAGCTACGCGATCTACCTGCTGATCCTGTTCGGATTCGCCACGGTGGGTAGCGGTTGGGCGGCTTATAACGAGCTTGGTGGCGAATGGCTGGAGGAATTTCACGAAGTCCTGGCCAACACCATGCTTGCCGTGGTCGGCTTGCACGTAGCCGGTGTCGTGGTGAGCGGATTGCTACATCGCGAGAACCTGGTGCGGAGCATGATCAACGGCTACAAGATCGGGTCCAGCGAAGAGGCGATTTCATCCAGTCGGATACTGTGGGCGGTGTTGCTGATCGGGCTTGCTGGATGGGCGGCGGTGGTGGCATTCCTGCCCTGAAAATTTGGGCTGCATATGAACTTTCACGGGCTTCAGCCCGTGAAAGGCGGAGTGCCCTGGTGGTGATGTAGCTACAATGAAATTTCGATAAGGCACTACGCTAACCCATGGTTACCATTTACATTCCCGAATAGTTGGGGCCCGAGCCTCCCTCTGGCGGCCGCCAGGTAATATTCTGGCCAGGGTCCTTGATGTCGCAGGTTTTACAATGCAGGCAGTTGGCGGCGTTGATCTGCAGGCGTGGTCCCTGTGGCTCTTCCACAATTTCGTAGACACCCGCCGGGCAGTAACGCGTTTCCGGTGCAGCGTAGCGCGGCAGGTTCTCGGTCACGACCCGATCCGGATCGGCCAGAGCCAGGTGGCAAGGCTGATCCTCATCGTGAGCCAAATTCGCGAGCATCAGGGAATCGCTCAATGAAAAACTCAGTTTCCCGTCCGGACGCGGGTAGTCGATGGGCTGACAGGCGCTGGCTGGCAACAAACTCTGGTGATCGGCCTTGCGGTGGCGCAGTGTCCAGGGCAGACGTACCCCCAGATGCGCAAGCCAGAGTTCGGCACCGGTGGCCAGCGTGCCGGCCAGCGTACCCCAGCGCGAGAGCATCGGTTTGGTATTGCGCACGGCATCGAGATCCTGCCAGACCCAGGATGCGCGCAGCGACGCCGGGTAATCGGCCAGGAGGTCGCTGCTGCGCCCCTGGCCGAGCGCGGCATGGGCTGCTTCGGCGGCCAGCATGCCGGACTTCATCGCGTTGTGGATGCCCTTGATGCGCGGCACATTCACAAAACCGGCGGTGCAACCGATTAGCGCCCCTCCGGGAAAGGCCAGTTCCGGCAGCGCCTGGATGCCACCTTCGGTAATGGAGCGTGCCCCATAGGCAACCCGCTTGCCCCCTGCGAGCAGACCGGCAATCAGCGGATGGGTCTTGAAGCGCTGGAATTCCTGGTAGGGATTCAGGTACGGATTGCGGTAGTTGAGGTGCACCACAAAGCCGATAGCGACCTGTCCATCTTCCTGCTGATAGACAAAGCCTCCGCCACCCGTATCACCCCCCAAGGGCCAGCCCAGCGTGTGCCAGACCGTACCTGCCTGATGAGGAGAGCCAGGTATGGTCTGCCAGAGTTCCTTCAGGCCGAGACCATATTGCTGGGGGTCGGCGGCCCGACGCAGGTCGAACTGGGTTTCCAGCTCGCGCGTCAGCGAACCCCGGCTGCCTTCGGCGACAAGGGTGTAGGCGGCTTCGATCAGCACGCCCGGCGCATGGCCCGCTTTGGGCTTGCCATGGCGGTCGAGCCCGGCATCGCCGGTGATCACCCCGCGTAACCGGCCGTGCTCGTCATACGCGGGTGCGCTGGCATTGAAACCGGCAAAGAGGTCGACGCCGAGGGCTTCGGCCTCGCTGGCAAGCCACTGGCAGAGCTTGCCCAGGCTCATGATCCGGCAACCATGGTTATCCAGCTGTGGCGGCATCAGACCAACAGGAATTGAAAAGGCCCGCTTGCGCCCGAGCAGCCAGAAACGCTCCGAATCAACCGCAGTACCTGCCGGTGCGCCACGGTCAAGCCAGTCCGGGATCAGCTCATCCAGCGCCCGGGTATCGACCACCGCACCGGAGAGCTGGTGCGCACCAAAACTGGCGGCTTTTTCCAGAACACACACCTTGGTATCACGCCCGCTTTGGGCATCCAGTTGCTTGATACGGATAGCCGCAGCCAGTCCGGCCGGGCCGGCGCCGATGATCAGTACGTCAAATTGCAGGACGTCGCGTTCCATTTTTCATTCCTTGATTCAGATAAAGCGGGCGGGAGTGCCATCATCGCGGCTCAGGATGATTTCATCGCTGCGCTGGATATTGGATGCGGCCGTACGACACAGCGCCAGAAAGCGCTCGATCCCGGGCGAGAGGAATTTCTGCCGGTGCCAGACAAAATGAAACTGGCGCCGGAAATCCAGTGCCGGGGTGGGGATTTCCACCAGACTGCCGCGCCGGAAGGCTTCCTTCAGCGCCAGGCGCGACATGCACCCCAGGCCCATGCCGGATTCCACGGCGCGTTTGATCGCTTCCGTGTGTTCAAGCTCCAGCCGGATCTGCAACTGCGGCAAAAATTCACGCATGCCATATTCAAAGGTCTGTCGCGTACCTGATCCGGCCATCCGAACGATCCATGGACAGGCTACCAGTTCATCCAGGCTGACTTCATCCCTTCCCGCCAGCGGGTGGTCGGGCGCGGCAAACACAACGAGTTCGTCGGCAACCCAGGGCTCGGTCTGCAAGTCAGGATGCAGAAAATGCCCCTCGATCAAGCCGAAATCGATCTCGAACTGCGCAACTTGCCGGATGATGGTAGCCGTATCGTGGACTTCCAGCGTCACCTTGCTGGCAGGCTCTCGGCGCAGGAATTCCCCCACCAGCAAGGTGGCCAGATAGTTGCCGATGGTGAGCGTGGCGCCGAAGTGCAGGGTAGCCGGCCCGCTGCCCTGTTTCAGCAGCAGCTCGATTTCACTCGCCCGATCGATCAGGGCATTGGCGCGCGGCAGCAAGGCACGGCCGGATTCGCTTAAGTGCAGCCGCTTGCCCATTCGGTCGAAGAGCAAGGTGTCATATTGCTTTTCCAGCCCGGCCAGCGCGGTACTGGTGGCCGATTGCGACAGGGCCAGCACCTCCGCGGCCCGCGAGACACTGCCCAACCGGGCAATGGCGACGAATATTTCCAGCTGACGCAGGGTGAATTTCATGGGGTTGCCCATATATATCTATTTTAGAGATATACATTATTTATAAAATCAGTTTTACATATATTGTGCCGCTAAATAAACTGCGATGCAAACAGGGGTACTTAAATGAAGATATTGGTTGCGGTTAAGCGGGTTATGGATGCGAACGCTCCTGTTCACATTCGGCCTGATGGATTGGAAGTCGAAACACAGGGTGCCCGGATGGGCATCAACCCGTTTGATGAAGTGGCTCTGGAAGAAGCGGTGCGCCTGAAGGAGCGCGGCATCGCCAGCGAAATTGTTGCGGTAGCACTGGGTGATGACGCCACTCAGGACGTCTTGCGTCATGCTCTTGCGCTGGGTGCGGATCGGGCGTTGCTGGTGAATACGCAGACCAGCCTGCAACCACTGGGGGTAGCCAAGCTCCTGCAAGCCGTGGTGATGCGTGAAGGGCCGGAACTGGTGCTGATCGGCAAACAGGCCATCGATGACGATGCCGGACAGGAAGGGCAAATGCTGGCCGCTTTGCTGGGCTGGCCACAGGCCACATTTGTATCATCCTTGCAGATCGAGGGCCAGGAGTTGCAGGCGGTACGGGAAATCGAAGGCGGTACCGAAACGCTGGTCATGCGCTTGCCAGCGGTGGTGACCGCCGATTTGCGCCTCAACGATCCGCGCTTTATCAAGCTGCCAAACCTGATGCAGGCACGCAAGAAACCGATAGAGACGCTGACGGCCGATGAACTGGGTGTCGATTACACGTCCCGCCTGGTGGTGGAGCGGCTCAGCGAACCCCCGGTGCGTGCAGCCGGCCGCCGCGTGGCCAATGTTGCCGAGTTGGTCGAATGCCTACAGGCCGAAGGTCGCCGGCTGGAAATCAGGGAGTTGTTATGAGTGTATTGATTCTTGCTGAACACGATGGATTGGCACTCAAGCCAGCCACCCGGCGCGTGGTAGGCGCCGCCGGTTTTTGGCAGCAGCCCGTCGAGTTGCTGGTTATCGGCCCTGCGGTCGTAGCGAACGAAGCGGCATGCCTTGCCGGTGTGCAGAGGGTGCTGCATGTCGACAGTGACGCGATGCCGGTGGCCGAAGATTTAGCCCCGCTGCTGGTCGACCTGATGCACGAACGCAAGGTCTTGCTGGCAGCCCACAGTAGTCTGGCGCGGGATGTGTTGCCGCGAGTTGCCGCCCTGCTTGATGTCGCGATGATTGGCGATGTGGTTCGCATCACCGGTCCGGCCTCCTATGTGTGTCCCCTTTATGCAGGGCGCCTGCTGGCTAGCATGACCAGCCGGGATGCTATCCAGGTGCTGACCGTACGCGCACCGCTCTTTGCGCCGGTTGGCGAATCGCAAGCGGTCCCGGTATTTGCCCTGCCAGCATTGGCGAGCGGAGGAGCAAGCCGCCGGGTGGCCGTGAACCGTCAGGTCTCCGAACGGCCGCAGCTGGCCAGCGCCCGTATTGTGGTATCGGGCGGCCGGGCGCTGGGAGAAAAATTTGATGCCGTGTTGGCACCGCTGGCCGAAACGCTCGGCGCTGCAGTAGGTGCTACCCGGGCGGCAGTCGATGCCGGCTTTGCGGCCAACGAGTTGCAGGTAGGCCAGACTGGCGTTGTTGTCGCACCGGCGATTTATCTAGCTGTCGGTCTATCCGGCGCGGCCCAGCATCTGGCCGGAATGAGCGACAGCGAGGTAATCGTGGCGATCAACCAGGACCTGGAAGCACCGATTTTCAAAGTGGCCGATTATGGGCTGGTTGGGGATCTTTTCGAGGTCGTGCCGGCAGTTACCCGGGCCATCCAACAATTGCAGGAGAGACAGGCATGAGTGCTTTTGCCACCGAGAAGGTGTTGAGCGTACATCACTGGAACGAATCGCTGTTCAGCTTCAAAACCACACGCGATATGGCACTGCGTTTCGAAAACGGCCAGTTCGTCATGATCGGCCTGCCCGGAGAGGACCGACCGATAACGCGGGCTTTCAGTATTGCCAGTCCCAACTATGAAGAATATCTGGAGTTCTTCAGCATCAAGGTGCCTGGCGGGCCGCTCACCTCTCGCCTGCAACACTTGCAGCCTGGCGATCCGGTCCTGGTAAGTCGCAAGCCGACCGGTACGCTGATCCTCAATGATCTGTTGCCCGGCCGCAACCTTTACCTGCTGGCGACCGGTACCGGGCTCGCCCCCTTCCTCAGCATCATCCAGCACCCGGATGCCTATGAGCGTTTCGAGCATGTCGTGCTGATCCATGGGGTGCGACGGGTGAGTGACCTCGCCTATGCCGATTTCATCACCGGCGAATTGGCGCAGCACGAATATCTGGGCGATTGGGTACGGGAAAAGCTGGTCTATTACCCGACGGTGACGCGGGAGCCGTTCCGCAACCAGGGCCGCCTGACCGAATTGATTGCCAATGGCAAGCTGTTTACTGACACGGGATTGCCGGCCCTAGACCCTCAACAGGATCGAGCGATGCTGTGCGGCGGCCCGGCCATGCTGGAAGACACTACGGCGCTACTCGACAGTCTGGGCTTTGTCGTGTCGCCACGCATCGGCGTCCCGGGACAGTATGTGATTGAGCGGGCATTTGTAGAGAAATAACCTACCTGATGACAGGGGAAAAAGCGGGGTCCGAAGGCCCAGGTTATTGTATTGATAAGATGAGTTGATCAGCGGCTGTATTTTGGTCGGAATCAGCTGATTCGATTCACCCAACGCTGGGCTTTGTCCAGTTCTTGCAGTTCTTTGTAGTTCTCGATCGCCTTTTCCGCCATGCGTTCGCTCAAGGCAAGAAACAACTGTGCAGTGGATAGAGCGTCTGCCAAGGCATTATGGCGGGCATAGTTGCGAATGCCGAAGTAATTTGTCCAGTCGTCCAAAGCGCGGAATTGGCGTGCCAAATCCGGGTAAAGGGCGGGCGCGATATAGGCTAGATCCGCCCAGGGATGTTTGAGATCCATCCCGATTTTACTTTTCAGCGCACGCCTGACCATGGTTTCGTCGAACTCGACATGAAAGGCAATGAGTGGCGACTTGCCGAGATACTCCAGGAACAACAGTAGCGCCTCCACGGGTTGCACCCCCTCTTCCTGGGCCGTGCCACCGATGCCGTGAATGAGGATGTTGTCCCGGTCGCTGGCGTGTCTTTGTTGCAACACGATTTCAAGACTGTCTGCGAAATTGATTTTCCCTGCCTGCACCGCCACGGCACCGATTGCGATCAGGTGATCTTTGACGAGATTCAGGCCGCTGGTCTCTACGTCTACCACCACATAACGGCTTTGTGAAAAAGACTGCCGCAAGTCGGCTGCCGGCAGGGCCTGCCAGGCCGCCAGGCGCTGGGCCTGTTCCGGCGTGAGCTCGGGTTGGGCGGTAAAAAAACGGGATAGCCAGTTCATAGATGGTAATTCAGCGCCAGCCGAGCCTGAAGCTTGCGCGCCTGACGAAACGCTTCTTTCAGGATGCGCCGGTCGAGGTTGTTGAGATGGTCGGGATCCACCCGGTTGCTCATCGGTTGCGCGGCTTCAATCTGCTCGTGATGCAGGCGCAAGCGCAACAGCTGAATGAAGAGGAATGCATCCCCCCAGGCTTCTGCCTCTTTGGGGGATATGTGCAATGGCGCTGCGGCTTGGCGCAGGCGCTGCAGGGTGCCGGTTTGCAGTCCGCCGGTAGCCAGGCTGAAGATGCGGGCAGCATCCACGAACGGCGATATCCCGTTCAGCTTGAGATCCAGAGTATGATCCTCCCCCACTGAAAAATCCCGCACCAGCCCTAGGGGAGGCCGGTTGCGCAGCGCATTTGTCGCCATCTGGTGGAGAAAGCGGGGGTTGCTCTCGACCAGTTTCGCCAGCCATCGGCGCAGTTTTTCGGCCAACTCGGATTGTCCGAAAAGGGGTCGAAAATCGAAAAATATCGTTGCGTTGAGCAAGCCCTGTGGGTCGCCGTGGTCGATCCATCTTGAAAATTTCTCTTTCCACTCGTCCAGGGAGAGGCACAGCTCAGGGGTGGATGCCATGATGTTGCCCGTGCACAATGGAAAGCCGCAGGCGTCAAGCGCCTCGTTGATGCGGCGTGCGATGGGGAGCAGGGTCTGGCGCATCTGGGCTGCGTTTGACCCCTCGGGCACCAGAAAGATGATCCCGTTATCCTGGTCGGTGTTGAGCGTCTGCTCGTATCGCCCCTCCGATCCCAGCGCGATCCAGCAGAAGCACGCGCATAGCGGACCCTCCATGACACCCGCCGCCATGCACTCCAGCTCGATGATACGGGCAGTGAGCAGATCGTTCAGGGTGGAGATGAACTGCGTCATCTGCTCTGCCGCCACGCCCTGAGCCATCATGTTGTGGGCCAGTTGACGGATATCGTGGGCAGACTGTGTTAACGCCTCGAGCGTGTCGGCATGATGAATCGCCGAGCTGATCTGGCGCAAGCCTACCCGCTGCAGCGAAAACAGATCCTTCTCGGAAATGATCCCGACCAGCCGTTCGCTTTCTGTCACCAGTACATGGCGAAAGCCGTGCGTCGCCATTTCCAGTGCCGCTTCATAAGCGTGCGCCTGGGGCGGCAATGTCTTGAGATCGATGCTCATCACCGAGGCAATGGGCAGGTTCAGATCCAGTTGAGCCAGTGCCACGCGGTTCAATACATCGTGCAGGGTGAAGATGCCGACCGGCTTGTTATCCGGATCTGTCGCCACCATTGCGCCGATGCCCAAAGCATGCATGGTTTTCAGTACTTCTCGCACTGGCGTTTCTGGAGAACAGGTCACCGGCTCGCGGCGAATGAGGGCGGACAGCGGGCTGGACATGGATTGCTGTTCGGCACTGAAGTGGGAGTATTGCGCCTGAATGATGTGTTTTGATTGCTCCAGCAGATTGGCGATACGGCGGGTACAGAAGTCGTGGAAGGCGATACTCAGGCGGGTAAGCTGGAGAAAGTTTTCTGCCGAGAGCTCGTAGCAGAAGACGCCTTCCCGTGCACGGTAGGTGCTGGTGACGGGGCGCTTCGATAACAAGGCGCCAAGGGGAAAACATTCGCCTTCATGCAGTTCGAGCCAGGCTGTACCTTCCTGTGCACGCGCCACGGCTTGTTCCCCCTGAACCACACCTTGCTTGATGACATAGAACTTGATGTTCGCCCCTTGCTCGGGAGAGAGTATGACTCCGCCTTTGGCGTAGTAACCCAATTCCAGCCGCTGTGCCATCCACAACACATGTTCACGTTCCATTTGGTCAAACGGGGCGTGGCGACCTAAATGGTCCGCAGTGGCGTAAATCAGTGAATTGGCGGAAGTTGTCATGGATCAGGCGGGCTTCCCGTCGGCATCAGATTTTAGGTGCGGGTAGCGACAATGTTCCACCAAATTCTGAGCCCCTATGTCGGGTGCCGGTGTCAGCAGGCTGACCACGATAAGGGTGAACATGCCGGCGGGCACGCCGAAGGCTCCGGCAGCGATATCCTTGATGCCGAACCAGGGGGCCATGCCATAAAACTTGACGCTGACCAGATAGAACAGACACAGGCCCAAACCCACCGCCATGCCCGCGACCGCGCCCCACTTGTTGGCGCGCTTCCAGAAGATGCCGAGTACCAGTGCGGGGAAAAACGCCGAGGCGGCAATCGAAAAGGCCCAGGCCACCATGGAAAGGATGTGGTCGGGCTTGAGGGAAGCGAAATAAGCGGCGATCAGTGCCACCAGCAAGAGCAGAATTTTGGAAATAATCATGCGCCGCGGGGTCGAGGCATAGGGGTCGATCATCTTGTAGTAGACGTCATGCGACAAGGCGTTGGCGATGGTCAGCAACAGTGCGTCCGCGGTCGAGAGCGCCGCCGCCAAACCGCCCGCCGCCACCAGGCCGGAGACGACGTAGGGCAGGCCTGCAATCTCGGGCGTGGCGAGCAGGATTACGTCCGGGTTGAGGGTGAGTTCGGCCAACTGCAGGATGCCGTCCTGGTTGATGTCGTCGATCTTGACCAGGCCGATCTTGCCCCACGCCGCGACCCAGGCAGGCAGGTCGGCGATACTGCTGCCGATCAGCTTGGTGTAGATTTCGAACTTAACCAGGATCGCGAGCGCGGGTGCGGAGAAATACAGTATGAAAATGAAGAACAGCGACCAGAACACCGACTGACGCGCTTCCTTCACGCTAGGCGTGGTGTAATAGCGCATCAGGATATGCGGCAGCGCGGCGGTGCCGATCATCAGGCAGGCGGCCAAAGCCATGAAGTTGAGCCGGGCGGTGTCCCGCTCTTTTTCGTTCTCGCCGGGGAACGGCTCGGCATGGGGGCGGGGGGCTTTGGCGCTGGCACGCAGCTGTTCTGCTTCTCGTCCCCATGTTTCCCTGGCTTCAATCTCGTTCCGGGGTAAATTCTGGAGAGCCTGTTCGGCACCCCGGATGGCGCTAGCGTCAGGTACGACCGCTGCTTTAGTGTGGGCCAAGCCGCGCTCTGCATTGTGCCTTTCGGCGGTTAGGGAACCTGGCAGCCCCTTGATTCTGGTATCGGTTTCATCCGCCTTGTGCCTGAAGAGCTCACGCGCCTTGAGCTGCTGAGGGTCGTTGAAGATGTCCTTTTCGCGTTCGGTCACCTTTTGCAGCACCTGGCCCGACATCAGCTGGGGTATGGGAACGTCGGTGATGCGTTGCGACAGCATCACCACCGGCACCAGGTAAGCGATGATCAGGATGACGTACTGCGCCACCTGCGTCCAGGTAATCGCTTTCATGCCGCCCAGCATAGAGCATACCAGGATGCCGGCGATGCCGACCAGGATGCCGGTGGTGAAGTCGATGGCAAGAAAGCGGCTGCTGATCAGGCCTACGCCGTAAATTTGCGCGACCACGTAGGTGAAGGAGGCGAGGATTGCCGCGAAGACGCCGACGGTGCGCGCCACGTTGCCGCCGTAACGGGCGCCGAGAAAGTCGGGGATGGTGAACTGGCCGAACTTGCGCAGATAGGGGGCAATGAACAGCGCCACCAGGACGAATCCGCCGGTCCAGCCCATGATGAAGGCCAGGCCGTCGTAACCGGACAGATACAAGGTCCCCGCCATGCCGATAAAGGAGGCGGCGCTCAACCAGTCGGCGCCGGTGGCCATGCCGTTGAACACGGCGGGCACGCGCCGCCCGGCAACGTAATACTCGGAGATGTCGGCGGTGCGGCTCATTACGCCGATGCCGGCATAGAGCCCGAAAGTGGCCGCCATGAAGATATAGCCGATCCAGGCGTTGGGCATCCCCATCTGCTCGGCGATCGCCAGCAGGATGACGAAGCCGATGAAGCCGCCGGTATAAAAACCGTAGTAGCGGGACAGGCTCAGGAAAAATATCTTGTGTTTATTCTTCTGCGACGCCATATTTTTTATCGAGTTTGTTCATGTAGCGGGCATAGAACCAGACCACCGCAACGTAGATAATCAGCGATCCCTGGGCCGCCATGTAAAAGCCGAGCGGAAAACCAAGGAAGGAAAGGGTGTTAAGGTCGCGGACAAACCAGATGACCGGGAAGGTGGTCAGAAACCAGATCAGCAGCAAGGCCGCCGTCATGCGCAGATTCTTGTTCCAGTATTCCTGGTGTGTTTTGGATAGAGGCATGATGATCGTAACGAAAGCGCTGAAACCCGGCGTTGATCATAGCGCCGCCAGTTTGAATTCGCAAAGAAAAACCGCAATAAAAAACCCCGGCCGCAAGGCCGGGGCTGGTAAGGAACGGCAGGGGTAGCGCTTAGTGTGCGCTGGCGGCTTCTGCGTGGATGCCGGTGTTCTGGCGCACGTAGAGCTCGTCCCACATGTCTTCGGCACGTTGGTCGCGGTACAGCAGCGAACCGATGATTACGGCCAGGAAGCCGAGCGGGATGGAGATCAGGCCGGGGTTCTTGAGCAGGAAGAAAGGCTTCTCCAGGCCTACCATGCTGGTGGTCTGGCCCTCGAACTTCTTCAGGTCGCCTTCGGCCTTGTCGTGGGCTTTCTTCACCTTGTCGAAGTCGGCCTGGACTTTCTTCTTGTCGGCCTCGTCAGTTGCGGCATCCAGCTTGGCCTGGAGCGTCACCAGTTTTTCCCTGGTGCCGGGCTTGGCAGGCTTGGCGGCCTCGGCGGCTTTCGCAGGTTCCGCCTTCTTGCAGGTCGCGAACAACTCGCAGCTAAAGCCTTCGCCAGACTTGGCTTCCACCGCAGGTTTGGCCTCAGAGGCGGGATCGCCCTCAATGACTTTGTTCGCGGCCTTGATGACGGCTTGCGGGTAGGTCATGTTGGGGGAGATCATCACCAGCCCGATGGCGGTGATTGCACCGACCAGCATGCCGGCGATGATGCCGCCGGTGTTGCACTTCTTCCAGTACAGCGTGAGCAGCACGGCCGGCAAGTTGCTCGAGGCAGCCACGGCGAAAGCCAGTGCAACTAGGTGAGCTACGTTCTGACCCTTGGCCATGATGCCGACGGTAATCGCCATGATGCCAACGATCACCGAGGCGACGCGGGCCGCTACCACTTGTTCCTGTGGCGTGGCATGATCGCCACGGATGACACCGACGTAGATGTCGTGCGCCATGGCGGAAGCCGCTGCCAGCACCAGGCCGGCCACCACCGCGACGATGGTGGCAAAGGCTACGGCCGCGACGAAGGCGAGGAAGAAGTTGCCGAGCATGGAGTCTGCGCCGCCACCCAGGTATTGCGCCAGGAGCGGGCCAGCCATGTTGCCGCCGGGGTCGATCGAGGCGATCTTGTCCGGACCGACCAGCATCGCGGCGCCGGTGCCGAGGAACAGGGTCAGCACGTAGAAGCCGCCGATGATCGCCATTGCCCAGATTACGGAAAGGCGTGCGGCTTTGGCTGTCGGCACGGTGAAGAAACGCATCAGGATGTGCGGCATTCCGGCGGTGCCGAGCACCAGTGCCATGCCCAGGGAGATCTGGTCGATCGGGCTCTTCAGGAACAGGCCGGGTTCGAGGAAGCGCTGGCCGAGTTCAGCCGCCGTCATGGTGGTGGCCTTGTCGCCCAGCAGCTTGGCGACCTGCGCCTGCACCTTGGTGTCGCCCACGACCGCTTGCAGGTAATCCGGCAGGCTGAAACCGTAGGGCAACCACACGAACATCACCAGCAGGATCGAGGCGGTCACGAGCAGGCCGGCCTTGATGATCTGCACCCAGGTGGTGGCTTTCATGCCGCCGAACACGACATAGACCAGCATCAGGATGCCCACGCCGATTATGGAGGTTTCGTAGTCGATGCCGATCAGGGTCTTGATCAGCACGCCGCCACCGACCATTTGAGCGGTCAGGTAGAAGGTGGACACGGTGATGGTGGACAGTGCCGCCACGGTTTTGACCTTCTTCGGCTCATTGCGGAAGGCCAGAATGTCGCCCATGGTGTACTTGCCGATGTTGCGGCAGGGTTCAGCGATCACCAGCAGTACGGTGATGTAAGCGACCAGCCAGCCCACCGAGTACATGAAGCCATCGTAGCCATACAGCGAGATCAAACCGGCGATGCCGAGGAAGGATGCGGCGGACAGATAGTCGCCGGCAATCGCCCAGCCGTTCTGGATGCCGCTCACCGAACGTCCGGCGGCGTAGAACTCGGAGGTGGTGTGGGTGTGCTTTGCCGCCCAGTAGGTGATGCCCATGGTGATGGCGATGATCACACCGAACACCGCGAAGGTCATCCACTTGAACTCGTCGGCAACTGCGCCGGTAGCCGCCAGGGCGGAGCCGCTGGCGAGTAGCGCTGCGGCGAACAAGGCGAACTTGTTAAAGGTTTTTGTCATGTTCAGGCTCCCATCTTGTGCGCGTCGTTGATGATTTCCTGCGCCATGGCGTCGAATTCGGCATTGGCCTTTTTCGAGTAGATGAAGGCGATGACCCAGGCTACAATGAATTCCGATAGCGCAAACAGGATGCCGACGTTGACTACGCCCCATACCTTGATCTTGAACAGTTCCTGGAAATAGGCTGCCCCGATCGGCAACAGGAAGTAATACACCGTCGATATAAACATCAGTCCCCAGAGAAAGGTGGTCTTCTTGCGGTGCAAGGCTTGGAACCGGGGGTCCGCATCGATCGCGGCCCAGTTCATGCTAGGTTTTGACATTTCAACGCCTCCAACTAAAATTGATTGTCCGTAGGTGCCTGTAGCCCACCCCATGCAGGCCATCATTTCATGGTATACCTGCATGCTTACACAAAACTTACAGCCGGATAAAAAGTGATATGCGCATCCTGATTGCTGAAGATGACGAAGTTCTGCGTGACGGGTTGTGCCGTTCCATGCGCCAGTCCGGCTATGCGGTGGACTGCGCCGGCAACGGCAAAGAGGCTGTCCAGATGCTGCTGGGTGAATTGTACGATCTGGTTATCCTCGACCTGGGGCTGCCCAAGCTCGACGGCCTGAGCGTGCTGAAGCAATTGCGCGTGCACAACCAGCATGTGCCGGTGATCATCCTGACCGCCCGCGACGGGGTTGAAGACCGCGTCAAGGGGCTGGACCTGGGCGCTGACGATTACCTCACCAAGCCGTTCAACCTGCCCGAGCTTGAAGCCAGGGTGCGCGCATTGTTACGGCGCGGGCAGTGCGGTGCCAGCCCGATGATGGTGTATGGGGCGCTCGCCTTCGACAGCGTCGGGCGACGTGTGACGATCAATGTCGAACCTGTCGAACTTTCCCTGCGCGAACTGGGCGTGCTGGAAATTCTGCTGTCACGGGTGGGCAAGGTGGTGAGCAAGGAGCTGTTGCTGGAACATCTTTACAGTCACAACGAGGAAGCCAGCAGCAATGCCATTGAAGTCTACGTCCACCGCCTGCGCAAAAAGATCGAAGAAGCCGGCATTACCATCCGCACCATACGCGGGCTGGGTTATCTGCTGGATAAAATTTAATTAAGTGATCGGCTTGCAGTGGTCAACTGGCCACTGAGACTGATTGCCGATGGCTGACTGCCGAGAGCTGAAAGCGACTTCCCATGGACAATGACATCCTTTCGCTGCGCAACCATCTGATGAACTGGCTGTTCACTCCCCTGTTCGTATTGTGGATTTTCAGTACGGCAGCGGGCTATATGGCGACCCTGAATTACGCCAATCAGCCTTACGATCTCGCCTTGAAAGAGCGGGCACTATCCTTGGCGGGGCAGATGAATCTGGGTGGGCAGACGCATCCTGACGGCGCACCCGCGGCCGAAACCGGAGACCGCACCTTTTACACCATCACCACGGCGGAGGGGCGCGTCATCGCCGGCAATGCGGCGCTGCCTCATCGCCCAGTGTTCCAGGCCAACAGGAATGAGCCGGTGTTCAGCGATGGTGAATTCAAAGGGCAGAAAATTCGCATGGTCAGTTTGCGCTACCAGACCAATCCGGCGGATACGAATAGTTATGCGCTGTTGCAGATGGCTGAAACCATCGACAAGCGTCAGGCATTGACACGGGGTATTCTGGGCAACATCGTGATTCCCCAATTGCTGCTCATCATCATGGCGGGTGGTGCGGTGTGGTATGCCCTGAAGCGTGGCCTCCAGCCACTGGAACACTTGCGCCAGGAAGTGGCGCAGCGTTCGCGTGACGACCTGAGCCTGCTGGACGAAAAAAAAGCGCCGGTGGAAGTTCAGCCGCTGATCGAGGCGGTCAACGATCTGCTGCAGCGATTGAAGCAGGTCATGGAGTCGCAGAAGCGCTTCATCGCCGATGCCGCGCACCAGCTTCGCACCCCCTTTGCCGGACTGAAAACGCAGGCGGAACTTGCCTTGCGCGAAGCTGATCCTGCGCTGGTACGCCATGCGCTGCATCAAATTCTCGCCAGTGCCGAGCGTTGCAGCCACCTGGTGAACCAGTTGCTGTCACTGGCGCGCAACGAGCCGGGCGGTCACACCTACAGCTCTTTCGCGATGTTGAACCTGAACCGGGTGGCGAAGGAAACCACCATGTTGTGGGTGCCGGAGGCGCTCAAGAAAAATATCGATCTGGGCTTTGAAGGTTCAAGGCAGGTGTTGCCGGTGCGTGGGGACGCCATCGGCTTGCAGGAAATGATCGGCAATCTGCTCGACAACGCCATCCGCTATACCCCGCCCGGTGGGACGGTGACGCTGCGTGCCGGCTACGAAGAGGGCGGTGCTGTGCTGCGGGTCGAGGATAACGGGCCGGGCATTTCCGAGGAACATCGCGGGCAGGTATTCGAACGCTTCTACCGCATCCTCGGTAGCGGCCAGGTTGGCAGCGGTTTGGGGCTGGCGATCGTGCGTGAAGTGGTCAATCTGCACGAAGCGCGGATCAGCCTCGGGGCGGGGACGGATGGCAAGGGCACTTTGGTGACGGTGAATTTTCCGCACCACAGCGCAGTTTGACAGCTGGCTAAAACTGGAAGTATTTCTCCAGTGTCGCCTGCAGCTTGCGCGCCTGGCGGAAAGCTTCTTTCAGGATGCGGCGATCGAGGTCGTTGAGGCTGTCGGGGTCGATCTTGTTGGATAGCGCCGCGCCACGTTCGTCCTGTTCGTGCTGTATCCGCAGGCGCAGCAGCTGGATGAACAGGAAGGCGTCGATCCAGGCTTCCAGCGTGGCAGGTTCGATTTGCCATTGCGCGCCGGATGCGCGCAGCCGTCGAATGGTGCTGGTTTCGCTGGTTCCGGCATACAGGCCGAATATCCGCGCTGCATCGACGAATGGGGTGATGCCGTTGAGCTTGAGGTCTAGGGTATGTTCCTCGCCCACCACAAAATCGCGTACCAGCCCGAGAGGGGGTTGATTGGCCAGTGCGTTGACTGCCATGTGCTTGAGAAACAGCCGATTTTCCTTGATTGTTGAATGCAGCCAGATGCGTAGTTCCTCGGCCAGTGCGTGTTTGCCGAACAGCGGTCTGAAATCGAAGAAAATCATTGCGTTGAGCAGGACTGGCGCATCGCCGCGCTGTATCCACCCTGCGAACCTGTCCTTCCATTCGCCCAGCGAAAGACACCACTGCGGGTTGCTCGCCATGATGTTGCCCTTGCACAGGGGGAACCCGCAGGCATCGAGTGCCTCGTTGATGCGTCGGGCTATGGGCAGGAGCTGGGCGCGCACCTGCTCGGCAGTCATCCCTTCAGGTTCCTGGAAAATGATCCCGTTATCCTGATCGGTATTGAGTGTCTGCTCGTATCGCCCCTCCGATCCCAGCGCGATCCAGCAGAATCCCGTATGGCACAGCGCACTGTCCGATATTCCTGCGGCCATGCACTCCAGCTCGATAATTCGCACCGTCAGCAAATCGTTCAAGGTGGAGATGAACTGCGTCAGCTGCTCCGCTGCTACCCCTTGCGCCATCATGTTATGGGCAAGCTGGCGGATGTCGCCGGCAGCATGCTGCAATGCCGCGATATCTTTTGCCCCGCGGATGGCAGCGCTGATCTGGCGCAGGCCGACCCGCTGCAGCGTAAACAAATCCTTCTCCGAAATGATGCCGACCAGCTTCCCGTCCTGCGTCACCAGCACATGGCGGAAACCATGCTTCGCCATTTCCAGCGCCGCCTCGTAGGCGAATGCCTGGGGCGGCAGAGTGGTGAGGCTGGCACTCATCACGGAAGAGATCGGCTGGTCCAGGTCGAGTTGCGCCAGAGCTACCCGGTTCAGCACATCGTGCAGGGTGAAGATGCCGATCGGCTTCTGCGCATCATCGACCGCCACCATCGAACCGATGCCCAGGGTATGCATCGTTTCCAGCACCGACCGCACCGGCGCTTCGGGTGAGCACGTCACCGGATCACGACGGATGATCGCCGACAGGGGGCTGGACAGCGATTGCTGCTCCGAACTCGACTGCGCATACTGCGCCTGGATGATCTGCTTGGACTGCTCGAGCAGGGAAGCGATGCGACGTGTGCAGAAATCCTGAAAGGGCGGCGACAAGCGGATCAACTCATGGAAATCCGCCGCAGCGAGCTCGTAGCAGAACACATCCTGCTTGGCGCGATAGGTGCTGGTGACGGCACGTTTGGAGAGCAGGGCGCCGAGGGGGAAGCACTCGCCCTCGTGCAGTTCCAGCCAGGCGGCATCTTCCTGGGCGCGGACCACATCCTGCTCGCCCTGGACCACGCCCTGCTTGATCACCAGGAAGCGGGACGCCACCCCCTGCTCGGGCGAAGCGACCACCTCGCCCTTGGCGTAGTAGCCCAGGGAAAGCCGCTGCGCCAGCCACGCCAGATGCTCGCGCTCCATCCGGTCGAACGGTGCGAAGCGACGAAGGTGATCCATGGTTGCATGGATCAGGGAGTTGGGAGGTGCGCTGGACATAGTCGGAATCTTTATTGAACTTTAAAACCGCTTCAACCCGGATAGAGTCAAAACACCGCTGTGGGAGCGGCGCCCTCACCGCGATTTGCGGCCGCATTAGCGCCGGGGAGCGCCGCTCCTGCCATGCACGAGCATTCCAATGGACAATTTGGCTTTAATTGCTTTTCCCCGGTTTATTCCTCTACCAGAAGGTCTAGCTTTCTTGCCAGCCACTTGGTGGTTGTGGCCTGGATCAGGATAGTCATCAAAATGGCGATGAAGGTGACTGAGGCGATGAGCTGCGCACCCGGCGCTTTCATGCCCAGCAGCAGGCCGGCAAGCGCACCCGGAATCACCCCGGTTTCGCGCGTCCAGCACATGAACAGCATTTCCTTGAAGCTCCACTTGGCGCGCCGGTCTGGCAGGGCGCACAGGAACACTGTTACCGGCCGCGCCACCAGCATGAAAATTGTCACCACTGCAACGCCGCCGAGCAGGTACTGGTTCATCAGGGCGAAATCGACCTGTGTGCCGAGCAGAATGAAAATAAACATGCGCATGATCAGAGCAGTGGTCATGACGAAATCTTCGAGGATGGTATCGTCCTGGTGGGCGCGCTTGAAACCGAGGGATTCCTGGTTACCGAGCATGATGCCGAACACGAATACCGCCATGAAGCCGCTGGACTGCAGGCCGTCGGCCGCCATGTAGGCGCCGATCACGGCCATCAGGGTGACTACCGGCGCATATTCGGCCAGGAAGCCGAATTTCTCGTGCGAAATCATGAGGGCGGCCAAGTAGCCCAGCACGCCGCCGATCACGATGCCGAGCACCGATTGTTTGACCAGATCCGCAAGTGCATCGCCGGCGGAGAATTCGCCTGCTCCCATCGCCACGCCGAGCACGGTGAAAGTGACGATTGCACCCATCGCGTCGTTGAATGCGGATTCAGTCATTACCGTCTGCGCGACGCGATCCTTGATCTTGATTTGCTTGAACACCGGCACCAGCGTGGCCGGATCGGTGGATGCGAGCGTGGCGCCCAGCAGCAGGGCCACGATGACCGGGACGCCGAAGATGTAATAGGCCGCTGCGCCGGTAATGGCGGCAGTGATCAGCACCCCGATGGTGGCGATGACGACAAGGGTAATCCAGACTTCTTTCAGCACCTTGAGACGAATCGAGGCGCCGCCGTCGAACAGGATGTAGCTGGAGCCGAAAATCAGAATCAACTGGTTGATTGACGAATCCGTCTTGATATTCACCAGCCCGAAAATTTCAGGGCCGATCAACATGCCGATCAGCAGGAACACGACAACGTCGGGCACCCGCGCCAGTCGCGCCAGCAAGCCGGAGAACGTGCCAACCGCGAGAATGATGCCGAACACTAGAAGGGTGTGCTTGGCCAGCTCCAAGGATGCAGAAGATTCCATGTCTTTGTTTTTACGTTAATTTATAAGAAAATGGCGGTAATTATCTGTTTATTCTGGCACGGAATGGGGAAAAGTGCATAACGATGTGTGGTTACACTCCATATTCAGAAAATCAATGTCGAGTGGCGTCCCGCATTCCCATTGACGCGTTTCCAATCAGCCGAGCTTGTTGTCGGCGATGTGGTAGTGCGGGTCTTCCTGCACGTTCAGCTCGATTATGTCCTTGGCCTTGTCTAGCACTTCCAGGCTATCCGGGCTGAGGTGACGCAAGTGCTGGCGCTTGCCGGCTTGCTGGTAGCGGGTTGCCAGCGATATCAATCGCTTTGCCGTCTTCTGCTCCGTATCAAAGCCCCGAGGGGCCATCACTTGTTATCCTCATCCACGGCCATTTTCAGCATCTCAAAAATACCCGGGATGGCTGAGGTCACCCGGTTCCAGTTCGGGATGAGCGGTGTGGCCATCGGATTTTCCATAAACGCCTGGGTTGCCATGGCAATGGCTCTGGTAAATGCTTCCACCGCCATTGCCTCCTCGTGCCGGTCAAACTTGAGCCCGTTGATTGCCGCATCCGCTTCGTATTTCATGATCGTGTCTTCGGCTTGCCGCAGGTAGGATACGAGCAAGGACTTGAACATGCCGTCCGAAAACACGACTCCCTCCGACACCAGGGTCCTGAAGATGGATTTGCAAATATCCACCGTCATCTTCATCAAACCCTTACCCGCATCATCGGCAGAAAGCGCTTGATGTTTATGGTCGTAGTTCGCGGCAATATCCACCTGGCAAACCCGACGTGGCGAATAGTTCCGGTGCACCTCGGCCAGGGAGCCAACCTCCAGCCCCCAGTCCCACGGGATTCTGTTCACCCGGGCCAGGTCCGTAGTCATGCAGAACTCCCCAGCGAGGGGATAGCGGAAGCTGTCGAGAAAAGTGAGAAACTTATGCGGCCCGATGAGCTGCTGGATAGACTGAATCAGGGGGGTGACCAATAGCCGGGTGACCCGCCCGTTCAGTTTGTTAGATACACGGCTGTAGTAGCCTTTGCAAAACGCGTAGTCCAGGTTGGGATTGACTACGGGGTAGCACAGTCTTGCCAGCAGCTCGCGGCTGTATGTGATGATATCGCAGTCATGCAGGGCAATGACGTCGGACCGGCCCCGCGCAAGCACATACCCGTAGGCAAGCCATGCCGAGCGCCCCTTGCCGCGCTCGCCCACATTAAATCCGTTGCGGGCGAACGTTTCATATATTTCGCTTATCCTTTTGCCGTCATTGTGGATGATCTTGACTTCCGTTGATATCGGCGACATGAACTCCCGCACCCGCTGAAAATCTTTCTCTGAGCCCTTGTCGAGGACCAGCACGATTTCATTCAGATACTTTACCTTTGCGAGTTCCTGGACTATCCCGGGCATGGCCGGCCCTTCGAACTCCGAATAAAGCGCCGGCAGCACCAGGGCCACCGGCCTGGCTTTCGAAAAGCCGTACAACTCGGTTTCCAGCCGCTCCAGCGAAGGTTTGCCGAGTTGATGAAGGGTCGTGATGATTCCCGTCTGGTGAAAATCGGACATGGTTTTTCCTTCAGTTACCGTGAAAATGCGGCATCGGCGCTCTGCGTCTCCCTCTCCCGCGAAGCGGGAGAGGGTCAGGGGTAAAGGGAACCGGGCGGGGTGCTTGCAACAATTTCATATTCAGGGGTGGCGCAAGCGCCATGACCGGTTAGACGTGTTCGATGTCATCCTTGGTTTCTGCCGCATCCTTTTCCGGATTCTCCCGTTCGATAATCCGTCTCGCCGCATCGATACCGCCCACACCAAAGGATATGGAGAGCGCCACCACAATTCCACCAAAAATGATTGAAAAGGCAGCGTGTACGATGCTGGGCGCAATCTGGAGCTGTTCCATGGACATGGCCAGAATCAGAACCATCAACAAGGTGCGTATGGCCTTGGCAAGAAGTTTAGAGTAGTGATAGCCACTGTTTACCGCAGCAATCAATACCCCCTGGCTGATGAATCCGGCAAGCACATAGCCGATAATCAGAATCATCGCAGCGGAAAAAACACGGGGCACATAGCCGAAGAACTGCTCGACCAGACTGTCGATCGTTGGGATATTGAGGGCACTCAGGCCGATCATCAGCGTGACGATGATCAGCAACCAGAAAATGATATCACCGAGAGTGGCGGATGGCTTGGCCCACAGGTCACCCTTGCGCATCAGCGTCGTAAAGCCCATCCGGTCAGACCAGCTGTCGAAGTTGATGGCCGTCAGGGATTTTATGAGTATGATCCTGACGATCTGGGCCAGAACGATGCCCAGCACCATGATCACAAGCATGGCCAAAAGATTGGGCAAAAAGATCTTGAACTTAAGAAATACCTCTTGCAAGGGTTCGAGTATCAGGTTTAGAAAATCCATCATTATCTATCTCCTTTAGATTGTTTCCAACTGGTTACCAGGTAGTCCTTGTTGTTTTCAAACTCCATGCAAAGCTTTTCAATCTCGGCCTCCGCTTCAGGCCCCTCCATGTGTTCCGCCGCCAGGATGAACGCTGCGGTTTTTCCTAGATAAAGCGGGGTCAGGGACTTTATCAGGTGCTCAGCCGGCAGTTTTTTCTGGTGAAAAGCGATGGCGTAATCATAGATGACCCGTGTCCACAACCCGATGGGGAAGCAGAACTCGCTATCGGCCAAGGCGCCCAGCCGTTCCACTTCCATGAAATCCCCGGCACCAAGGATGTCGAGCCAAATCTCGCGCAGGTTTTTAAGGCCTTCCCGGAACAGGTTCAACATCCTGGCGGTATTGACGTTGACCTGTTCGAGCCCGACGGTGTATTCGAAGCCGAAAGTCGTTACCGGCTCGGACCCGCGTATGAGTGCCCATGTATTCGTGTAGCTCTCCATCAGGTCGAAGGTGGCACTCACTACCTGATAGAGCATGCTGCTCAGGTCGGCGCCGGGGTCCTTGGCATCGTGAATCTTGGCGCCGAGAAAAGATTGGGCGACTTTGAAGCCATTCGCAATCGCCGTCGTGGTCATCCAGATGTCGATGCCGAAACGGGCCACATCCGATTCCCACACGTCCTTGGTCAGGTAGAACTGCGCCAGTCGGCCGGAAAAGCCGAAATCCCCGCCGATGGGCTGCCGCACGCGCTTGCCATAGAGCGTGCGGGTGAGGGGGTAGACGATACTGTTGGTAATCGTCCCGTCGAACTTGTGCCGGTGGTAGAGCGGGGCCACATAGTCAAAGCCGCCGTCCAGTACCGGCTTCACCAGCAGTTCGATCCACTCGGGTGTGATGCTCCTGAGATCCGAATCGACCACCACGCAGGCCTTTGCATTCAGCATCTGGGCAATCTCGAAAATGCTTCGAAAGGCGCTCCCCTTGCCGGGGATGCCCGAGTAGGGGAACGCGATCTTGGAGATGGGCTTCACGCGGTGATGAAGGAGGATGGCGCTGAAGTCCTCGATCGATGCGTTCTGCACTACCTCTATGGTGCCATCGCTGGAGCCGCCGTCGGAATTCACGATCACTGCTCGGTGAGAGGGGAAGTATTTGGCAAGGCCCGCCTGTGCCGCACGAACGACATGACCGATGGTTCTTGCGTTATTGAAGCTCGGGATGCCGACGACGATGTCGGCAGACTTGATCTTCCCGATCTGGTCATGCACTTCCGCTCTGAAGGTAATGTCATTCATTGTCTGGCTAGTTCCTCTGCTTCTTCGTCACTGTTCACCGTTGCGTAGTTCGGCATCGGCTTCTTTTCTAGCAGGATGATCTGCAGGTCCATGACGTTCGTTCCCGTCGGCCCGGTCATGAAATGGCTGCGCCCCCCGGACAAGGCGTCGAGTTGCCGAAAGAATCCATAGGCGTTGTTGTCGTCAAGGAAGGCGGCAGGCCCCATTCCAAGCCGGCGCGCCCGCTCGGCCGTGTCGCCGTCAACCAGTGCGCCGGCAGCATCCGTCGGTCCGTCGTTGCCGTCCGTGCCGGCGGAAAGCAGGGTCACCCCGGATTGCCCCGCGATCTCCAGGGCAAAAGCCAGGGCCAGCTCCTGGTTCCTGCCGCCTTTTCCCGTTCCTCTCACGGTGACCGTGGTTTCGCCGCCAAACAGCAAACAGCTTCGTTCGCCCTCTGCCAAGCCGGCTTGCGCCCTGCGTGCGGTAAGCGCCAGGAAGCGTGCGGCGTCGCGCGCTTCACCCTGGAGTTCGGCGGTGACGATCTTCGCGCCTAACCCGAGTTGCCGGGACTTTGCCTGCGCCGCTGCAAGGGCTCGACCTATCCCGCCGACAATCACGTTGCGGGTTCCGAGCAGGCAGGGGTCGCCGGCTTTTACCGTTTCCGGTTCCTGCCCGGCGATGCCCCGTTGCAAATAACTCATGACGCGTTCGGCGATTTTTCCCTTTAGCCCGTATTTCTCGATCACCGCCCAGGCATCGTCAAAGCTTGATTCGTCCGGCGCGGTTGGCCCGGAAGCGATGACGTCGAGCCGGTCGCCGATCACGTCGGAAAGTATCATCGTTACCATCTGCGCCGGATAGGCGGCCTGCGCGAGCCTGCCGCCCTTGACGGCGGAAAGATGCTTGCGCACGGCATTCAGTTCGCCGATGGTCGCGCCCGCTTTCAGCAGCAAGGCGGTGACTTGCTGCTTGTCTTGCAGCGTCACCTTCGCGACGGGTGCGACCAGCAGCGCTGACGCTCCGCCCGAGAGCAGGCAAATGACCAGCGTCTTCTCGTCAGCGGTTCGCACCATTTCGAATATGCGTTGCGCGCCCTCCACCCCGGCCTCATTGGGCACCGGGTGAGAAGCCTCGACCTGCCCAACCCTGTCCAGGCTTGCCGCGTGGCCTTCTTTGACAATAATCAGCCCGGCGGAAATCCTTTCGCCGAGCAACACTTCCATGGCCAACGCCATGCGCGCAGTGCCCTTTCCAGCTCCGACCACAACGATGCGGCTAAAATCATCAAGCGGGTAGGCGGCTCCGGCAACGGTCAGGCGGTCGTTCTCAAGTTTTGCGGCGTTGAGCACTGCCTGGAAGGGATCGACTGCGGCAAGAGCAGCACTAAAAATATGGGTGAGCATGGATGCCGGTGTTTCTTCTTCGCCATCTCCTGCGAGCAATTGCAGCACCGCTTCGTTCCAGCCCTGCGGGCCGGGGCTTTGCGTCTTCATCAGGCCGGCTATGGCGATGCGGGAATCAAAACTTCCGTCCTCGTGCCGGATCAGCACCGGGCGGTCCACCGCCTGGAGCAAGGGCAGGTCGTTCAGGCTGTCGCCCAGACCGATGCTGAAGATTTCCCCATATTCGCGCTCGTAGAGCGCCTTCAGGGTTTTTACGGCAAGGCCTTTGTCGTGCTTGCCCATGATGTGAAAAACTCGCCCCTGGGTCCAGTGCAGGCCGGCGTCTTCTATAGCCTGCAGAAAGCGCGCGTCAGGCGCGCCATCGAAGACGAAAGGCTCGTCGAAATCACGCTGCTTGGACAGGACTGCGTCATCGCAAGAGAGGCCCGTCAACTCGGCGACTTCCTCTGCCGTCATGTCGGCAAAGCCGCGTACGCTTGCCCCAAGACGTTCCCGGAGCGCCACGAAGTGGCGCCTGATCTCTGCATAGGGCGTGCCGAGCGTGATGCGCTGATAGCCGTCCACAGAGTCAACCAGTGCGGAGAAGTAGCCCTGCGGAATGAAGATTCCGCCACCATTTTCAGTAATGAAAGGGTGGAAGTTGTGCATGCGCTGGCGACAGGCCACTATTTCAGCGCGCGTTTTGCTGGAACAGAGAACCAGCGGAACGCCGTGCGCCTGTATCAGGCTTAAGGCCGGTAGCGCATCATTGAAGGAATACCTCACCGCATCGAGCAAGGTTCCGTCCAGATCGCTAAACAGGATCGTTTTCCGCATCTGTCCCTTTCTGTGGTTGCCGTGATTTCGTGTACCAAGCGGCGTGGCCTGTGACTTACTTTTTCTGATCCAGGTATGACCTGTTGACTGCCGAACCGATCGGCGGATGCTGCGGCCTTATTAGGATATCAAAGAGAGATGGCCCCGTAAAATGGACAGACGTACCCTGCCTCGGGGCGGTTGAAAAACTTAAAATTGTCTGGCGGAAAGTTAAGCGTTTGGTCCCTTAACCATGGAACCGCATCATTTCAGCGTTGCCAGATAGGCGGCAAACTCCTCGCGTAAATCCTCATGTTTCAGCCCAAATGCCACCTGTGCCTTGAGGTAACCCAGCTTTGAACCACAATCGTAGCGGGTGCCGTTGAAACGATAGGCCAACAATTTCTCCTCCTGCAGCAGCGCGGCGATGCCGTCCGTCAACTGGATTTCGCCGCCGGCGCCCGCCTGCGCTCGTGCCAAATGGTAGAAGATGCGCGGTGTCAGGATATAGCGGCCGACCACCGCCAAGGTGGAAGGTGCGGCTTCCGGGCTGGGTTTTTCAACGAGGCCATTTACCTGCTCCACGCCCGGTTCCAGGTTGGTTGCGCTGACGATGCCGTACTGGCCCGTTTGTTCACGGGGCACGTCCTGTACCCCCAGCACGGAACACTGGTAACGCTCGTACACATCCACCATTTGCTTGATGACCGGCGGCTCGCCATCAATCAGATCATCCGCAAGAATCACTGCGAACGGTTCATCCTGTACTACCGGCTGCGCGCACAGCACGGCATGGCCCAACCCGAGTGCCTCGGGCTGGCGGATGTAGATGCAGTTCACATGCTTCGGGATGACTTCCTGCACCGCGCGCAGAAGTTCCTGCTTGCCGCGTGCGGCGAGTTCAGCCTCTACCTCGTAAGCGGTGTCGAAGTGATCTTCAATCGCGCGTTTGTTGCGCCCGGTGATGAACACCATGTCGGTGATGCCAGCCGCCACCGCTTCTTCCACCGCATACTGGATCAGCGGCTTGTCTACTACCGGCATCATCTCTTTTGGGCTGGCCTTGGTGGCAGGCAGGAAACGGCTGCCCAGGCCGGCCACTGGGAATACTGCCTTGGTAATTTTTTTCATAACTTATGCAGCCACTCTGATGGCTTCCCTAATTTTGTCTTTGCGTTACTCATACAAAATATAGCCCATCTTGGCTTCACGCAAGCGAAAGTCGAAATGGGTTTACAGATTCTATATGGAATCTGGCCGTGCGCTTATGCCAATTTGCAGAGGAAAATCCCAGAAAAAGCCACCCCCTGCAGGGGCGGCAAAGTCCGCTTCGCTACTTTGAGCCGAAACGCATTGCGGCAAGGCTTACTTGCACTTCCCAATCGAACCGCTGGCGCAGGTGCGGCCATCGGTCCAGATGGTTCGCTTGAACAATGCGCCATGCTGGAAAGCGTCATTAAGGTTTGCGCCGGTCAGGTCGGCACGCTTAAAGTTGGCCATCCCGAGCAGAGCCGAAACAAGGCGGGCTGCGCGCAGATTAGCGCTTTCCAGATCGGCACCAGAGAGGTCGGCGCGCTCCAGATTGGCTCCCTCCAGATTGGATTGTTCCATGCTGGCCAGCTTCAGATCGGATTTCACCATGCTGGCGCGTCTTAGGTTGGCACGTTCAAGATTGGCGTTTTCGAGGTCGGCGTTGTCGAGATTGGCTCCTTCCAGATTGGCTTGGCTCAGATTGGTGTTGCGAAGGTGAGCGTATTTTAGTTTTGCGCCCTTGAGATTGGCACCCTTGAGATTGGCGCCACTCATTTCTACCCATTCGAGACTTGCCCCCTCGAGGTTGGCCCCTTCAAGATTCTTGCCTTGCCACATGGCCCAATTCAGCTTCATGCCGGCACACTGCGCGCCCGGAACGGGCTGGCAATCCGTTGAGGCGGCGTGAGAAGGGGCTGCGCAACAGCATGTAAACAAAAATGCAATGCTGAGTTTTTTCATGACCAACTTTCTATAGGTAGCGCAGATAAAGGTAAATGCTGGATACCGCAATACTGGCCAGCATCAGCGGGAAGGCCAGCAGCATGAAGGGCAGAAAGCGGATCGGTTGGCCGGCGCGCTCGGCAAAGCCGGCCACCACCAGGTTGGCGCTTGCCCCGACCAAGCTGCCGTTTCCGCCCAGGCAGGCGCCCAGCGCCAGCGACCACCACAGGGTACTGAGCTGTTCCGCGCTGAACACCGCCCCCATTTTCTGGATGACGGGAATCATGGTGGCGACGAACGGAATGTTGTCGACGACCGCTGAAAATATCGCCGAGGCCCACAGGATGGTAATGGCGGTAGTCGGGAAATCGCCGCCGGTCAGTTCCAGAAGCTTCCCGGCCAGGAGGTCGAGCGCGCCGGCCTTTTCCACGCCGGCTACCACCACGAACAGGCCGACGAAAAAAAAGATTGTTACCCATTCCACTTCGGCCCAGGTGCGATGCGTCTCGTGGGACTGCTCTTCCGAGTTTTTCCCTAGAACGCGCAACAAAAGCAGGAATGCGGCACCGAACATGGCGATGGTGCCGGGTTGCTGGCCAATGTGGTGGGCCATGACGAAGCCGGCGATCACTACCCCGATCACCGCAAGGGATTGCTTGAGCAGGAGGGGATCGGTGATCGCCGCCTTGGCATCGAACGCCATCACTTGCGCCCGGTCCTCCGGCGCAGCGCGCATCTTGCGGCCCCAGATCAGGTAGATCGGGGTTAGAGTGAGGGCGAAGACGATCGCTGCGATCGGCGCCAGGTTCACCACGAAATCGGTGAAGGTCAGCCCGACCGCCGAGCCGATCATGATGTTGGGCGGATCACCGATCAGGGTGGCGGTGCCGCCGATGTTGGAGGCGAAAATGATCGAGAACAGGTAGGGATAGGGCGATATCCTGAGCGAGTCGGTGATGAGCAGGGCCACCGGGACAATCAGGAGCACCGTGGTCACGTTGTCGAGGAGGGCGGAAAAAACTGCGGTAATCACGGACAGCATCACCAGCAGCCCCCACGGATCGGCTTTCACCAATTTCGCCACGCTCACGGCGACATACTGGAACACACCGCTCTTCTGGGTGATCGCCACCAGCACCATCATGCCGGTGAGCAGGCTGATGGTGTTGAAGTCGATGCCGGAGACGGCCTCGCTCTGTTGCAATACGCCGGAGAAGATCATCAATCCGGCGCCCAGCAAGGCGACGATGGATCGGTTGATCTTTTCGGTGACGATGGCGGCGTAGGTCAGCACGAATACGGCGAGCGAAACCGCCAGCGGGCTGAGCCCCAGAAATAACTGGGCGGTGGAAGCGGTGCCGTGCATCTCAGTTCTCCGCCTGCTGAACCAGGTAGGCAAGCATGATGCGCCGGCTCAGCATGCCGCGCAGCTTGCCGTCCTTGCCGATTACCGGCAGTGGGGATGTGTTTTGGCTGAGTAGCAGGGCCGCCTCCAGAATCGGGCAATCCTCTTCCAGCACCGGCACGTTCTTCTCGGCGAATTCGCCTACGTTACGATGCTCCAGGCCATGCAGGTGGGAAGACAGCAGCCGGGTGGCGTCGCCGGCAAATTTCAGGTTTGACAGGCCATGCTCGACCCGGGCACTGGCCGGAATCAGCTCGGAAAGGATGGTCTGGGTGCTGACGATGCCGGCGAATTTGCCAGTGTCATCGCTGAGTGGAAGGTGATTGATGTGCTTTTCCAGCATTAGCTTGAGGGCGTCAAGCAGGCTGGATCCAGGACGTAGTCCGATGGTTGGGGGGCAATAGGGAATGGATTGAATGCTCATAAATAACTTTCTGGATGTGCGGCGATGTCCTGGAGGTATCGCTAACGGCGATCCGGGTGTCCGTCGGCAGGCTCTATGGTGGGTCTGTGCTCCGGTAAGTGCGCACTGCTCAGGTATATCGAGCGCAGGTGCTGTTCGCGGGTGGGCGCTCGGAGGTTTTCAAGCAGGCAAGATTCACAGTGGTAGATTAATGCCCGCTTGATTTTCTGTAGCAAGGAATTGTCGAGATGGTATCCATGGCTCACTAGCCGATTTTCCAGTGCCTCCAGCGTATGCTGGCTCAGATCGTAGCGCACAGACAGGCATCCATCCTCTGTCTCGATACTCGCCTCTAACTGTGCCATCGAATCAAGTAGTTTCAGGGCGCGAGACAGGTTGGGTGGCGGCAGGCTGGAAAAGCAGATGCGACGGACCTTGTGCAATGCCGGGTGGGTGGTTTTTTCCATCTAACCTCCCGTGATTCGTAGGGCCAAAATTTGGCCCGATAAAGCGCTTCGGCCGATGTTTCAAGGCCGTTACCGATACCCAATGATAGTTCCGTGAGGGGGGTGAGAAAATCCGGGATAACACGTAAGCGATGCCCGTAAGGGAATCACTTACTTCGGGGGGAGAGACGGCTTCAGGGTGGGGCAGAGACCAGTCTAGTCGCTTTTTTTCTGATGCTGAGCACCAGGCGGATCAGTTCAGGCAGGCTGCGTGCCTGCATTTTTTCCATCATGCGCGCCTTGTAGACTTCCACGGTGCGCGGGCTAATGCCAAGCTGCCGGGCGATTTCCCGGTTGGGTTCGCCGAGGGTGATTTTTTCCATGACTTCATGCTCGCGGGCCGTGAGTCGGGACATCCGATCCATGATCTCTTGCGCGGCTGCCGCTTCATCACGCTGATTAGCGCTGCGTTCCAGCGCATCGGCGATGGTCGTGATCAGTATCTGGTCATCCAGCGGCTTCTCGAGAAAATCGGCCGCACCAGCTTTCAGTGCGGCACGTGCTGCCGCCACATCGCCATGGCCGGTGATGAAAATAATGGGCAGGACTATCTGGCGGGAAATCAGTTGCTGTTGCAACTCCAGACCGTTCATTCCGACCATGCGGATATCCAGCAGCAGACAGCCATGCCAGTCGGGCTGGCAGGCGGTGAGAAAATCTTCTGCCGAAGCGAAGCTGCGGATTGCATAGCCTTTCAGCCCTAGCAGCAGGGCAAGCGAATCCCTGACGGGTGCATCGTCGTCCACAATGAAAATCGTCGGTTCAGTCATGATTTCCTGTCGGTTTGCTCACCGGCACGCTGAAGCAAAAGCGTGCTCCGGCCGCAAATGATTTGTCCAGCCATATTTTTCCACGATTGGCTTCAACCAGGGAGCGGCTGATAGCCAACCCCAATCCGGTGCCATCGATTTTGCCGGTAGTGAAGGGCTCGAAAACTTGTGGCTGCATTTTCGACGGGATGCCAGGGCCGGTGTCGGAGACGCAGATGCAAATTTCATCCGCCGCCAATACTGAGGCATCGATGATGATTTCCCGGTGAGCGCTCTGGGCTCCGGCAATGGCATCGATGGAATTGTATACCAGGTTCTGGAGCACGGTTTCCAGCTGTACCCGATCCGCTCGGATATCAGGCAATTGATGAGGACAGGAAATGCGTATCGAAATGCTGTGCCGCTCTGCGCGATTCAGCAGAGCAACGATGCCTTCCTGCAGAAAGGACGGTACGGATAACTGTTGGCGCTGAACAATGCCGCCGCGATAGAAGTTGCGCAAGCGGTGGACTACTTGGCCGGCACGGCGGGCTTCGTCAACGGCTTTTTTCATAGTGCCTGTCAGCAAGGCGTGCTGGATTTCTGGCTGGATGAGCAATAGCTGGCAGGAATGAAGATAACTGGTCAGCGCTGAAAGCGGCTGGTTCAGTTCATGTGCCAGGGCGGAAGTCATCTCGCCGGCAGCGGCAAAGCGCAGCGCACGGTCCAGTTCGACTTGCTGCTCGCGCAGCCGGCCTTCCAGCATACGGCGGCTGGTAACAGCCATGCCCAGAAAAAGTCCGGTAATTGCCAGAGCCAGCATGAGTAGTTGAAGTTCGATGACGGCAGCGGCTTTGTGACCGCCGACCTGGACGGCCGCAATCAGGCCTAGTTGCGTTCCGAGTATGGCCAGGGTCGCACCCCTGATGCCGTGTCGCATAGTGATCCAGACCAGGGGAAGAAATAGCAGATAGAAGAATTTGAACTCGTCAGTGAATTCAAGCCCGAAAATCACCCATAGCGCCAATGCTACGCTGGCTGCCTGGGCGGTGGTTTCTCTGGTCGGGCGCCAGCGGATCGTCTTGAGCTGGGCGTGGACGAGCAGCAGGGGGACGATCACCATGATGCCGATCACATCGCCTACCCAGAAACGCAGGATGCTGTCCAGGAATTTACCCGGCGGCACCAGCCCGGCAAAGGTGTAGATGGCGACATAGACCAGGGCTGCCAACAGCGCTCCGGCGAGTGCCACCGCCAGAAACCATGACAGGTCGCGCAGGCTGCGGAATTCGGTGTCGAAGCGCAACGGCCCGAGAAGTAGGGCCGCGGCGCCGCTGTAGCAGGCCGTCAGTGCGAGCGAGGATGCGGCCAGATAGGCGAAGGGCGCCGGAATCTCGCGCACGAAAATTTCCGCCAGCAAGGCGGCGACGAACAAAGCCGGCCATTTTCCCAGTCCGTGCAGCAACAGAAATGCCAGGCTCAATCCTGGCGGTGGGTTCCAGGGCGTGATCGCGAGCGGCAGCAGCGGATGGATATAGCTTACCCAGTCCATGAAAACATAGAGGACAAGATAGCCCGCGAAAAGCGGCCAGGATTTCATCAAGAATCTGCCAGGTTGCTTAAATAAGCCTATTTTAACCCACCATGCAGTTCGCGCGCGTTGGCCAAGCAAGTTTGAATGTTGCGGGGCCATAAAAAAACCCCGCCGAAGCGGGGTTTTCGTTGGACCGGGAAAGCCGGGGGCAAAATTACATCATGCCGCCCATACCACCCATGCCACCCATACCGCCCATGTCACCGCCCATGCCACCGGCCTCTTCCTTAGGCATCTCGGCCACCATGCATTCGGTGGTGAGCATCAGGCCAGCTACGGAAGCCGCGTTCTGCAACGCGTAACGGGTTACTTTGGTGGGATCGAGTACGCCCATTTCCACCATGTCGCCATAGGTATCGTTGGCGGCGTTGAAGCCGTAGTTGCCTTTGCCTTCGGCAACCTTGTTCACCACCACCGACGGCTCGACGCCGGCGTTGGCGACGATCTGGCGCAGTGGCTCTTCCAGGGCGCGCAGCACGATCTTGATGCCGGCATCCTGGTCGGCGTTGTCGCCCTTGATTTTGCCGATGGCGTCACGGGTACGCAGCAGAGCTACGCCGCCGCCGGCGACGATGCCTTCTTCCACCGCAGCGCGGGTGGCGTGCAGGGCATCTTCGACGCGGGCTTTTTTCTCTTTCATCTCGACTTCAGTGGCGGCACCGACCTTGATCACGGCCACACCACCTGCCAGCTTGGCGACGCGCTCTTGCAGCTTCTCGCGGTCGTAGTCGCTGGTGGTTTCTTCGATCTG
Source organism: Sulfuricella sp. (assembly GCF_035531155.1). Classification (NCBI taxonomy): domain Bacteria; kingdom Pseudomonadati; phylum Pseudomonadota; class Betaproteobacteria; order Nitrosomonadales; family Sulfuricellaceae; genus Sulfuricella; species Sulfuricella sp. The sequence continues at coordinate 48,360 of NZ_DATKTK010000004.1, read as the reverse complement.
CTTGCGAACCTGCTTGACGCGGCCTTCGATGTTCTTGTGATCGCCGGCGCCATCGATAACGATGGTTTCATCCTTGCCCACTTCAATGCGCTTGGCTTGGCCCAGTTCGGTCAGCGTGCATTTTTCCAGAGACAGGCCCACTTCCTCGGCGATTACGGTGCCGCCGGTGAGGATGGCGATGTCTTCCAGCATGGCCTTGCGACGGTCGCCGAAGCCAGGCGCTTTAACTGCGCAGGTCTTCAGGATGCCACGGATGTTGTTCACCACCAGAGTGGCCAGCGCTTCGCCATCCACGTCCTCAGCGATGATCAGCAGCGGACGGCCGGCCTTGGCGACTTGCTCCAGTACCGGCAGCAGATCGCGGATGTTGGAGATCTTCTTGTCGTGCAGCAGCACGAAAGGATTTTCCAGCAACGAGATCTGGCGATCCGGGTTGTTGATGAAGTAGGGTGACAGATAGCCGCGGTCGAACTGCATGCCTTCAACCACTTCCAGCTCGTTCTGCAGGCTGGTGCCGTCTTCCACGGTGATCACGCCTTCCTTGCCGACCTTGTCCATGGCTTCGGCGATGATGTCGCCGATGGAACTGTCGGAGTTGGCGGAAATGGAACCCACCTGGGCGATTTCCTTGTTGGTGGTGCAAGGCTTGGAGTTTTTCTTCAGCTCGACGATGCAGGCTTCAACTGCTTTGTCGATGCCGCGCTTCAGGTCCATCGGGTTCATGCCGGCGGAAACGAATTTCATACCTTCGCGCACAATCGCCTGGGCCAATACGGTAGCAGTGGTGGTGCCGTCGCCAGCAACGTCGGAGGTCTTGGAAGCAACTTCCTTCACCATCTGCGCGCCCATGTTCTCGAACTTGTCTTTCAGCTCGATTTCCTTGGCCACGGATACGCCGTCCTTGGTAATCGTCGGGGCGCCGAAGGAGCGCTCCAGCACTACATTGCGGCCTTTCGGGCCGAGGGTGACTTTAACTGCGTTGGCCAGAACGTTGATGCCGGCCACCATGCGGTGACGAACGTCGTCACCGAATCTTACGTCTTTTGCTGACATGTTTTAAATCTCCTAATGCTGAATTTGTTATTTACCTTCGACCACGCCCATGATGTCTTCTTCGCGCATCACCAGCAGTTCCTCGCCTTCAACCTTGACGGTCTGGCCGGAATATTTGCCGAACAGCACCTTGTCGCCGACTTTGACATCCAGCGGACGGACCTTGCCGTCATCGCCCACTTTGCCCTTGCCCACGGCGATGATTTCGCCCTGGTCAGGTTTTTCTGCAGCGGAGTCAGGAATCACGATACCGGAAGCGGTCTTGCGCTCTTCTTCCAGCCGCTTGACAATAACGCGGTCGTGCAACGGACGAATTTTCATTGTTTCAATCTCCTGTCAGGTCTAGGTTAACAAAATAAAATCCGACAAACCGCCTGCGCTGTTTGCCGGTTAAAAAAAATTTCGGGGATGGCGCTGTTAGCACTCATGCCCGACGAGTGCTAATAATAGGGGCTGAGCGCGCTAATTTCAAGGGGAAGAAGGTTTGGATGTCCAACAATTTATCAAAAAGTGGTTATCAGTCGGGAAATTCGCAGCGCCCACAGGTAGAGATTCTACTGATCAGCCGACGGCAACCACGGCATAGCCGTGTACTTCGCGTTCCTCTCCGATGATTTGCAGCCAGGCGCGCAGTTCGTCCGCCGAGTCGACCGGCTGTTTGCGGTGCTGCCGGCTGCGCCGGCCGAGACTGCCCCAGCTGCGGGTGAGCACCAGGTCGCCGAGCAGGTCGTGGCCGAAGGTAACGGCATACCAGCTGTGGCGGTTTTTGTCGTGGTCGTGTTTTTCCCAGTAGAGCATGGTGCAATTATAAAGAAATCTACAGCTTCAGGGCGATCCTAAGGGCGATTCTGCTGTGACATAATGAACGCTATCCAATCCATCTTTCCGGGGCATGCCGCGCTCAATGTCTAACCAGGAATTTCTCCATCGCAGTCTGGCCAGTGTCTGGCATCCCTGCACCCAGATGAAGCAGCACGAGACCTTGCCGCTGGTGCCGATTGCGCGCGGCGAGGGGGTGTGGCTGCACGACTTCGACGGCAAGCGCTATCTCGATGCGGTGAGCTCGTGGTGGGTCAACCTGTTCGGCCACTGCAATCCGCGCATCAATGCGGCGCTGAAGGATCAGTTGGGCAGGCTGGAGCATGTGATGCTGGCCGGTTTTACTCATCAGCCGGTGGTCGAGCTGTCGGAGCGGTTGTCGCGCCTGTCCGGCCTGGGGCATTGTTTCTATGGCTCGGACGGCGCTTCCGCCACCGAGATCGCGCTCAAGATGAGCTTCCACTATTGGCGCAACGCGGGCCGCCCGGCCAAGACCCGCTTCGTCAGCCTGCGAAACGGCTATCACGGCGAAACCGTGGGTGCGCTGTCGGTGACCGATGTGGCGCTGTTCAAGGACACTTATGCGCCGTTGCTACGGGAAAGTGCGCAGGTACCGACGCCCGACTGGCGCTATGCCGAGCCGGGAGAGTCGGCGCGGGATTACGCGCTGCGCTGTGCGGCGGCTTTGCGCGCGCATCTGGAGCATCACCACCAGGAAACCGCTGCCTTGATTCTCGAACCGCTGGTGCAGGGCGCGGCGGGAATGGGGATGTACGATGCCGACTACCTGCGCAAGGCGCGAGCGATCTGCGACGAATTCGAGGTACACCTGATCGCTGATGAAATCGCCGTGGGCTTCGGCCGCACGGGGACGATGTTCGCCCATGAGCAGGCCGGGATAAGACCTGATTTCCTGTGCCTGTCCAAAGGCATCACCGGCGGTTACCTGCCCTTGTCGGTGGTACTGACCACCGATACCGTTTACCAGGCGTTTTACCACAACGATACGGCGCGCGGCTTTCTCCATTCCCATTCCTACACCGGCAACGCGCTGGCTTGCCGCGCGGCGCTGGCGGTGCTGGATATTTTCGAACAGGACGACGTGATTGCGGCCAACCGCGTCAAGGCTGCCCATTTTAACGATATCGCCGTGCCGCTCAAGGCACATCCGCGCGTCAGGAATTTTCGCCATAGCGGCATGATCTGGGCGTTCGAAGTGGCGGACGCCGCACCCGGCTTCGCCCGAAGATTCTTCGAGGAAGGACTGAAGCGCGGCCTGCTGCTGCGCCCGATCGGCAACACGGTCTATTTCATGCCGCCCTATATCATCAACGAAGAGGAAATCCGGATGCTGGTGGCGGGCGCGCTGGAGATTATCGAGGGTTTATGAACAGGATATGGCTTTTACTGATGTTGATGTTGATGTGGACGGTGTCGGTGCAGGCTGCGCCTCTGCCCGCGCCCGTTGCCAAGGCGCTGCGCGAAGCCGGCATCCCCGCCGCCAGCGTCGGCGTGTTTGTTCAGGACGTGGCGGCCAGAAAGCCGCTGATCGCTTACCAGGCCAATCAGTCGATGAGCCCGGCCTCGACCATGAAGCTGGTGACCACGTATGCTGGGCTGGAACTGCTGGGCCCGGCCTATACCTGGAAAACCGAGGTGCTGACGGGCGGGACGGTGGCCGGGGAGGTGCTGAACGGCGACCTGATCATCAAGGGCTATGGCGACCCGGCGCTGACGCTGGAAAGTTTCTGGAACCTGCTGCGCGACGTGCGCAAGCTGGGCATACGCGAAATCCGCGGCAATCTGGTGCTGGACAACAGCTATTTTCAGGCGGCAGGCGGCGATCCGGGCTCTTTCGATAACGAGCCTTACCGTCCTTACAACGTGATGCCCGAGGCGCTACTGGTGAACTTCAAGACCGTCCGCTTCCGCCTCGTGCCGGAAGCGGAGGGCGGCGTGCGCGTCATTGCCGATCCCGATCCGGCCCGGCTGCGCATCGTCAACCGTTTGCTACCGTTTGATGGCCCGTGCAACGATTGGCGTGAGGGTGTCACCACGGAAATCGGCAAGAACGGTAGCGATGCGGTCACGGTGCTGATTAGCGGGGTTTATCCGCGCGCTTGCGGCGAAAAGTCGCTGTACCTTGGCCTGTTCGATAACACCGGCCATGTCGATGCGCTGTTCAGGCAATTGTGGCAGGAGCTGGGCGGCACATTGCAAGGCAGCGTGCGCGAGGGGGGCGCTGCTCCCGGCGCGCTGCTGCTGGCAAGCCGCGAGTCCAGGGCGCTGGCCGAGGTGGTACGCGATATCAACAAGTTCAGCAACAACGTGATGGCGCGCCAGCTGCTGTTGACCATCGGCCGCGAAATCGGCGGCGAAGGTTCGACGCGTGGTGCGGTGCAGGTCGTCGATAAATGGCTGGCGGAGCGGGGTATGGCGTTTCCCGAACTGGAGATCGAGAACGGTTCCGGTCTTTCGCGCACCGAGCGCATTACCCCGGCGCATATGGGCTGGCTGCTGCGGGAGGCTTACCGCGGGCCGCTGATGGCGGAGTTTGTCTCCTCCCTGCCGATCGCGGCGGTGGACGGCACCATGAAGAAACGGCTGCGAGACCATGAAATGGCCGGCCATGCCCATATCAAGACTGGTTCGCTAAATGGGACGAAGGCGATCGCGGGCTATGTGCATGACCGCAAGGGACGTAGCGTGGCGGTGGTGTTCTTCATCAATCACCCCAATGCCAGCGCTGGCCAGGCGGCGCAGGATGCGCTGCTGGAGTGGGTGTACAGCCGGAATTAAGCGGCAGGCTTCTTGCTCTTCAGGGTGACGTCGGCTTCAAGCCCGACCAGTACCTTCTGCATGCCGAGGCGGGCGCGGGTGTTGAGCACGATAGGGCCGTTGATGTTGGCGTTGATATTGGCTTTGGAGTCTGCATCCGGTTGCGGCTTGTAGGCAATGAGCAGAACCGCGATATCTTCCACCTTTTCCATCTGCAGCAGACGCTCTTCCTCATCGGACAGGGCAAATTCGTAGTTCAGGCCGAACACTGCCGGATCAACCAGCGCGAGGGCGACATCCGGTTCGTCGATGGATTGCAGCCAGTGGACCACGACGGGTTGTTCCGGGTTCTCTTCCTGGTGAAACAATTTCTAACAGGTGGAACTTTCAAATCCCGGCATTCCATTGGGGAAGGTCAGGATGCTTTCCGGATCAACTTCCTGCATGCCGAATGGCGTGGAATGAAATTTCATGATTTTTAATTACCTGATGGTATTGGACAAGAATGCAGTGTGATTTGACGGCGCTGTAAAGCGCTTTAGCCTTTGTCTGGCCGCAGCAGGTCGATCCTGAATTCGGGTTCGTAGGGAGGGACGTTGCACTCGATGATGTCTAGCGGCGCAACATCCAGTCGCATGCCGGTGATGTCGGCGCGGATCGGCAGCAGCGTGACGCCGCGGTCCACCAGTACCACGGTGCGTATCTCCAGCGGATTTTTTCTCGCCAGATATTCCACCGCCTTGAGCAGCGAGTGGCCGCGGTAGAGCACGTCGTCCACGACCACTACCGTGGCATTGGTCAGATCCAGGGCAGCCTGTTCGGCGTTTTCGGTCAGCTCGGTTTCTGGATGCAGCAGGGTGAGATCGTCGGCATAGCGCTTGACATGGAGTTTGTACAGCGGCAGGTTGGAGAGGCCGTAATCATGCGCTAGCCGGTCGCGCAGCATTTCCGCCAGGGGCGCGCCGCGGCGCAGGATACCCACGATCACCACGCGCGATCTGCGGGTCAGAAAGCCGGCAGCTTGCATCGCCATATCGCCCAGCACCACTTCCAGTTGAGCAGAGTCATAAAGGCAGGTGCGCATTCCGGATGGTTTTGCGGTCGTCATTGGCTTTCTGCTTAAAACCGGTAAAAAAAGATCATATCCGGAAAATTTTGAACTATAACTAGTATGTGGTTTTTTTTTGCCATTGGTTTTTTATCACAGTTTAATTGAAAGGGAACAAGATGAATGTGAAATTATTGGCTTCCGCTGGGCTGGCGCTTGGGTTGACTGCGGGTTTTATTCCTTTGGCGGCGGCCGATCCTGGTTGGTATGTCGGGCTGAGCGGGGGTCAGAGCAAGGCTGACACCAATGGTGGCGAGCTGGACTCAACATTTAGAAGCTTGGGCTTCACCAGTTCTTCCTCGGTGGACGACAAAGACACCGGCTGGAAGTTGTTCGCCGGTTATCAGTTCAATCCAAATTTTGCGGTAGAAGGCGGGTATGTCGATCTTGGCAAGTTTTCATTCAATACAACCGTTACCGCCGCGCCAGCCGGTTATACAACGGGTAGCTTGAGCGGCAACGTCAAGACAAAAAATGGATTCTTGGTGGACGCAGTGGGCATCTGGCCGGCAACTGACAAGTTTTCAGTGTTTGGCAAGTTAGGGGCGTACAGTATCAAAACCGAGCTGAGCGCATCCGGCCCTTCCGGCTCCGTGAACCAAAGCTCTACCGATAGCGACTTCCACTGGGGGGTCGGCGCAGGCTACGACTTCGACAAGAACATTGGGGCGCGGCTGGAATGGGAGCGATTCAACGATGTCGGCAACAAGGACAAGACCGGCGAGGCTAATGTCGACTTACTGTCTGTCGGTGTTGTTTACAAATTCTGACGCTGGACTTTGAGCAACAAGATCGACCGGAGCGGTGTCCGGTCGATCTTGTTGGGTTCGGCAAGTTGGAGATGGGTCCTAAATGCTCTTCAACTCCATGTGGAGGAGTGCGAGCTTGGCCTTGATGCGTTGCGAAAGTTGAAATGTTCCCCGCGACGGGCGCCCCCTTAATCGCAGTCATCGGCTTGGCGCATGATGCCTGCGGAACATTTGTGGAAGTCGGCGCGGATTTCCTGAAGCAGCGGGTAGACAATTCGCGCAGATGGCCGCGATTGTCCTCGTCATAGTCGGTTGTTCCTCAATACTCCTCCCGTTCATTCCCGCCATCCTTTTCGCGGTGGTGGTGTGCATTTCGACCTGGCCCCTTTATGTGCGGCGACTACGTGGGACGCTGTAGGGCAAATCCACGCCTGCGGCACTGATTGATTCCTTCCGCTTCAAACAGCGCAAGAAATTCGAACTGAAGCTCAAGTAAAACAGGCATTCCCGAAGATGCGCTGCCAATCCATGCTTTTCTCCTTATGTGCGATAGCGAACGGAATATCCCGCAACAGAAGCGGATATTGGTCTTTGCCTTGGTGCAACAAATCGAGATTCATTTTTCAGGAGAAACGCAAATGGACAGGTCCGAAAACATTTTCAAACCGCTGACGTGGTTGATGGCATTCTTGCTGGTCGCTTTTGCCGCCGGATGTGGAAGCGGCGGGGGAGGGGGCTCGTCTACAATTGAACCCACAACCGCCCCAGGTACCGGCACAGGCTTAAACAACCTGGGTAAAGGCCCGGCGCCCGTGGTGATGGGAACTGCTGGCAATTTTGTGATTCTGGCTGAATCGGCGATTACAAACGTTCCGACTTCCGCGGTTGCCGGGGATGTAGGCTTGAGTCCTGGGACAGGCGCTGGCATAGGCTTAACATGCGCGCAAGTGACTGGGACAATATACAGCGTCGATGCTGCTGGCCCTCTTCCCTGTGTGGTGACGGACGCTGCTCGGTTAACCGCAGCTATAGGCGACAAGGGGTTAGCGTACACCGATGCTACAGGAAGAGCGCCCGATTACACTGAACTGGGGACCGGAAATATTGGCGGGATGAATCTTTCCCCCGGCACCTACAAATGGGGGACCGGAGTTTCAATACCGGCGGATGTCACGCTAACAGGCGGCCCGAACGATGTCTGGATCTTCCAGATAGCGCAAGGCCTCACCGTAGGTTCGGGTGTGCAGGTTATCCTTGCCGGTGGCGCACTGCCCAAAAACGTTTACTGGGCGACCTTCGCAGCTGCTGACCTTGGAACAACCTCGAAATTTAATGGGGTAATACTGTCTCAAACATCAATCACCATGAAGACTGGTGCATCGATAAACGGCAGATTGTTGGCAGGGACTGCGGTCAATTTTGATCAGAACACGGTTACACAACCTGCTCCATAAGGCCTGCAGGACAGAGATGTGAAGCAGTTAATAAAAGGCCGTCGCGAGACGGCCTTTTGCATTATCCATTGGCGTCCATTATCGCCCCCCTTTCAGACTGACTAAAGCCGGTACTTAAACCTTGGGATAGCCAATTGATCTGATTATGCATTATGTGCGGCACCGCACAGTGCGCGTCGGTTAGGAGGAGTCTAATTATTGCAGACGGTTCGAAGAACCGGGTTTTTTCCGATAGGGCCATTCAAATTTTGATGCGGCGTGAATATTTCATGCCGCGGACCTCAGTCTTGGGAGATCGGCATGAGCGTCACTCAGGGCAGAATCGCCAGAAAGGTAGCAACATGAAAACGCAAGCCCTCAAAGCTGACAAATTTCCCCACCTCAGCATCGAGATGATGTGGATCTGCCTCGCCGTCCTCGCTGTCGCCATGGGTTGGATTCCGACTTAAGGAAAAATTGAAAATTGTCGCAAACGCAATAAACAAATTAAATCAAATGATGCGCAGGATCGGTGTAACCGTAGCCGCTGCAATCTCTATGGCGGGTTGCGCAAGCACTCCGGCACCTACAGAACAGATGGCCGTTTCCAAGGCTGCGCTTAGCAATGCAAGCAGCGCCGGGGGGAATGAGTTTGCACCGCTACAGCTCAAGTCTGCGATGGAAAAGATGGATGCCGCAGAGCAGGCAATGGCAGAGAAAGATTATGTGCATGCCCGGCAACTGGCGGAACAAGCACAGGCAGACGCCCAACTAGCCGGAGCGATGGCGCATTCAGTCAAGGCAAAAAAAGCAGCTGACGCCTTGCAGGAAGATAGTCGCGTGCTACGCCAAGAAATCGGCCGTAAAAACAAGTCATCCTGAATGGAGTTCATCATGCAAAAAAATCTGTACTTTCCCATGACCTTGATCGCGGTCGCGGTTTTTTCTGGTTGCAGTTCCGGGCCGCAAAATTCATCTCTCGCAGAAGCGCATAGCAGTTACAACAGCGCACGATCCGACCCACAGGTCATGAATCTGGCTGCGGTTGAATTGTTGCAAGCCGGCGAGACTCTGAATAAGGCGGACACGGCATTGAACAAAGGTGAAAGTGATGCCGCAGTCAATCAACTAGCCCATATGACCAAGATGCAAGTGGGAATCGCGCAGGAAACTGCCCAGCGGAAAACATATGAATTAGCGGTCACCAATGCCAGCACCAAACGCGACCAAGTCCGTCTCGAAGCGAGAACGATCGAAGCCGATGCGGCCAATCAGCAGGTTGCGATCATGCAGGAAACCGCCGATCAGCAAGCGGCTGCATTGGCGGCTGGCCGCGCCGAAGCGGAACGTGACCAGGCACTGATTGCTCAACAGGAAATGCAACTCAAGGAGTTGAATGCCAAGAAAACGGAACGCGGCCTGGTGATGACGCTAGGCGACGTATTGTTCAGCACCAACAAGGCGCAGCTGGAATTGGGCGGGATGCGCAAGATGCAACAACTGGCCGATTTCCTCAAGCAATACCCGCAACACAAGGTGTTGGTTGAAGGTTACACCGACAGCACCGGCAGTAGCAGCCTCAATCAGGAGCTCTCTGATCGACGCGCCAATGCCGTGCGGACGGCTTTGGTCGACAGGGGGATTAGCGGCAACCGTGTCGCTACGCGCGGTTATGGTGAGGCGTTTCCGATTGCCAGCAACGACAATGCCGCCAGACGTCTGTTGAATCGGCGGGTGGAAATCATCCTCTCCAACGGCAACGGCAATATCGCTCCACGCTAGGCGCTCGAGGAAAAACCTGAGCCATGCAGTAAGGTCATGGCGTTCGTTTTAATGTGAACGTCGCGCAGCAACACTTCCACCAAGGCGGGGGTTGTACGATTACAAGCCGAGCGTTCCCCATATTTCGTCCACCTTGCGCTTCACGTCGGCGTCCATCACGATCGTCCGGCCCCATTCGCGCGCGGTTTCTCCCTGCCACTTGTTGGTGGCGTCCATGCCCATCTTCGAGCCGAGGCCGCTGACCGGGCTGGCGAAATCAAGGTAGTCGATCGGCGTGTTTTCGACCAATAACGTATCCCGCGCCGGATCCATGCGGGTGGTCATGGCCCAGATCACTTCCTTCCAGTCGCGGATGTTGACGTCGTCGTCGGTGACGATAATGAACTTGGTGTACATGAACTGGCGCAGGAACGACCACACTCCGAACATCACCCGCTTGGCGTGGCCGGCGTACTGCTTCTTGATGCTGACCACGGCGAGGCGATAGGAGCAGCCTTCCGGCGGCAGGTAGAAATCGGTGATTTCGGGGAACTGTTTCTGCAGCAGCGGCACGAACACTTCGTTCAACGCCACGCCGAGGATGGCCGGTTCGTCCGGCGGCTTGCCGGTGTAGGTGCTGTGGTAGATCGGGTTGCGGCGCATGGTGATGCGCTCGATGGTGAACACCGGAAACTCGGCCTGTTCGTTGTAATAGCCGGTGTGGTCGCCGTAAGGCCCTTCCAGTGCCATCTCGCCGGGATGGATCACGCCTTCCAGCACGATCTCGGCGCTGGCCGGGACTTGCAGGTCGGATCCCAGGGCTTTGACCACCTCGGTCTTGGAGCCGCGCAGGAGTCCGGCAAACTGGTATTCGCTCAGGGAATCGGGCACCGGCGTCACCGCACCGAGGATGGTGGCCGGGTCGGCGCCCAGCGCCACTGCCACGGGAAAAGGCTGGCCGGGATGGGCCTGCTTGAAATCGCGGAAATCCAGCGCGCCGCCGCGGTGGGCGAGCCAGCGCATGATCACCTTGTTCGGGGCGATTACCTGCTGGCGGTAGATGCCGAGGTTCTGCCGCTTCTTCAGCGGCCCGCGCGTGATCACCAGCCCCCAGGTGATGAGCGGCGCCACGTCGCCCGGCCAGCAGGTCTGGATCGGCAGACTGGCCAGGTCCACATCCGCGCCTTCCCAGACGACTTCCTGGCAGGGCGCGGAAGACAGCTCCTTCGGCGCCATGTTGAGCACCTGCCTGAACAGCGGGAGTTTGTCCCAGGCGTCCTTCAGCCCCTTGGGCGGCTCGGGTTCCTTGAGGAAAGCCAGCAGCTTGCCAACTTCTCTAAGCGCCTCGACACTGTCTTCGCCCATGCCCATGGCGACGCGCCTGGGCGTGCCGAACAGATTGGCCAGCACCGGGATACCGTGGCCTTTGGGGTTTTCGAACAGGATCGCCGGTCCCCCCGCTTTCAGCACGCGGTCGCAGATTTCGGTCATTTCCAGGCGGGGATCGACTTCAGCGACTATGCGCTTGAGTTCGCCCTGTTTTTCCAGTTGCGAAATGAAGTCGCGCAGATCTTTGTATTTCATTGCGGCACTATTTCCTTGCCTTCGTTGAGGCGTAGCCAGCCTTTGACGATGCGGTAAATCACCCAGATGCAGTCAGCTGCCAGGATAAACCAGCCGATGATGAGGATAAAGGTGATGGCGCCGATTGCCCCCCACAGCAGGCTGAACCAGAAAGTGCGGATCTGCCAGCGGAAGTGGGATTCCAGCCAGGTGCCCTTGACGTCGTCCAGTTTCACATAGTTGATGATGATGGCGACGATGTAGGGAAGACCGAACCCTAGAATCGCAATCGCCTGCAGGGCATAGACCACAGTGGTCAATGTTTTTAGGTTGGTGTCGCTGACCGGGTCGGTCATGATTTTTCCTCCCAGCCTACACGGATAGGCCAGCGAATTTCAAAATGTACAGAGTAGCGGAATGGTTTTGCTCAGGCAACTCTTGTCCAGGCAGAGTGCAGTTCGTTATGTTGATCGCTTCTTTCTGAATGGTTTGTCAACCGCTATACGCGAGCCACGTTATTGAATTCACAGGTGGGAAACCACCGTACTTCATAACGGAGGCGTAGATGGGCAGTCTTAGCAATGAGTCCTTTGATGAATTCCTGGATTCTCTGAAGGAAGCGGGTGTGGTCATCAGCAACGAGCGCGAGTTGCGCGAGCGGCTCGCGGAAGTCCAGCGCTGGCGCTTTGCTTTCGCGACGCTGGCTTCCAACGGTGGCAGGATCGGCATCCGTTTCGAAGGCCGTAGCGCCGGCGTGAACGAGGCTGAAATTCACCGTGCCTTTGCCCAGTTCCAGCTCCCTGAGAGCCTGGAAGCCGCTTTTGCCGCCAGCCTTAAGGTCGGGTCTTAATCATTCGCCATCGCCGTGCATTTTGCCCGGTGTCACAACCAGCCGGTCATGGGGTGGTCAGCGCGTGCGGAAAGCCATGTGACAGGCCACGCAGCTAGCCATGACTTTTTGCAGTGCGGCGTAGGTCTTGGCCGTATCGCCTCGTTTCGCCACCTGGGCAAATTCGCTGGCCGCAGCGTGCATGTCCCAGCCTATCTGACGCATGGCATCAGGCATGAAACGCCCCGGCCCCTGGCCGCGCGCCGTCACGGCGTGCTTGCCCATGGAGCTGTAGCCCAGGCGGTTTTCTGCGGTTTCCGCAGCGGCAGCCAGGTTGTTTTCCGCCAGATATCCGAAAATTTCATTCAGTGCCACGAGGTGATCCTGCATGTCGGTGCGCATCAGGGTACGGGGCAGTTCGGGCATGGTGACCAGCTGGCGGTGATCCTGCGGAGGGGTCGGTGGCTGCATGGGTTGCTGCGCCAGAGCCAGAGGGCTTGGTAACAGCAGGGCAAGGGAAATCAGAGCGTGGCGCATGGAGCCTCCTAGTGGGATTGGGTGCGTAATGCTGCCATGGATTGCCATAGCACGGAGAACGCAGATTTGAGGAACAGGGCGGCAATGGCGCCGCCGACAATAATATCCGGCCAGCGCGACTGGGTGAAGATGACCGCGATGCCGGCCACGATCACGCCCGCATTGGCGAACAGGTCGTTGCGCGAGCACAGCCACACCGAGCTCATGTTGAGGTTGTCGGCGCGGTGGCGATAGAGCAGCAGGAAGCATCCGGTATTGGCGGCCAGCGCCAGCAAGCCAATGACGCCGATGGCTTCGCCGTCGGGCAGGATGGGATGGAGCGTTTTGTAAACCGCCTCCGCCGCCACGCCCAGGCCGAAGGCGAGCATGATCAGGCCTTTCAGCAGCGCCGCCCGTGCCTGCCACATCTCGTCGCGGGTCAGAACATACAGGCTGAAGCCATACACCAGCGCATCACCCAGCATGTCCGAGGCATCCGCTAGCAGGGAAGTGGAATGTGCGGCCATGCCGGCGACAGCTTCCACCACGAACATGACGACGTTGACGGCCAGCACGATCTTAAGCACGCGGCCATGGTTGGCGCGCATGGCATTCAGGGTGCAGGATTTGTTTTCACAGCAGCCGGTCATGAAAAATCCGTTACAAAAAACCGCGCAGACCGAACAAAGTCGCGCTGTAGTAGTTAAGCAGGATACCGCAGAACAGCGCAGCGCCGAACCAGTTGTTATGCAGGAACGCCTTGAAACACTTGGCGCGATCGCGTTGTCTGATCAGGGTGTAATGGTAGGCGGCGACGCCGGCAGCGGCAGCGAGTCCGGCGTAATAGGCCCAGCCCATTCCGAGTTTGAACCCGACGCCGGCGAGGATGGTCAGCGTTGCGCCATAGCTCAGCATTACCGCCAGAATGTCGTATTGGCCGAAGGTAATGGCCGAGGTCTTGATGCCGATTCTGAGGTCATCGTCGCGATCCACCATGGCGTATTCGGTGTCGTAGGCGATCGCCCAGAATACGTTGGCGGCGAGCATCGCCCACGCCACAGCGGGCACTGCGCCGGTCTGGGCGGCGAACCCCATCGGGATGCCGAAGCCGAAAGCGATGCCGAGGTAGGCCTGGGGAATGGCGAAGAAACGCTTGGTGAAGGGATAGCTGGCGGCGAGAAACACTGCCGCGACCGAGAGCTGGAGGGTCAGGGTATTGAGGCGCAGGATCAGCAGGAAGGACAGCAGCACCAGCACTGCGAACAGTGCCAGAGCTTCCTTCTTGCTTACCAGCCCGGCGGCGAGAGGACGGTTCTTGGTACGTTCGACATGCGGGTCGAAATCGCGGTCGGCGTAGTCGTTGATGACGCAGCCGGCCGAGCGCATCAGTACCGTACCGAGGACGAAAATCCACAGGATGATCCAGTTCGGCTGGCCATTCGAGGATAGCCACAGCGCCCACAGCGTCGGCCACAGCAGGAGCAGGATGCCGATCGGCTTGTCGAGCCGCATCAGTCTTTCGTATTGGGTGAGCCGTTCTGCCAGCGTCACTGACTTAACTCCAGAATGCCCGGCAGGAACACTTCCGTGACCAGGATTGGCCGGCCTTCCAGGTAAAACACCGAGCGCCGCGCCCACAGGCTGGCAGGCGGGTTCGGCAGGACGGTGCAGGCACGTCGATACAGCGCATCGCGCCGGTTGAGTTTCTTGAAGTGCAATGGCGTGCGCTGCACGCGCGGGTTGGCAAATAGTGCCGCGCCCAGCGGTTTGCTGCCGAGCCGGCCCAGGCTTTGCCAGGTGCCGTGCAGGCTGGTGGCGGGCAGCACGCTGTGGGCGAAAATCAGCGGCGTTTCTCCGCAGTACAGAAACACGTCGCGCAGCAGCGCGCGCGAGTGGCGCTTCAACGCAACCATGTGGCGCTCGGAAGGCAGGGCCACACCGTAGTGCTGCTGCACATGGCGCACGCTGAAGGCGGCGCAGCGGGCCTGGATGCGCCGGGTGAGCGAGCCACGGTCGAGCAGCCAGGGGCGGTAACGGGCACAGCTTTCCGACAGGCGTTGTTGCCACGAAGGGTGCAATTCGGGTTCCTAAAGGATTATTGTTGCGACATTATCCTACAAAAACCTTAGAACCGCAGAGCCACAGTAGGGAGCTAGGTGTGAGGTTGTGCAGGAGCGGGCTTGCCCGCGATTAGTGCCCATTATCGCGGGCAAGCCCGCTCCTAACAGCGCCAGCATCATACCTTCAAGTATTGTTCCGCACCCGCCAGCCATCGCTGCAAATGTCGTTCCGCTACCTCCGGCTGCTCGGCGATGATTTTCTCGGCGGCGTGCCGTGCCGCCTCGAGTAACTTCTGGTCCAGCTCGATATCGGCGATATGAAGCAGCGGCACGCCGCTCTGACGCGCACCGAGGAATTCGCCGGGGCCGCGCAGCAGCAAGTCCTGGCGCGCGATTTCGAAGCCGTCGCTGTTTTCGTAGATGATCTTCAGGCGCGCACGCGCCGTTTCCGACAGCGGGGTCTGGTAAAGCAGGATGCATGCGCTTTTTGCCGCGCCCCGGCCGACTCGCCCGCGCAACTGGTGGAGTTGGGACAGTCCGAAGCGCTCGGCGTGCTCGATCACCATCAGCGAGGCATTGGGCACATCCACCCCGACCTCGATCACCGTGGTGGCGACCAGCAGCTGGATATCCCCCGCCTTGAAGGCTGCCATGGTGGCCGCCTTGTCGCGTGCGTGCAGGCGGCCGTGCACCAGCCCCACTTTAAGCTCCGGGAAGGTGGCGGTCAGGGTTTCGAAGGTTTCCATCGCGGTCTTGAGCTGCAGGGTTTCCGACTCCTCGATCAGCGGGCACACCCAGTAGGTCTGGCGGCCATTAAGGCAGGCCTCGCGCACGCGCGCGACCACCTCGTCGCGGCGGCTGTCGCTGACCAGCTTGGTGACCACCGGCATGCGTCCCGGCGGCAGTTCGTCGATCACCGAAACGTCGAGGTCGGCGTAATAGCTCATCGACAGGGTGCGCGGGATCGGGGTGGCGCTCATCATCAGCTGGTGCGGCTGGGTACCCTTCTGCCGCAGCGCGAGACGCTGGTGGACGCCGAAGCGATGTTGCTCGTCGATGATCGCCAGACCGAGGTTGCAGAACACGACCTGTTCCTGAAACAGGGCATGGGTGCCGATCGCGAGCTGGGCTTCTCCTTCCGCGACTGCCGTGAGTGCCACCTGCTTTTCTTTTTTCGGCAGACTTGCCGCCAGCCAGACGACGCGCAGGCCAAGCGGCGCCAGCCAGGCGGAGAGTTTCTGGTAATGCTGTTCGGCGAGGATTTCGGTGGGGGCCATGATCGCCGCCTGAAAGCCGTTTTCAATTGCCTGCAAAGCCGCCAGCGCCGCAACCACGGTTTTGCCGCTGCCAACGTCGCCCTGCAACAGCCGCTGCATCGGGTGAGGCTTGGCCAGGTCGCTGGTGATTTCCGCCATGACGCGCTGCTGGGCGTTGGTGAGCGGGAACGGCAGCGCTGCCAGCAGGGCGTGGGTGAGGTGTTGCCGGGGCGGCATCGGGGCGGCGGACTGCGCGCGCCGCCGCCGGTAATGCTGGTGCATGGAAAGCTGCTGTGCCAGCAGTTCGTCGAACTTGAGCCGCTGCCAGGCAGGGTGGGTGCGTTCGGCCAGCAACTCGATAGGCGCATCCGGCGGGGGCTGGTGCAGATAGGTGATGCTTTCTGCAAAGGCAGGCAAACCCAGCGGATGCAGTACCTCGTTGGGCAGGGTATCGGCCAGGTCGCATTCGGCGAGGGCGGCCTGTACCAGTTTGCGCAGGGCGGCTTGCCCCAGTCCGGCGGTGGTGGGATAGATCGGCGTCAGCGCCTCGGCGACCGGCATGTTTTCACTCACCATGCGGTACTGCGGATGCACCATTTCCATGCCGAAAAAGCCGTGGCGCATTTCTCCGAACAGACGCACGCGCTTGCCCGGGGCAAGCTGCTTGATCTGGCTGGGGTAAAAATTCAGAAAACGCAGCGTCATCATGCCGCTGCCATCCTCAACCCGGCATACCAGGGTACGGCGCGGGCGATACTGGACGGTGGTGTCGGTAATTTCGCCTTCGACCTGGACGCCTTGGCCCAGTGGTGCATGGGCGATGGGATGGATGCGGGTTTCGTCCTGGTAGCGCAGCGGCAGATGCAGCAGCAGGTCGTGGGCGGTGAACAGGCCGAGCTTGTCGAGCTTGGCCTGGATCGCCTTGCTTGCCTTGATGGACGGCGCTGCGGTCATTCAGTGACGAGTATGGCGTCCATTTCCACCAGCGCGCCGCGCGGCAGTTCCTTCACGCCTACCGCGGCCCGCGCTGGGTAGGGCTGGTCGAAATAATGCGCCATGATCTCGTTGACTTTGGCGAAGTGGGTCAGGTCGGTCAGGTAGACGTTGAGCTTGGCAGTATGGTTGAGGCTGCAGCCAGCGGCCTTGGCGACCTCGCCCAAGTTGAGGAACACCTGGTGGATCTGGGCCTCGATGCCCTCGACCAGGATCATGGTCTGCGCATCCAGTCCGATCTGGCCGGACAGGTAAACTGTGTCGCCGACCTTCACTCCCTGGGAATAGGTGCCGATGGCGGCAGGGGCACTGGGGGTGGAGAGGATTTGTTTGGCCATGGCGTTTCCTTTCTGTGCAAATTTTATGTAAACAAAGAGTTTGTAGGGTGCGCCTTGCGCACCCATTTGTTTTATAGCCGGGGGCAGCCCGGCGGGCTGGTTACCTTTCTTGCTTCGCCAAGAAAGGTAACCCAAAGAAGGCGACCCCATTCCGCCGCCCTCCGCTACGCTGCGGGTTCCCTGTGTTGCTCGTCAAGCCGGGCAGCCCCGGCACCCAAACACCTGCGCGCAGCGCACCCTACTCCTAAATCACCCCTTCACCCGCGTAATCCTCACCACTTCCGTGATCTTGCGCAAACTGCGCATCACGTTGGCGAGGTGGATGCGGTTTTCAACCTGCAGGGTGAAGTTCATGGTGGTGTAGGCGCTGCCGTCCTCTTCTTCCATGCTGACATTGTCGATGTTCGATCCGGCGTCGGCGATGGCGGCGGCGACCTTGGCCAGCACTCCACGCTGATTCGCCACCACCAGCTTGATGTTGATGTCGAACGGTTTTTTCGGCGCGGACGGGTCCCATTCCACATCCAGCCATTTGTCCGTGTCGGCGCGATCCTTGGCAATCACCGGGCAGTCGTGGGTATGGATGACCAGGCCCTGGCCTTTCTTGATGAAGCCGATGATCGGGTCGCCCGGAATCGGCCGGCAGCATTTGGCAAACTGCACCGCCATGCCTTCGGTGCCGCGGATGGTGATCGGCCCAACCGGAACATGCTTGCGCTCTTCCGCCATTTCGGTGATGGCAAGCAGGTGGCGCGCAACGATAATATTGAGGCGTTTGCCGAGGCCGATATCGGCAAGGATTTCCTGCTTGTGCTTGCCGCTGCATTCGCGCAGCAGCTTGTCCCACTGGGCTTCGCTGATTTCCGCCGGATCTGCGCCCAGGGCACGTAGCGCCTGATTGAGCAGGCGTTCGCCCAGAGCTGCGGATTCATCGTACTGCATGGTCTTGAGGAAATGCCGGATGTGCGAGCGTGCCTTGCCGGTGATGACGTAATTGAGCCAGGTCGGGTTGGGCTTGGCATGGGCGGCGGTCACAATTTCCACTTGGTCGCCGTTTCTCAGTTCTGTCCGTAGCGGCATCAGTTCCTGGTTGATTTTCACCGCGACGCAGCGGTTGCCGACGTCGGTATGCACGGCGTAGGCGAAATCCACCCCGGTGGCGCCGCGCGGCAGCGCCATGATCTTGCCCTTGGGGGTGAAGACGTAAACCTCGTCGGGGAACAGGTCGACCTTGATGTGTTCCAGGAATTC
Organism: Sulfuricella sp.; assembly: GCF_035531155.1. Classification (NCBI taxonomy): domain Bacteria; kingdom Pseudomonadati; phylum Pseudomonadota; class Betaproteobacteria; order Nitrosomonadales; family Sulfuricellaceae; genus Sulfuricella; species Sulfuricella sp. The sequence goes on along the minus strand of NZ_DATKTK010000004.1, from coordinate 29,853 downwards.
GGTGGCATCGCCGCTTTCCGACTGAATCTCCAGCAGGCTTTGCAGCCACTGGTGGGTCTTCTGCTGCATCTCGTTGATCTCGGCTTCGCCGCTCTTGTAGAGCCAGTGGGAGGCGACGCCGGCTTCGGCGATCTTGTGCATGTCCTGGCTGCGAATCTGGATTTCGATCGGCGTGCCGAACGGCCCGAACAGGGTGGTGTGCAGGGACTGGTAGCCATTCGCCTTGGGGATGGCGATGTAGTCCTTGAACTTTCCCGGAATCGGCTTGTAGAGCTGGTGCAGGGCCCCCAAGGTGAGATAGCAGGTGGGAACGTCTTTGACGATGACGCGAAACCCGTAAATATCGAAAACTTCGGAAAAGGTCAGGGATTTGCCCTGCATTTTTTTGTAAATGCTGTACAGATGCTTCTCGCGCCCGGTGATGGCGGCCTCGATCTGGCTATCCTTGAGCTTCTGCTTGATCGCCTCCAGCACCTTTCCCACTACTTCGCGGCGGTTTCCACGCGCAGCCTTGACGGCCTTGGCCAGCACATCGAATCGGTTGGGGTAGAGATGGCGGAAGCTCAAATCCTCCAGCTCGTCGTAAACGCTGTTCAGCCCCAGGCGGTTGGCGATCGGTGCGTAGATTTCCAGAGTCTCGCGCGCGATGCGCTGGCGTTTGTCCGGGGCCATTGCGCCGAGCGTGCGCATGTTGTGCAGGCGGTCGGCGATCTTGATCAGGATGACGCGCACATCGCGCGCCATCGCCAACAGCATCTTGCGGAAATTTTCGGCCTGGGCGTGGACTTCGGTCTGGAACTCGATCTTGTCCAGCTTGGATACGCCGTCTACCAGCTCGGCCACCGCCTTGCCGAATTTTTCGCCGATTTCCTGCTTGGTGATGGCGGTGTCTTCCATCACGTCGTGCAGCAGCGCAGCCATCAGCGCCTGGCCGTCGAGGTGCCACTCTGCCAGGATTCCGGCGACCGCAAGGGGGTGGGAAATATAGGGTTCGCCGCTTACCCTGAACTGGCCGGTGTGGGCGGACTCGCTGAAGCGGTAGGCCGCCTCGATCTGGGCGGTGTCCTCTGGTTTGAGGTAGGTGAGGCGGGAGGTGAGATCCGAAACGTTAGGCATTTTATGTAGGTTGGGTTAGGCGCGGTTTTTGCGCCGTAACCCAACAGACCCAATCTTCCTTCGTGTGTTGGTTTTGCCTAGAGGCACCTACTTTTGGTTGGGTCTGTTGGGTTATGCGATAAAGCCGCTAACCCAACCTACATTTATCTGCGTAATTTGTGCAGAGGGACTCTGTGTTTGGGCCACTCAGCACTCGATCAGGCCAGGCCGCGGTTGAGGATCTCCACACCAACCTTGCCCTGGGCAATTTCGCGCAGGGCGATGACGGTGGGTTTGTCGCGGTTGGCTTCCACCATCGGAGTGCCGCCCTGGGCAATCTGGCGAGCGCGTACGGTGGCGACCAGGGCCAGCTCGAAACGGTTGGTGATGGTCTTCATGCAGTCGTCTACGGTAATGCGTGCCATGCTAGCTTCCTTTGATTGAGTGATGCTGGTTATTTCATTTTGCCGATCATGTCGGCATGGACGCTGAGTTGCCGGCTTGCAGTCAGCCGCTGTGCGCGGATCACGCTGATCAGATCCTGCAGCGCCGTTTCGAAAATATCGTTAATTATAACATAATCAAACTCTTCCACATGACCGATATCCTCACGGGCGGCAGCCAGACGACGCGCAATGATTTCCTCGGAGTCCTGTCCACGCCCTGTGAGCCGCGCGAGCAGGGCTTCCAGCGAGGGCGGCAGAATGAAAATGCCGGTTGCCCGGGGGAAGATTTTCCTGACCTGGGCGGCACCTTGCCAGTCGATTTCCAGCAAGATGTCGGTGCCGGAATTCATGGCGCTTTCGATCCAAGGCTGGGAGGTGCCATAGCGGTTGCCGTAAACCTGGGCGCTTTCGAGGAAATCGCCCCGTTCCAGCATCTCGAGAAATTTTTGTTCGGTGACGAAATGATAGTCCTTGCCGTCCACTTCGCCCGGCCGCGCAGGGCGAGTGGTGTAGGAAACAGATAGCTTTACCTGGCTGTCGTTTTGCAGCAGCGCCCGCACCAGGCTGGTCTTGCCCGCACCGGATGGCGCGGTGACGATGAATAGATTTCCACTGGCCATAATGTCATTCCATGGGTAAAGGGGTGATGAGTGATGGGTCATGGGTGAGTTGTGGTGGACTCGTTACCCATTCCCCATCACTCGATATTTTGAATTTGCTCGCGCATCTGCTCGATGAGTACCTTGAGTTCCATCGCCGTCTGCGTCGTTTCGGACGCAGCCGATTTGGAACCCAGGGTATTGGCTTCGCGGTTGAGCTCCTGCATCAGGAAATCCAGCCGTTTGCCCACGGCGCCGCCTTTTTCGAGGATGCGCCGCATTTCGGTGAGATGGGTTTGCAGCCGCGACAGTTCTTCGTCCACGTCGATCTTCTGGGCGAACAAAGCGATTTCCTGGCGGATGCGGTCATCGTCGCCAGTCCCCATGACTTCCTTGAGGCGGGCGGCGAGTTTTTCCTGGTAGGCCGCGATCAGCCTTGGAATATGCGGCAATACGTCCGCCACCAGGGTGTCCATCTGCCCGACGCGCTGCAGCAAAAAGGTTTTGAGCTTCTCTCCCTCGCGCTGGCGAGTGGCGGAGAGCTCGTCGAGGCCCCTGCGCAACAGGGGCAGACAGGCTTCCTGTAGCCCTTCCATGCCGACGCTTTCGCCTTCGATGACGCCGGGCCAGCGCAGCAAGTCCGCCACGCCGAGCGGCTGACCGTGGGTCAGCAGCTCCTGCAGCGAGCGTCCGAGCTCGGCCAACTGATCGGCCAGCACGGTGTTGAGGCGCAGGGAGGTTTGACCCGCGCTGCGCGCGGTGAAATTCAGCCGGCATTCCACCTTGCCTCGGCTTAGTGCACCGCTGATCATCTCGCGCAGGGCAGGTTCCAGCGCGCGGAAAGATTCATCCAGGCGGAAGTGAGTTTCAAGGTAGCGCGAGTTGACCGAGCGCAGTTCCAGGCTCAGGGAGCCCGGCTCCAGTTCCTGTGTCACTGCGGCAAATCCGGTCATGCTGTAAATCATGGGCGTCTCATTTCTGCTTCGATCTTCACAAAATCATTACTTCGGGTTTCGGGTGTAGGGCGTTTTAATAGAGGGCGGAGTGAGGAGAAAAGTCAAAAGCGGCTGGCTTTACTCGTCACCCATCACTTTTCACCCCTTACTGTTTAGGCTTTACTTTGCCCAGCCAAATCAGAATAATGGTTGAGGTTCAATCATACAGATGGTGCGATGGCCTCACAACCCAATCAGGCTCTTCCTCACGGCCACCAGTTGCTCAATTACCGTATCGACAAGCAGATCAGCTCAGGCGGCTTCAGCCTGGTTTACTTGGCGCATGACGAGAACGAATTGCCGGTGGCGATCAAGGAGTATCTGCCCAGCGCTTTGGTGCTACGGGAATCAGGCTCACTGGTGCAAGCTTCTTCAGCGGAAAATCTGAATGTGTTTCGTTATGGAATGAAATGCTTTTTCGAGGAAGGGTTAGCGCTTGCCCGGATCGCTCACCCCAACGTGGTACGGGTGACCAACTTCTTTCGTGCCAATGAAACGGTTTATCTGGTGATGCAGTACGAGCGCGGCCGGACGCTGCAGGATTACATCCTGCATCGCAAGAAAGAGATCGGGGAAAACTTCATCCGGCGCATTTTCGCCGAAATGCTCGGTGGCCTGCGCGAGGTACATGCCCACAAAATACTGCACCTCGATATCAAGCCATCGAATATCTACATTCGTCTCGACGGCTCCCCGCTGTTACTGGATTTTGGCGCGGCACGGCAGACGCTGACCCAGGAAAAATCCAGCCTCACCCCGATGTACACGCCAGGTTTCGCCGCGCCGGAGCAATACGGTCACGACCGCGATGCGCTCGGCCCATGGACCGATATTTACGGCGTCGGCGCGAGCATGTTCGCCTGCCTTTCCGGCTTTGCTCCCCAGGCGGCCAATATGCGCCTGGAACAGGACAAGCAGGAGTCGGTAAAAAAACTATGGAGCGGTCATTATTCCGAGCACTTGCTTGAACTCATCGACTGGTGCCTGAAACTGGATCCGCTGGAACGGCCGCAGAGCGTGTTCGTGGTGCAAAAGGCACTGCTGGAGAAGGATAAGGTGCCGGAAGTGCAGAAAAAAGCCTCGCTGTTGCATAGCATCCGCAATAAATTCAGCAAAACAAAAACGGGTGGCCGGTGAAATTTTCGATTTTCCAGTCCAGCCGTCAGGGTGGACGCAGATACAACCAGGATCGCCTGGCCTATTCCTACAGTCGGGACGCGCTGCTGATGGTGGTGGCCGATGGCATGGGCGGCCATTTTCACGGTGAGATCGCCTCCCAGATCGCGGTGCAGTTTCTGGTGGAAAACTTTCAGAAGCAGGCGACGCCGGCGCTAAAAGATCCGTTCCGCTTCCTGATCGACACCATTAGCCAGGCGCACGAAGCCATTGGCGATTATGTCCTGGCGCATGGCCTGAGCGAGCACCCCCGCACCACCTGCGTGGCTTGCGTGGTGCAGGATGATCATGCCTACTGGGCTCATGTCGGGGATACTCGCTTGTACTTCTTTCATGGCGGCAAGCTGGCGTCCCGCACCCGCGACCATTCCCTGGTCCAGCAACTGTTCGAGCAGGGCATAATCACCGAGGATGAGATGACCACGCATCCCGAGCGCAACAAGGTTTACAGTTGCCTGGGCGGCCCCATTCCCCCCGATATCGAGTTGTCGCGCAAGATGCAGCTGCGCGAAGGGGACACCCTGCTGTTGTGTTCCGACGGCCTGTGGAGCCCGCTTTCGACGGACGAGATCGCCTCGATTCTCAATACCTACCCGATTGCTTCCGCCGTTCCCGAATTGCTCGACCATGCCGAATTGCGCAGCGGCGAGGATGGCGACAACCTGAGCGCGATCGGCATGCGCTGGGGTGACGAAAAACTGTTCACCCCGCGCTCGATATCCACCGCCACCATGCCATTGGACAGCTATACGGTGCAACTTAATACCTTCAGTGTGGAGCGAGGTACGGAAGGCGAGCAGGATGTGACGGAGGCGGACATCGAGCGCGCGATTGCCGAGATCCAGGCGGCGATCCGGAAATACTCCAAATAAACAGGCGTTATAATGGCGCCATTTTTCTGAACCAGAGGACACCATGCGGCCCAGCAAACGCAACCCGGACCAGCTCCGCAACATCGTCATTACCCGCAATTACACCAAGCATGCCGAAGGCTCGGTGCTGATCGAGTGCGGCGACACCAAGGTGATCTGCACCGCCAGCATCGACGAAAAAGTGCCGCCGTTCCTGCGCGGCAAGGCCCAGGGCTGGACTACCGCCGAATACGGCATGCTGCCGCGCTCCACCAATACGCGCATCGATCGCGAGGCGGCCAGGGGAAAACAAACCGGGCGCACCCAGGAAATCCAGCGGCTGATCGGGCGCTCCCTGCGAGCGGTGGTGGATTTGAAAGCGCTCGGCGAGCGCACCATCCAGATCGATTGTGACGTGATCCAGGCCGACGGCGGCACTCGTACCGCCAGCATCACCGGCGCTTACGTCGCGCTGCACGATGCCGTTTCCTTCCTGCTGAAAGAAGGCAGGCTCAGTGAGTCGCCGTTGCGCGACTTCATCGCCGCGGTTTCGGTCGGCGTCTATCAGGGTGTACCGGTGCTGGACCTGGACTACGCCGAGGATTCCGATTGCGATACCGATATGAACATCGTCATGACCGGTAGCGGCGGTTTCGTCGAAGTGCAGGGCACGGCGGAAGGCGCGCCGTTCTCGCGTGCTGAAATGGAAGCGATGCTCGACCTCGCGCAAAGCGGTATCGCCCAGTTGGTCGCCAAACAGAAGGCGGCGCTGGGTTTGGCATAAAAGCATTAACTGCCAGCCCCCTTTATCTTTATGCCCTCGTGGTCCGACGACACGTTGGGGAGCGAAGCATTCCCGCCCTTTTGAAGGTGTGGCCGTGTGTTTACTGCGCCACCGCCTCCTTGATGGCCGTAACGATTCTGTCCTCGACCTTCTTGCCCACCTCCTTCGCTTTGGGGTGCGTATCCTGCGCCATAAGATAGGTCGGGCGAGTCATTTGAATGGTGATCTGGTCGGGCTTCGCCTTCATGTTGTAGACCACCGCCTTGAACGGACACAGAACCGCCCAATCCATGTTGATGTTGTAGACCTCGTGGTTGAAGACCAGCGAGCAGAAATGCACGGCGGTCACATTCTGGAAGCCGATGGTGTTCCATTTGCTTTCGCCCCAGATCTTCTTGTTGTTCTCCAGCCCCTTGGACAGGTTCTCTTCGCCGGTGATCTGGAACTGGTGGGCCTCGAGCCCCGATTTCAGCTGCGTGAGCACGGTGTTGAAATCGCCCTTCACCTGGTACTTCCATAGAGCCGGATTTTCAGCGGAAAAGCTGGGCGCCGAAAGGCTGACGAAGCCGATGAGAGCGGATGTCAGAAGCGCGGATTTGAGCATGGTATTGGCTTTCATTGCAGTCTCCTTGGTGGGTAGGAACAAATGCGCGAGCCGAGAGGCGCGTGTGGGACACAGGGAAATGTACTCGCATTCTTACATGTTGAAAATGGCGTGGGGCCGACTTCATTACGATCCGGAGTAATAGCCAAAAAGAGTCAGCCTGGCCATATCCTCTCCCTCAAGCTGCGTTCAAATTGAACCCGAGCTGTTCTTCCAGGTCGTACTGAATCCCGTGCGCCGCGCCCTGCCCCTTGGCGATACACCGCTTGCGCGCCCGCACGCCCTCGGCCCGGCGCGGGTTGGCGGCGTCGGCGCGAAGTTTAGCGATGATTTTCATCCATTCCGTAAGCGGCTTGTACGGCAACCGACTGGGCGGCGCACCCATGTCATTGCGCCCGGCGATGCCAAGACTGATAATTGCCCATCATGCAGAGGCATTATGAAAATCGCCGTCTTTACCGATATCCACAGCAATCTTGAGGCCCTGGCCGCCTGTCTCGCCCATGCCCGCTCGCAGGGGGCGGAGCAATACGCCATTCTCGGCGATCTGGTGGGTTACGGCGCCGACCCTTGCGCCTGCCTGGAAGTGATTGCGGAGCTGGCGCGAAATGGCGCCTGGGTGGTGCGGGGCAATCATGACGAGGCAGCGCTTGGGGGGCTATGCGAAAACATGGCGTTTGCCGCGCGTGACGCGATCTATTGGACCAGGGAACAGCTGACACCGCAGCAACGCGATTTTCTGCGGGCATTGCCACTGGTGGCGCGAAACGGCAATGCCTTCTACGTCCATGCCAGCGCCGAAACCCCGGAGCGCTGGCGGTACGTGACCGGCGTCGTGGAAGCAGCGCGCTGCATGGAGGCTTCCGGCCTGCCGCTGACCTTTGGCGGCCATGTGCATCATCAGTCCTTGTACTACACTACCGGAAGCGGCAAGGCCCAGGCTTTCACCCCGGTTCCCGGCGCGGCGATTCCGCTGACGCCGCGCCGCCGGTGGCTGGCTATCGCGGGTTCGGTGGGGCAGCCGCGCGACGGCAATCCCGCTGCCGCTTACGCGCTTCACGACCAGCAACGCAATACGATCACTTTTTTCCGGGTGCCCTACGACTATTCGAGCGCCGCCCGCAAAATCCGCGCCGCCGGCTTGCCGGAACGTCTGGCGCAAAGGCTGGAGACTGGACATTGATGCAGGACTTGACTAATTTGCACGCGGGCAGTGAGGTCGACGGCTTTCGCGTAAGGGAGAAAGTCTACGACGGCGGGATGGCGGTGCTTTACCGCGTGGAGCGGGAGGGTGGCGAATTCCCCATGCTGATGAAAGTGCCCCGGCTCGAATTCGGCAGCCATCCCGGTTGTTACGTCGGCTTCGAGGTCGAGCAGATGATCCTGGAAGTGCTGACCGGCCCCCATGTTCCGCGCTGGGTCGCCAAGGGAAGCCTGGAAGATGCGCCTTACCTGGTGATGGAGTATATCGAGGGTGAGTCGCTGCACACTTGCCTTACCCGCGCGCCGCTGCCGGCCGATGAGGCGGCGCGTCTGGGCGCGGCGCTGGCGACTGCGGTGCATGATCTGCACCGGCAGGAGGTGATCCACCTCGACCTCAAGCCCGCCAACGTGCTTTACCGGCCGCAAGGCGAGGCGGTGCTGATTGATTTCGGGCTGGCGCGGCACGGCCATTTTCCTGATCTGGTGGAGGAGGAATTCCACAAGCCGGTGGGCACCTCTGCCTATATCTCACCGGAGCAGGTGATAGGCAGCCGTTGCGATCCCCGCAGCGACCTGTTTGCCATCGGGGTGATACTTTATCAACTCTGCACCGGGCGGCTGCCTTTCGGCGAGCCTGCCAGCCTGAGCGGATTCCGCCGCCGGCTTTACCTGGAACCGCCGCCGCCGCGCCAACTGGTGCCGGATTTGCCGGCATGGATGCAGGAAATCATCCTGCATTGCCTGGAAGTCGACGCGGACCAGCGCTACAACACGGCGGCCCAGATCGCTTTCGACCTGACTCATCCCTACCACGTACCCCTCACCGAGCGCGCCGGGCGTCTCAAGCGCGCCGGGCTGCCCACTGCCCTCCGCCGCTGGTGGCAGTCCTTGTGGCTGAAGCCGGCGGTGTGCGCCGCGCCCACTTCTCATCTGGCCCAAGCGCCGCAGATTCTGGTGGCGCTCGATCCCGGATATGCCCAGGATGCATTGCTGCAGGCCATGCAGATAGCGGTGCGCCGGGTGGTCGCTGCGGAGCCTCATTGCCGTGTGGTGTGCGTGACGGTGCTGGAGCCTGACCTCTCCACCCAGCAGGAGTCGGGGCAAGAGCTTGCCAACAGTCAATACACCCAGCGGCTGGTGGAGATGCGCCACTGGGCCGCGCCCCTCCAGCTTCCCTTGGACAGGGTGCGTTTCCACGTACTGGAGGGCGCTCACGCCGCCTCTGCACTGGTGGAGTATGCGCGCCAGAATCAGGTGGATCAGATCATCCTGGGGGCGCGCGGCAGTTCAGCCCTGCGCAGGGTGCTTGGCAGCGTATCCACTCGGGTAGTGGCGGAGGCCCCCTGCACGGTCACCGTGGTGCGGCCGCCGCGCAGCCCGGTATAGCGGATAGATAAATCCTGTTTGATTTCAATAAAATTGGTACTAACCCACCTACTTTAGTAGGTAGTAGTTTTAGACTATTGACGTAAAAAATAGTTGGCCTATATTTAGCATTCAGGCTCCGGATCGCAATAACGATAAAAAATTCGGTGCCCATAATAATTCTTACAAAGGAGACACACACCATGAAACTGATGCAAAAATTTTCCCTTTATCTTGGTCTTTGTTTGTTCGCAGCCGGCGCTTTGGCGGCAGCTCCCGGCGAAACTCCTGAAACTGCGCCAGCCGGCGTGAAACTGGTGGACGCAAAGGCGGTGCAGGACCTCCAGGCGAAGGGCGCGACCATCGTCGATACGCGCAAGGCCGCGGAGTATGGCGAAGGCAGCATCAAGGGCGCGATCTCGGTGCCCTACGATCCGGAGAAAAGCGCCAAGGACGCCAACTTCGACGCCAGCCAGGACAAGTTCGACATGAGCAAGCTGGCGGATAAAAACGCCAATATCGTCGTATTCTGCAACTCCGGCTCCTGCTGGAAATCCTACAAGGCCGCGGTCGTGCTGGCCAAAAACGGGTACAAGAACGTCAACTGGTACCGCAATGGCTATCCGGACTGGAAAGCGCGCAAGCTCCCCATCGAATAACCCCCTCGCCTGAAACCGAAAATAGCGGCTCCCGCAGGGAGCCACTATTTATTGAAGAAAATCGGTCAAATTATCTCTATCGGGAGGGGAACTCAAATGGTCTACACAATGAAGTCGCCCGCCCTGCTCATTATCGGCATGCTCATGCTGATCTGGGGCGGGCTCAACAATTCGGGCGCTGTTGACGGCATGCAGTCCTATCTGCAAAAGAGTGCCTACAGCGACCACATGAAAGTCAAGGAAAAGTTCGATGCGGAATCGCGCGTGGCCACGGAAATGGCCGCCGCTGAAGGTAAGCCCGCGCCGGAGATGAAAATGCCGGCTTCCAAGTTCGACCACGAGAAGCAGAACCAGGCGAGGTTGTCGTTTGTTTTCGGTGGCGCTTTTGTCCTGATCGGCCTGTTCTCGCTGGCCTGGAAACCCAAGCAAGGCAACCTCGACTACTATGTTTCGGTGGTGCCGGGCATTGCCTTCATTCTGCTCATCGCCTTTATTGTGAGATGGGGGCTGGATCCGGTCTTCGCCAACTGGGGCAAGGCGGTTAAAGATGCGGGCGTACTGACCTGGGACTTCGCCAAGATCTTCAACCTGAACTACGTGGTGCTGGGTATCGTGATCGGCATGGTCGTCGTCAACGTGTTCAAGATTCCAGCGTGGGCCGCCAACGGCGTGCGTACCGCGCGCTTCTTCCTCAAGACCGGCGTGATTCTGCTCGGTACCCTTTACAGCGCGGCCGAACTAGCGCAACTGGGCGGGCTTTCCGTAATCATGATCGGCATCTTCGTGCTGGGTTCGGTAGGCATCGTGCTCTTCATGGGCAAGCGCATGGGGACGCCTAATTCCATGACGGCGGTACTGTCTGCTGGCATGGGCGTATGCGGGGTGTCGGCTACAGTGGCGGCTTCTCCCGTGGTTCAGGCCAAGGCCGAGGAGATCGCCTACACCATTGGCACCATCCTGATCTGGGGCGTGGGCTGCATGTTCCTGTTCCCCACCGTCGGACATATTCTCGGCATGGGTCCGGTGCAATTCGGCGCCTGGGCCGGCACCGGCATCCTGAATTCGGCGCAGGTCGCGGGCGCAGCCTTGGCGTTCGATCCGCATGGCATCGAAACGCTCAAGGTGGCGGAGATTTTCAACATCACCCGCGTGCTGTTCCTGCCTATCATCGTGCTCTGGCTGGCTGCCTGGTATGTCAAGCACGAAGAAGGTGCGGAGAAGGTCAATCTTGCCCAGGTGGTAATCGCCAAGTTCCCGGTCTTCGTGTTGGGCTTCATCGCCATGTTTGTCCTGAGTTCAGCCGGCACCTTTGCTCCTGCCGGACACTACCAGGGCAAGTACTTCAGCAGCGCGGAAGTCAAGGAAGACAAGTTGCTCAAGGGCAAGGAAACGCGCGCGATTGAGGGTGAGCTGGCGCGCCTGCGCGCGGCGGAGGGAGCGCAATCCCTGAACAAGTACCTTGCGGACAATAACTTCACCCTCGGACAGCGCAAAGTGACGGCCGACGATGCCTACAAGGCCATGGATGAACTGATCGCCAACAAGAAGCTGATGACCCGCGAGCAGGATACTATCCTCAAGGCGGTAGCCAAAATGGGGGGCCTGGATGCGGTAGCCAAGGGCGCTATCGAGAAAGCGAGCAAGGCAGCCACGCACGATTCCAAGACTATCAAGGCATACCGCGACTGGATTGCCTGGCTGTTCGCTTTCGGTCTCATCGGCCTGGGCATGCAGATTACCGGCAAGGCGCTCAAGCAGGCTGGTGGTGCTCCACTGATCATCGGCGGCGTAGTGGGCACGTTGAAGGCCGTCGGCTCCCTGATCGTGGTGTTGATGTTCGTTAAAGAGTTCGTTTAACCAGGAGATAAACCATGTCAGCTCCAAAATTTGTACGCGGTACCAGTCTGTCGATTTTTATCAGTGACCGGCGGGAAGACTTCAGCGCGCTGATCTTCGCATTCGCTATTGCATTCAGCGTCATGCTCATCGTCGGTTAAGGCAAATCAACCCAGCGCGGGGGCTCTGTGAAAACGGGGTCTCCGCGCATTTTTTTTGGTACTCCATGTTAAATTCAAAAACATTATTGCTGGCGCATCACGGGACGGCAGGGGCCTTGCTGGCCGAGGCGCTGGCATTGGATGTTGCCGTCCCCGGCCAAACGCTGATCGTGCATCTGCTGGTCGTGCCCGACTTTTGGGCGGGCATGCAGGGGGACGACTGGCTGAACAACGCTTCGACTCGGGACACTTTCGGCAGCTATGTGGAAGGGATTTTGGAAAAGGATGTCGCGCAACAGTTGCGCGCACTTGAGGGACGCTGCGCGGAACGCGGGATTGCCTACAAATCCATCATGCGCTATGGCGACCCGGCGGAGTGTCTGGTGGAAACGGCAGCGCAGGAAGGCGCTTCGATGGTGGTGATCGGCCCGCCTCGCCCCAAGGGAACACCTGGTTACCGTTCGCGCATGGATCTGGAGAAGCTGGCGCGCGGGTTGCAGGTGCCTCTGTTGGTGGCGGCGCGCGCTGCATCATGAGCGAAAGCGTGGCCTTGGCCGGAAATTCAATCTCGGTTGCTGCAAGCGATGAAGACGCCGCATGGGTCAGCGTGGATTTGCCGCTGCCGCCCGGAGAACTGTACGTCTCTCTCCAGAATCTTGAACGCCTGTTCCGGCTCAATCCTTATCTTGAAATCGAATCCTGGCAGGAGGAAAACCCGGGGCAGCTTTACCTGGGCAAACAGGTCCGCATCGAGTCGGTGAATGAAATGAATGGCTTGCGGCAGAACGCGCTCCTGACCGTGACCGGACTGCAGCCGGGGGCATCGTTCACCCTCGGCTACGCTGGCGGGCTGAAGCAGGCTACCGTTGTTTCAGTGCAGGCGCTTGCGCCATCCTCCTCCCGGATGGTGGTGAAGGACTGTTATCCGGCGGAGATCGACGCGGCCGAGCGGGAAGCGCGTGCAAGCGAAGTGGACAAGAGCCTGGTGCCGTGGGGCGCAGCTATCCGCCGCTATTTTCTGCGCCGTGCACGATGGGGGTGGCTGCCTTTCTACAGATGGTTTCAGGATCGATTCTGGCTTAAAATGCCACCACGCCAGCGACGCATCGCCCGCTTGATCATCTGGACTACAGCGCTGGAATTTGTCGTGTTTCTGTTCATCTTTATCATTTACTGGCTGGAGCTGGGCCGCACCTAAATCATGAAAAAACTCGTCATCGCCTCCAACAACCCCGGCAAGCTGCGCGAAATCGGCGCCATTCTCGCTCCACTGGATTTCGAGGTTTTTCCTCAATCCGCCTTCAACATTCCCGAAGCGGAAGAGCCTTATTGCACCTTTATCGAGAACTGCCTGACCAAGGCGCGTCACGCCTCGGCGCACTCCGGCCTGCCCGCGCTGGCGGATGATTCAGGGATCTGCGTCGATGCCCTCAACGGTGCGCCCGGCGTGTATTCCGCCCGCTTTGCCGGTGAGCCGAAATCGGATGAGCGCAACAACCAGAAGCTGATCGAGTCGCTGCAGGGACACACCAACCGCAAGGCCCACTATTACTGCGTGATCGTGCTGGTGCGCTGGCCGGAAGACCCACAGCCGATCATCGCCGAGGGCGCGATGTACGGCGAGATCATCGATTTGCCGCGCGGTTCGGGCGGTTTTGGTTACGATCCTTATTTCCTCATTCCCGAGCTTGGTAAGACCGGCGCGGAAATTCCGCTGGAGCAGAAGAACAAGATCAGCCACCGCGGCAAGGCGCTGGCCGAACTGGTGGAAAAACTTAAAAGCGTGAGGGGTGAAGGGTGAGAGGTGAGGGGGAGAAAACCACCCCACGCCTTGCCCCTCATGCCTCACCCCTCACCGCCCCGCCCCCGCTTTCCCTCTACATCCACCTGCCATGGTGCGTCAGGAAATGCCCCTACTGCGACTTCAGCTCCTTCGAGTCGCGCGAGGGGATGCCTGAGCAGGAATACGTTGCGGCGCTGATCAAGGATCTGGAAGCTGCGCTGCCGCTGGTATGGGGGCGCAAGGTGGTGAGCATCTTCATGGGGGGCGGCACGCCCAGCCTGTTTTCGGCACGGGCTATCGATACGCTGCTGACCCAGGTGCGCACCCTGCTGCCGGCCGAAGCCCACGCCGAAATCACCCTGGAGGCCAATCCCGGCACGGCCGAAGCGCAGAAGTTCGCCGATTTCCGCACTGCCGGGGTGAATCGTCTGTCACTCGGCATTCAGAGCTTCAACCCGCGCCACCTGCAGGCGCTCGGACGCGTCCACGATGACCGCGAGGCACGGTTCGCAGTGGAGCTGGCACTGCGCAATTTCGACAACATCAATCTCGACCTGATGTACGCCCTGCCGGAGCAGACCATGGAGGAGGCGCTGGCCGACATCCGCGAGGCGGTGTCTTTCGGGCCGCAGCATATCTCGGCCTATCACCTCACTTTGGAACCCAATACGGTGTTCTACAATAAGCCGCCGCAGCTGCCCGACGATGACACCTCGGCGGCGATGCAGGAGGCGATCGAGGCTGAACTGGCCGGGGCCGGCTACGAACATTACGAGACTTCCGCATTTGCCAAAAAGAATCGACGCTGCCTGCACAACCTCAACTACTGGCAGTTTGGCGACTATCTGGGTATTGGCGCGGCGGCGCATGGCAAGCTCACGCTGCACGACCGCGTCCTACGCCAGGTGCGCTGCCGTCAGCCGAAAACCTACATGGAGCGGGCTCTGGAGGGCAATCCGGTGGAGCAGGAGCATACGGTGGCAGTGGCAGAACTGCCCTTCGAATTCATGATGAACGCCCTACGCCTGACCGAGGGCTTCCCGGTCAGCCTGTTCTCTGCCCGCACCGGACTGTCGCTGACCGCTGCCCAGCCCATGCTTGAAGAGGCGCAGCGGCGCGGCCTGATCGAACGCGATGCCCTGCACATCCGTCCGACCGCGCTGGGTCAGCGCTTTCTCAACGAACTACTGCAACTTTTCCTGCTCAGCCTGCCAGCCTGAACTGCCCCACCAGCTTTTGCAGCTCGGCGGCGGTTCGCGCCATGTTTTCGGCTTCTTTCCCGACCCGGTGTATGCTGATGGCGTTTTCTTCGGTGAGGCTGGAGATGGTTTCCATGTTGCCGGCGGTTTCCTCGCTGGCGATGGACTGTTCGCGAGTGGCGGATGCGATCTGGTTCGCCAGGCTGGTGACATGCACCGCGGCATCGGCAATCTGGTTAAGGGTATTGCTGGTTGAGCTGCTGTAGCTGGCGCCCGCTTCCACGTCACGCCTGACTTCTTCCATCGCGCGCACCGAGGATTCCGCCTTGCTGCGGATCGCATCCACTGTGTTGCTGATGTCGGCGGTGCTCAACGTGGTGCGTTCCGCCAGTTTCCTGACCTCGTCGGCAACCACCGCGAAGCCTCTTCCCTGTTCGCCGGCGCGGGCGGCCTCGATGGCCGCGTTGAGCGCGAGCAGGTTGGTCTGGCCGGCAATATCCTTGATGACCTTGGTGATTTCGCTGATCTTGCCGATGGATTCGCTCAGCTCCATGATGACGGCACTTGAAGAGTCCACGGTTTCCACGGTCTTGCGCGTGGCGTCTATGCTCTTTGCCATGAGTTCGCGGCCTTCCTGGGCGATCGACTCGGTTTGGGTGGAAGCATTGGCCACATTGTGCGAACCATTCGATATCTCGGTGACAGAAACGCTCATCTGCTCCATGGCGGCGCTGGTCTGCATCACCCGGTCTGCCTGCATGTCGGCGCGCTTGGACACCTCTCCCGTTTCCTTCGAAAGGTGGACTGAGGATGCCGCCAGATTATCTGCAGCCAGCTTGACCCCGCCAATCATCTCCTGCAGCTTTTTCACGGTCTGGTTGAGTGAATCCGCCATCGCGCCCAGTTCGTCCTGCTGGGCAATGTGGGCCTTTGCGCTCAGGTCGCCGCGGGAAACAGCCGAAAGCGCCTGGTTGAGGTTAAGTATGTTGCGGTTGATGACCTGGACCAGCCTGAGGGTGAAGGCGAGCAGCACGACCACGCTGACACTCATCACGATCAGGGCAGTTGCGGTCAGCCTTTTCCCAAGCGCGCCGCTTTTTTCATAAGTCTGTTTGACCGCGCCTTCCAGCGTGGGAATCAGCTGAGCCATCGGTTTGATCAGGTTGCGGTTGATCTGCGGCCAGTCTTCCTGCAGAGGCGGGAGGAGCGCCTCCTTGTCGTTCAGGGCGTAGATCCCGTCCAGTTTCCCGAAAAAGGAATCGATTGATGCAATCTGCTTGTCGATTTTCTCAACCTGTTCCTGCTGACCCTTATCCAGTTTGATATGGACAAGCTTGCCCTTGAACTCGGCCCATAGCTGGGGAACCCTGCTTCTCGCTTCCTTGAGCTGGTCGTGTGAGCCTTTTATCGACACTTGGTCGAGCGGAACGGCCACCATCCTGAAACGCACTTCCTTGAATACGCTGTCCAGCTCCTGCAGTATGGACAGGGGTTGCACATTGTTTTCGTACACGTCCGCGAGAGCTGTCGATCCCTGGCGGATAGAGTAAACGTTCATGCCAGCCAGAATGAATATGATCACTACGGCCAATAGCGTGCTGCTAAACAATTTTGTCTTGATGCTCAGGTTGCTTAGCATGATGAATTTCCTAATGTAGTCAGCGGGTTGGTTGATGCTTGCCAGGGTATATCACACTTATGAAAGGATGTGTCCCTGTTTGCCGGAGCGGGGCTTGTTCTTCTAATAAAACGCGATCTTGAGTAGCTCGATTGTACTATCAAATTTCTGAGTATGACGGCATGGCGGTTTGTTAAATATTGTGTTGTGGCAGGCAGCCTGAAGACTGTCCAAAACTGGCCATATTCACAGGGGCCGGGATGGATGTTAAACCACGAACAGCGCCACGATCTTTTCCCGGTTGGGCTGTCTCACCACGCCCTTCTCGGTGATCAGCGCCGTGACCAGTTCGGCCGGGGTAACATCGAAAGCCGGGTTGCGCACCTTTACCCCTTGCGCCGCCCACTGGCAATCGCGGAAGCCTGTCACCTCCTCCTGAGCCCGTTCCTCGATCGGGATTTCTGCGCCCGATGCAATATTCAAATCGATGGTGGAGAGCGGGCAGGCGACGTAGAACGGGATATGGTGGCGCCGTGCCAGCACCGCCACCATGTAGGTGCCGATCTTGTTGGCCACGTCGCCGTTGGCCGCCACACGGTCGGTGCCGACGATGACTGCATCGACCTCGCCGTGGGCCATCAGGTGGCCGGCCATGTTGTCGGTGATCAGGGTCACCGGGATATTCTCTTGCACCATTTCCCACGCGGTGAGGCGTGCCCCTTGCAGGAATGGGCGGGTTTCGTCGGCGATGACCGAGATCTTTTTGCCCGCCTCAACTGCCGAGCGGATCACGCCCAGTGCCGTGCCCCATCCTGCCGTGGCCAAGGCTCCGGCGTTGCAGTGGGTGAGCACGCGCGCGCCATCGGCGAGCAGGGCTGCACCGGCTGCGCCCATGGTGCGATTGATACGGATGTCTTCGGCATGGACTTCATGGGCTTCTTTCAATAAGCGATCAGCCACGACCGCCGGTGCGGCTGCGCCCATGCCCTGCCAGACTTGGCGCATGCGTTGCAGCGCCCAGAACAGGTTGACCGCCGTGGGGCGGCTCTGTGCCAGGCTGGCAAAACCTTTTTCCATTCCGTTGCGGAACACTTCCGGGGCGGTTTCCTTTAGCCGCAATGCTTCCAGCGCCACGCCGTAGGCGGCGGCACAGCCGATCGCCGGGGCCCCCCGCACCACCATGGCGCGGATGCCGTGGGCGACGCTGGCGGCGGAATCGTAGGAGAGATACTCGAAGCGCGCCGGCAACACGCGCTGGTCGATCATTTCCAGGCGGTTGTCGCGCCAGCGCAGGGTTTCGATATTCATGCGGTTTTCCTTACGGGTGAAAGCTCAAGCAGCGGCTCACAGGCTGCTGCCAATGTCGGGTTGTCGGCGATGAGCAGGTCGATGCCGCCGAAGCGGCGTACCGACTGCTCCAGCGCGGCTTTTGTTTCGGTCGGGTTGCCCGGGCTGCAGCACAGGCCGAGATATTCCGGTTGGGGGTGGAGTGCTTTGACGGCCGGATCGTTATCCAGCCCGATCACCGCGGCGCCCTTTGCGAGCAGTTCCTCCACCTTGGCCCGGTTGGAGAGCGCTAGGTCTACCAGCGCGACTTGGCCGGCCAGGTCGTACTGGCTGCGAATGGTCTGCTCGAACCCGCCATATTCGATCTCGGCGGCGAGCACGTCACTTGGTGGCAGGGAAGCATAAGCCTCCAGCGCTTCGGCGCGCGACTGGATTTTCATGCTGTGGCGGTAAATCTCGGCGGCCGCGTCGGCGTAGAAGGCCGTGATGCCGGCAGAAATCAGCCCCCACTCCGGGTCGAGCACTATGCGAGGTGCGGGGTCGGGCAGGCGCTCTGCCTGATTGGGGGTATTTTCCGCCAGATAGCGGCGGTAGGCTGCGGTGAAGGCGGCGACGTCGCGCCCCAGCATCGGCACGCGTTTGGTTAACACTGCGTGCTGCGGAGTGGCCGGGCCGCGTCGGGAGAGCGATTCCAGGTCGGGGCGGCGGGCGAAAGCCAGGCTCATCAGGTCGGATGAAAGCGTCATCACCAGGGGGAAGCCAGCGGCGTGCGAGATGTCGCGGCGCAGGGCGGCGAGCGTCAGCATCTCCTGACTGCTGGCTGCCTGTGCGGAAGGAAAGCGCAGTGGAATGTCCCAGGCGCCGCAGCTTTTCAGATAGTTCTCGGCGCGAGTGACCAGGGCGATCATGCGCTCGTAGGATACACGGGCGCTATCGCCGAAGGCAAAGATGCCGTGATGCATCAGCACCATGCCGATGGTACTGGCGGTGGCTTCGCGGCTGAAGGCATCGTGGCAGGCTTTCGCCAGTTCGAAGCCGGAATGACGGTAGGGCACGATCACCACGGTATCGCCGAAGGCGGCTCGAATATGACGTTCGCCGTGGCCGGTGTTCGCCACTGAGAGTACCGCGTCGGCATGGGTGTGCTCCACCCACTTGAAGGGCAATATGGCGTGGAGGAGGGTTTCTATCGAGGGGCGCGGTGCCTGCGGGTCGGTCAGGGCGGTGCGGAATTGAGCGCCCATTTCCGCGTTGCTCATGACATCGCGTTGGATCAGCGGTTGCACCGCCGCCAGCCGCACCGGGGCAAAATCCTTTTCCGTGGCTTGGGCGAGGTCGGCGCCAGAACCCTTGATGTAAAGGATGTCCTCACCATTTTCCTGCAATTTGACCGAAGTGTTGCCGCCGCCATACATCACCAGCGCCTTTTCGCCGCCGAGCAGGCGCGAGGTGTAAGCGCGCAGGGCGAGCTCGCTTTGGAAGTGTGCGGCTTCCTCGTTATTCCACAGACTTTTCATTGGGTGCGCAGGGTAGTGAAGGCTTCCGCAGCATCTTAAACAAAATTATTGCATTCGTAAAAAATACCAGTTTATAATCTGCCGAACATATGATCGCATGATCATGTGAGGATCGGTCAATCCAAGGCCGGCAGTTGGTAAACCCGATTAATCGACAGGAGATACAAATGCGACACAACAAATTGAAAGCCGGAATCATGCTGCTGGCCTTTGCCGCGGCATCTTTACCCGCAATGGCCGAGCAGGCGGCGGGCAACGGAATGTCGCCGGAGATGCAAGCGCAGATGGCCAAGATGTCACCGGAAATGAAGCAACAAATCATGAGCTATACGCCGGAACTGAGGCAGAAGGTGATGGGTCTTTCCCCCGACATACGGGCCACCATGAATAAGGTGCACGCCCAGCATACCCGCAAGAGCAACCAGCTGACCCTGCGCCAGGTGATGCAGGAAATCCTGTCGGACTATCAGGGCATCGCCGCCGCACTGGCGGTCGACAACGCCGAACAGGCGGTCGACAGCGCGCGCCGGCTTGCCAATCACCGCATTCCGAAAGGCGGCTTGCTGCCTTATTTCCCGCTGGACAAGATGAACAGCACGGACATGGCGGTGTTGCCAGTGATGAACGATGCGGTCGAGGGCAGCGCACTCAGGCTGGCCGAGGCGGCTGAAAAGGGCGACATGGCCACGGCGGCGACGCACATGAGCGACATCATGAGCGGTTGCGTGGCCTGCCATCAAAAATTTCGCGGCATACCTGGGGTGAGTCCGCAACTGATGACCCCGGTTGCCGTGAAAGGGAAGTAAACATCATAAAAATTTGGAGGAGAGGACATGATGAATAACAAATATATTGCAGCAGGCGCCATGGGCGCGACATTGTTAGGGTTTGGCCAGGCCGCGCTGGCCACCAATGGCGACCAGTTGTTTGGAGTAACGGCAATTCAGAGGAGCATGGCCGGCGCGGTGGTGGCAGCGCCGCCTGATTCGGCGACAGTGATGACCAACCCCGCTGGATTGGCGGAACTGGGCATGAAGGAAGTGCGATTCGATTTGGGATTCGGGGTTCTGAATCCGACGCGCACGGTCAATAGCAGTGAAAGCGATTCGAACTATTACCTGATCCCTGCCGGTGCAGTGGGGTTCAACGTCGACGACAGACTATACCTCGGCATGGGAATGGGCGGGCTGTCCGGGATGGGGGTGGATTTCTCCGATGTCGCACCTGCTGCCGGCAACCAGGCATTTGTGACCACCAAGCAGTTCTACAAGATCGCACCGGGCTTCGGCTACAAGGTCAGTGACAAGCTTTCCGTCGGCGCTGCGCTCAACATCGACTACCAGAGCCTGGCGATGCACAATGGACTGATCGGAGCGGCGGGTCTTTCATTGCCCCAAAACCAAGTCTATGGCTACGGCATGACAGCCGGCCTGATCTACCATGTGAACGACAAAGTCCAGATTGGCGCATCCTGGGTCAGCAAGCAAAACATGGGCGAGTTCAAGTGGAACACGAACTCGGGGGAATACCGCATGACCATGGATGGCCCGCAGCAATTCGTCCTTGGCGCGGCTTTCAAGCCGACACCAGGATTGTTGATCGAAGCTGACATCAAACGCATCCAGTTCAGCGAGGTGCTGGGATCGGTTCCGCTGATCCATGCCGCTGGCACCCCGGGACCGGCAAGTCTGGATTTCGGCTGGGATGATCAGACTGTTTACATGATTGGCGTGCAGAAGGAAATCGATCCAAAAACCACGCTCCGCTTTGGATTCAACTACGGTAAATCACCTATCGGGCCGGAGGATGTGAAGTCGAATATCGGCTCCCTGGCTGTCACCGAGAAGCATTTTACACTCGGCCTGACCCGACAGATAAGCCAGAAGGTGTCCGGCACTCTGTCTTACGTCCGCGCTTTCCACAACGAAGTAACCTCGACAGATGGCACAACCAAGATCGGGCTTGAGCAGAACGTCGCCAATGTGCAGATCAGCTATGCATTTTAAGAAAGGGAACAAACATGACCGTTGATAAAATAGTACATTTGATGGCCGGCAGCATGGTATTACTCAGTGTGGCATTGAGCCATTTCCACAATCCCGCCTGGGTTTGGCTGACTGTGTTCGTGGGCGCCAATCTGGCACAAAGCGGCCTGACCAATTTTTGCCCGCTCTCCTTCATGCTGAAAAAAGCGGGCGTACCTGAAGGTGATTGCTGCACCAAATAACATGCCTGCTTGAGTGTGTTTTTTTACGGCCTTCGGGCCGCTTTTTTTGATATTGTGTGATCAGCCTGAAATCGAAGCGAATAAAGGGGATTAATGGCTATAATTACGGAAAATGGAACCCAAAAACCACAGCCACTGATGGCTGAGCCAAAACGCAAGCGCAAATCTGCCGAAGCCCGGCGCAACGACATCGTCGAGGCGGCGATGGAGATCATCCGCCATGAAGGCGTGGCGAAACTGACCACGCGCGCGCTTTCCAAGGCGGTGGGAATCGCTCAGCCGACGTTGTTCCTGCATTTCGGCGACAAGAGCCACGTGCTGGTGGCGCTGGTGGATGCCGTCCAGAACCGGCTGCAGCAGGGTATAGGCCAGCTCGGGCTGGACAGGCTGACACCGATCGACCGCTTGCGCGCGGTGATTCGTTTTCACCTCAACTTCATCCAGAGCCAGCCGGGCATCCCGCGCCTGCTTTTTTCCGAAGAGCTGCAGTCGGGCGACCCGGTGTTCCGCGAGCGCATGAACCAACTGGTGATGACCTTCCTGCAATTCCTCTCCGGCCAGATCAAGGCGGCGCAGGCGGCGGGAGAAATTCGCACCGATATCAATCCGGAGCAAAGCGCCTGTCTGCTGATTTCCTCCGTGCAGGGGCTGGCTTTCCGCTGGATACTTTCCAATGACCGTTTCGTGCTTTCAGAACAGGCCGACGCAGTCATCAACACCCTGCTGGAAGGCTGGATACCGCGTCAGAAAAATTAAGAGGGCACACCATGGCTGACTGTTGCGATCACGATCATCCCGCGCCGACTCCAGGCAGTTTGGGCATTCCGCGCGTCGGCAAGTTCGATGCTGCCGCCTTCGAGCAGGCGGTGACCGACTTGCTGCGTGCCTGCGGCGTCTCGCCGGACAGCACACACACCGGCAGGACCGCACAGCGCGTGCGCGAACTATGGGAAAAGCGTCTGCTCGGCGGCTACGACATGGATCCCGCCGATGTCTTGGGCGAAGGCTTTGCCGATCCACGCGAGGACATGGTGGTGATACGCGGTATCGCGGTGCACGGCGTCTGCCCGCACCACCTCGTGCCGTTTCGCGGCATCGCCCACGTTGCCTACATCCCCGGCGGCCGGCTCCACGGCTTCGGCCGTATCGCGCGGCTGGTGGATGCGATCGGCCACCGCTTCACCTACCAGGAGTGGATGACGCGCGATGTCGCAGAAGCGCTGGTCACGCACGGCAAGGCCAAGGGCGCCGCCTGCGTGATCGAGGCGGAGCAGCTTTGCCTGCTGCTGGGCGAGGACCGGCGCGGCGACGAGCGGGTCTATACCCAGGCCTTTGCCGGTTGCTTCAAGGATAACGATTTGTTTCGCCAGGAATTCCTGCGCGCCATCAGCGGCCGCATGCCATAAAAAAACCCGCCGCGGCGGGTTTCTCAACAGGTAAGCCGGGTGGCTTACTTCATGTTTTCCGGGCCTTTGGCCTTGAGGCAAGCACTCATGAACTTCTTGCGCTCATCGCCTTTCAGGCTTTTCTCGCCGGCAGCCTTGTTGCAGGTGGCCATGGGCGTCAGCTTTCCTTTCGGCGCGGAGGCTTCTTTTGCAGGCTCGGGCGCTTTGCCCTTCAGGCATTCGCTCATGAATTTCTTGCGCTCGTCGCCTTTCAGCGCCTTCTCGCCGGCTTCCTTATTGCACGCGCCCATCTTGCTCTGCTGCGCGGTCGGCGCTTTTTCATCAGCGGCGAAGGTGGGGGAAGCGAAACCGACAGCCAGGCACAGTGAGATCAACAGTTTTTTCATGGCGACTCCTTTGGGTGGGTTGGAATGGCGGCCGCCATTTCTGGGCGGCGCCTCCAGATTATAGCGCGAGCCTTTTAATTCGGTAAGTTTTCCAAGCTAGGAGAATGCCGAATGGGAGCGTCAAAGAGATTTTGCAGAAAAGCTCTTGACACAGACATACCGGTTGGTATGTAATTGCCAAATGCAAACAAAACAACCCGACCTTACCCGAGACAAACTATTGCAATCGGCCTTTTGCGAGATTCACCGTCAAGGTTTTCAGGCCGCGAGCATCGCCAATATCCTGCAGGATACGGGCCTGACCAAGGGAGCGCTGTACCATCACTTCCCTACCAAGCATGCCTTGGGTCTGGCGGTGATCGAGGAGGTTATCAAGGAGCAGTTGGAAGGCTTGATCTTCAAGCCGCTACGTGAAAGCGAACGGCCCATTGAAATGCTGCTGGAGATTATTGCCACCATTGACAAGAAAGTGCCGTCGGATTTCGTCATGCTGGGTTGTCCGCTCAATAATCTGATGCAGGAGATGAGTCCTCTGGACGAGCTGTTTCAGAAGCGGCTCGGAGGGGTGCTGGGGGTGTGGCAGAAAACGGTTGAAGGCGCCCTCAAGCGTGGGCAGAAGCAGGGCGAGATTCGGGCGGAGGTGGATTACAAGGCGGCGGCGCTGTTTATCGTTTCAGCCTGGGAGGGGTGCATCGGCGTGGCGAAAAGCATGCAATCCCCCAAGACGTTTGGAATCTGCATGAAGCAGTTGCATGGTTACGTGCAGGGGCTGATGCCGGTCAAGGCAGAAAAGGGCCGGAAGAAGTAAGTGTGGCGTTTTTTTAAACCAGTAACATACCGGATGGTCGGTATCTTAAAGGAGATTGCCATGAATTTATGCGATGTATTGGTGCATATCGATGAAGAGCTTAGCGTGGAGCAAAGAAATGCGCTGGAGGAAGATATGCGGGCGCTTCCCGGCGTTGTTGCGCCACGCTTTAACCCCGGTCGGGACCATCTGATGCTGGTCGCATTCGATGCCGACAAAGTGACTCACGCCTCGCTTCTGGGAAGAGTGCGGACGCATGGTTACAAGGCGCAGCTGGTCGGCGCGTGACTCTTCTGTATACCTCAAGATGAAGACTGATTTTCCTTAAGGAGAAATGCCATGAGCATCGACAAAGAACTGGATGCGCGCGGTTTGAACTGCCCCCTGCCGATTTTACGTACCAAGAAGGCTTTGGCTGAGATCGGGGCGGGGCAGATATTAAAAATCACTGCAACAGACTCCGGCGCTGTAAAAGACATGCGGGCCTTCGCCAAGCAGACCGGAAACGAGCTGCTTTCTGCCGCCGAAGCGGGCGGCGAATTCGTGTTTTTAATGCGTAAACATTAATACAGGAGGCATCATGAATGTTGCAGAAGCGATTGAGTCGCGCCGTTCGGTCAAGTCATACGACCCCAACCAGCGCATGAGTGAGACGGAGATCGAGAAGCTGACGTCGCTCGCCCTGCTTTCCCCCACCGCCTTCAATATTCAGAACTGGCGCTTCGTGCTGGTGAGCGACCCGGTGTTGCGCAAGGAAATAAGGCAGGCTGCGTGGGACCAGGCGCAGGTCACTGATGCCTCGTTGCTGGTCGTGCTGTGCGCAGACCTCAAGGCGTGGGATAAGGAGCCGGGGCGGTATTGGAGGAACGCGCCGCAGCCGGTGCAGGATTTTATCGTGCCCGCCATCGGCCAATATTATGCCGGCAGAGAGCAGGTGCAGCGCGACGAGGCCATGCGCTCGTGCGGGATCGCGGCCATGTCGTTGATGCTGGCGGCGAAGGAAATGGGTTACGACTCCTGCCCGATGGATGGCTTCGACTTCGACGCGGTGGGCAAGCTCATCAACTTGCCGCAGGATTATGTACTCACCATGTTTGTTGCGATCGGCAAGGGAATCAATGAGCCGTGGCCGCGCGGCGGACAATTGCCGTTGGGCGAGGTGGTGGTACAGAACCGGTTCGGCTAGATTTCCCTGAACACGATGTCCCACACCCCGTGGCCGAGTTTAATGCCGCGCTGCTCGAATTTGGTGAGCGGGCGATAGTCCGGCTTGGGAGCGTAATCGGCGGCGGTGTTGGCAAGTCCGGGTTCGGCGGCAAGCACGGCGAGGATGTGCTCGGCGTATTCCTGCCAGTCGGTGGCGGCGTGGAGATAACCGCCGGGCTTGAGTTTTTCACACAGCAGCGCGACCAGTTCCGGCTGGATCAGGCGGCGCTTGTGGTGTTTTTTCTTGTGCCAGGGGTCGGGGAAGAAAATGTGCACGCCGTCGAGGCTGGCCGGGTCGATCATGTGCTTGAGCACTTCCACCGCGTCGTGCTGGATGACGCGCAGATTGGTCAGGCCCAGGGCTTCGATCTGGTTGAGCAGGCTGCCGACGCCGGGGCCGTGAACCTCGATGCCGAGATAGTCGTTCTGGGGATGGGCGGCAGCGATGGCCGCAGTGGAATCCCCCATGCCGAAGCCGATTTCGAGGATCTTCGGCGCGCTGCGGCCAAAGGCGGCGTCAAGATCGAGCCGCGATTCCTGATAGGGGATGCCCCAGCGCGGCAGCAGGGTTTCCAGCGCCCGCGTCTGGGCATTGGACATGCGCCCTTGGCGCAGGACGAAGCTTCTGATTGGGCGGTGGTTCATAAAGTCTTTGCCACGGATTAACACAGATTTACACGGATAAAATCGGGGCAATCCGTGAACATCTGTGTTAATCCGTGGCTAAAAAAGGTTTCAGGAAATCATGCCGGAGGTGGGCGAACTCGGGCTGGCGGAATAGAGCTTCTTCGGCATGCGACCGGCGAGGAAGGCTTCGCGCCCGGCCTGTACCGCTTTTTTCATGGCCGAGGCCATCAGCACCGGGTTGCCGGCGCCGGCGATGGCGGTATTCATCAGCACGCCGTCGCAGCCCAGTTCCATGGCGATGGCGGCATCCGATGCCGTTCCCACGCCTGCATCGACGATCACCGGCACCTTGGCGTTGTCGATGATGATCTGCAGGTTCCAGGGGTTGAGGATGCCCATGCCGGAGCCGATCAGCGAGGCCAGCGGCATCACCGCGACGCAGCCGATTTCTTCCAGCTGCCTGGCGATGATCGGATCGTCGGAGGTGTAGACCATCACCTTGAAGCCGTCCTTGACCAGGACTTCCGCCGCCTTGAGGGTTTCCATCATGTTCGGGTAGAGCGTCTTCGGGTCGCCCAGCACTTCGAGCTTGACCAGGTCGTGGCCGTCCAGCAGTTCGCGCGCCAGGCGCAGGGTGCGGATGGCGTCGTCAGCGCTGTAGCAGCCGGCGGTGTTGGGCAGGTAGGTGTATTTCGAGGGCGGCAGCGCATCGAGCAGGCTCGGCTCGCCGGCGGTCTGGCCGATGTTGGTGCGGCGGATCGCCACCGTCACGATCTGCGCGCCGCTTTCCTCGACGGCGCGGCGGGTTTCGTCGAAATCCTTGTACTTGCCGGTGCCGATCAGCAGCCGGGAGGCGTAGGATTTGCCTGCGATAATGAGTTCGTCCATGTCTTAACCTGTAAGGGGTGAAGGGTAAGGGGTAACGGGTTTTCCGCCTTACCGCCTCACGAATATTAGCCGCCGCCTACGGCGACGACGATTTCCAGTTTGTCCCCGTCAGCAAGCACTGTTTCTGGAAACTGGCTGCGTGGCACGATCTCGCCATTGCGCTCGACTGCAACGCGTTTGCCGATCAGGTACAGATGTTCCAGTAATTGAACGAGGCTGGGAGATTGATCGAAAACAAGAGGGGCGCCATTGACCGAAAGTTGAATCACTTGCATTAATTTCCAAGGTTGACTATGCGCTGAATTTTATCATGTTGCAGCGGTTCAATGATAGGCCGCACCAAGCCTAGGGAAACGCTGATTAAATCCGTTCGCCCTGAGCTCGTCGAAGGGTGTTCCATGTAAATCATAATGTTATAAAGGGCTTCGACAAGCTCAGCCCGAACGGAGCGAATAAATCAGCGCTTCCCTAGACTTTGAAACGGCCAATAGTGTTCTGCATGGAGGTGGCCAAATGTTCCAGATGCTGGGCGGCTTTCGCGGTTTCCTGCACTGCGGCGCTATTTTCCTCGCTCATCTGGGCGATTTTTTCCACGTTCTTGGCGATGTCATTGCTGGCCACGCTTTGCTCTTTAAGCGAGTTGGAGATATCGCCTACGACTTGAACCACCCGTGCCGCCTCGGTTTTGATCTGGGTAATCGAACCGGCAGCTTCGTTCGCCAGCGTCACCCCGTTACTTACCCGTGCGACGCCGCTTTCCATGCTGGCAAAAGCACTGTGAGTGCCCCCCTGGATTTTTTCTATCATCACGGCGATTTCCTGGGTGGACTTGCTTGTCCGTTCCGCCAGCTTGCGCACCTCGTCTGCGACCACCGCGAAGCCCCGGCCTTGCTCGCCCGCGCGGGCCGCTTCGATCGCGGCGTTGAGGGCGAGCAGATTGGTCTGGTCGGCGATTTCCTTGATGACGTTGACGATGGAGGAAATTTCTCCCGATTGCTGTTCCAGCGCTGCGATGATTTGAGAGGATTCCTTGACGGAATCTGAAATCTGCGACATTTCCGTTGCCGCATTCTGGATCACGCCAGCCCCTTGTTCCGACAATTCGCCGGAGCGCTTGGAGAGGGTTCGTGCTTCATCGGCGTTTTCGGAAACCTGGTCGATGCTGACTGTCATTTCTTCGACTGCTGCAGCCATGGAAGAGGCAGCTTCGGACTGCTGGCGCGAGCTTTCCGCGACCTGGCTGGAGGCGGCGGCGAGCTCCGTGGCGGTGCTGGATACCTGGTCGGCGTCGGCAAGAATTCCGGCGACCATCTCCTTCAGCCTGGTCTGCATTTGCTTCATCGCAGCCAGCATGCTTCCGCTGTCGTTCGGCTTGGTGACCACTGTCATGGCAAGGTTGCCGGCGGCAATGCTGCGGGCAATTTCTGCAGCATAAGCCGGCTCGCCGCCGAGGTCACGGGTGAGCGAGCGAATAATCAGGAAACCGGCGATCGCCACCGCGATCACCAGCGCGGAAGCAGCGATGGTAATGAGCAGGAAGGTGCGTTGATAAAGCGTTTGTGCTTCGGCGGCGGCATTATCAATCTGCTCGACTTGATATGCGCTGAGTTCGTTCAAGGCTTGCGTGTATTTGGCAAGCACCGGTCGGATCTCATTGTTGAGGATGTCCGTAGCCTCGTTTTTCTTTCCGGCTTGATTGGCTCCCAGCACTTTTTGCACTAGCAGGCGATAGGGTTCCTTTTGTTCCTTGACGGTGGTTAATAGTTGCTTGTCTTTTTCCGAGGTGACGGTTTTTTCCAGCTTGCCGATGGTTTCGACTACTATTTTGCGTGATTTGGCCATGGAATCCATTTCCCTGGAAATGTCCTCCTCCTTGTCCATCAGCAGGATGTTGCGCACGGAAAGCATATTCTGGTTGACATTGTCCGTGACGGTTTTTGCCAGCAGGATTTTGGGTACCCTGTCGTAGGCCAGCTTGTCTATGCTGTTCTTCAGCTCGTCGATTTTCCATAATGCGATGCCGGAACCGATGACGAGGCCGAAACCCAGAAGGGAAAAAATTGCGCCGAGGCGCACGGCAACGGTCATATTCTTGAACATATCGATAACTCCGGGATATTAGAGAGGATTTGCGCACATTGGACGCCGCAATCAAATCGCCCTGTGACGGGGATTTGAGTTGAAATAATGTTATCACGCATCATATTGCATACTGAATACTGTGTATCATGTATTGCTTTTTCCCTTGATTTGTTTTAGGTCAAATGCATGAGGCGAATTGGATCGGTTTGCGCGCAGGCATTTCGAACAATGTTGCCAACATGTCGTCCCACCCCCTACAATGGCGAACCGTGCGGGTGTAGTTCAATGGCAGAACGGCAGCTTCCCAAGCTGCATACGAGGGTTCGATCCCCTTCACCCGCTCCAAATCGTTTTTGCGCGCGAAACACTGTGTCGCATGCTCGCTCTCTCGTGTGCGTAGCGGTCGTAGCTTCAGTTACGGGTACCGCTCGGCCTACCCCTTGCGGGTGTGCCTATCTGTCTGATATGTCTGCGTCGTTCACTGATAAAACTACTGATATGACTACTAGCCATCTGACTAACCCAGCAAAAGACGCTGGGCAAGTCATTGGTTATAGCCATTCGACTAAGCCCGCAGGCGGGCAAGTCGCTGGTTATGCGCGGCTCCTTGCGCTGCCCGCGCCAAATGCTTCGCATCGCCGTGTCCGGCCTACCATCGCGCAAAAATGATTTGGGGATAATCCCTGCTTATTTCAGCGCAACATCGGGCACGGTAACGTGCTGGTCGTGCATCACGATGCGCGAGACGAACAGGATTGCCAGCACATTCCCTGCTATCGCAACAACCCCCACCAGACCATAGTCAACGATCTGCCCCGCATCGTTTTGCGTGATGATGAATCCGGCCAGCGTGGTGGCCAGACCCATGGCGAGCGACTGCACCGTGGCATTCAGCGACATGAAAGTGCCGCGCAATTTTGGCTGCGCCGCCGACGTGATGATGGCCATCGCCGGGATCATGCGTCCCGAGACCAGCACGAAAAACGCCGTGGTGCAGACCAGCCACAGCCACAGCGGTGCGGCGCCGATATGGGTCACCACCAGC
>NZ_DATKTK010000003.1:0-187444 GCF_035531155.1 Sulfuricella sp. | reverse complement strand
ATGCTCACCCGTAACAAGCGCCCACACTTATCGGCTGTATATTTTTAAAGAACAGTGCTTCATCCTAATGAAGCGGTGCTTCGTACTGCTGAAGCGAGGTGCGCATTCTACAGAGTTATCAGGAAACGTCAACAACTCTTTAAAACTTAAAACTGGTTGCGGGGGCAGGATTTGAACCTACGACCTTCGGGTTATGAGCCCGACGAGCTGCCAGACTGCTCCACCCCGCGTCGAGAGGTGAGACTATAGCAAAACACGTGAAACCGAGTCAAGCATTTTGTGAGTACACACATAAAACAAATGCGCCAGAACAACCCAGCCCATTGATGAATGAATGCATCACAACCTGCCTAACAAACTCCTCATGGAATCTACTTCCAAGACCAAGACCCATCCTACTTTATTTATAGCCTGAATTTTGCATAAATAAAAAAGGGCGAATAAAAATGGCGTATGTCAAAACTGCCCTTTTTTATAACTTATTGTGAGGCCGTTTCATGCACCCGTAGATTCGAGCATGTTCGACTCGTGACGTGCTGCTATTGAATTCCATTTCGTAATGCAACCCCGTGAGGTCCGGCGCCAGCACCAAAAAACTCACGTATCAAAAAATCTTCCAGCCCCACGTTATCCTCTATGCGTGCAGATAGGATGACCACTCGATTGAGGCGTTGCGATTCCCAATTAAAATCACCTTTGTAATATTTACGAATCAACTCAATCATGCTGCGCACCATTGCGTGCTCCATATCACCATTTGGACCTGCATCGACTTCGATCAATTCGCGCCGGGCATTGCTAAAGTCCTTAGTCCAGCCACGAAACGAAAATGTACCAGTCCGAATACCCATGCTGACAATTTGGAACACGCCGTTCGTGCCTTGTGGTTGGAGATTGCGCTTGATGTTCGCCATCCTGATCTCGTCGGCAGAGGGCTCGCGTTCGTTAGCCCTTGCTTCGGAATTTTCGCGTTCAGCAGACGTCTCGGCGGCACGACGACGCTCTCTGGCCGCGTTAACGTAGGACAACAAGTCTGTCGGGGGCGCTAAATTGGGTGCCGGTGCGGGATCTGCCGGGGCCACAGGCTTGGTTGCCGCGATGTCAGTACGGGGTTTTATCTTGGGCTTGCTGGTTTGCCTGGGCAGGGATTGGGGTTGAGCGTCTGGACTTTTATTTGGCGCCACTTCAGGCAGTTCCACAAAGCTTGCTTCTATGGGCGCAGACACTACCATTTCGACCTTGGGAGAAGTTAGGAAATTACCGAATTTCCAAATGATCACCAGCCAGATGATTGCTGCCAGTGGTATCGGCCACCAGAGCCTGATTTCCTTCGATCGGGAATCGGACACACTTATGCGCACAACCTTGCCACAATTCCAGCATATGGCGGTCCGAATATCCCGTGAATGGGAATCGGGCACGCTTGCGACATTACTCATGTTTTACCGCGATCAAAAATTTCCGGGCGCCGGCAGCCCGTGCCTGCAACATTGCCTGTACCACGATGCCCTGTGGGGCGGCGTTATCCGCAGACACGACGACGCTTTGTTGCGAATTGGTCAGCAGGGGCCCGAGCGTGGCGGCCAGGGTTTGCAAGGTCACCGGAGTCTGGTTGACAAAGATTTTGCTGTCGCCTGTCATCGTCATGGTTACCGGTTTGTCGGCGTTGAGCTTTTCGGCTTTCCCCTGAGGCAGATTCACTTGCAGCGAATCGAGGTTCTGCATCGACAATGAAGACAGCATGAAGGTCGCCAGCAAGAAGAACATCACGTCGATCATCGGGATGATTTCGATGCGCCCCTTGCGATAAGTCCTGGATTTACGCAGCTTCATGGGCGTCACCCTGTTGGTCCAGACGGATGTGATCAATCAGGCGAGTACCGAGGCGTTCCATTTCGTCCATCGTTTGCGATTGCACACGCGAGAAGTAATTGAATCCAAACAAGGCAATCAGCGCGATCAACAAGCCGATTGCCGTTGCAATGAGTGCCTGTGCCACGCCTCCCGTCACCCCCGTAGGATTCACAATGCCACTGCCGCCAATGATCTTGAAGGCATCCATCATTCCGCCAATGGTTCCCATGAGTCCGAGCAAGGGCGCAGCGGTGACGATGGTCTCCAACACCCACAACCTGCGTGCAAGGGATGTTTCGATCAGTTGTGCTTCGTCCGCAGCACGGGATTCAGTCCACCATGTGGGTCGAAGCCGGTTGGCGATTATTACCTCGAAAAACCGCCTGAAGTAATGACGGTGATTCAAGCCGTAAAGCCTTTTCTCCAGCTCTTCCCAGGCGAAGCCATAGGTCTCGGCGAGGTTGAGCAAGTCAAGTGGAAGACGGGCATAACGCCAATAGATAAATGCCTTCTCAAGCATAATGGCCAAGGCGATGATCGCCAGCATAGACAACGGCAGAATGATCATCCCGCCGAGTTTTATTGCGATCCAGGTTTCATGTATGTCTTGCATGGTTATCTCCGAATTGGGGGATTCTTTTCCCATGTTACTTGGAAAAAACTTGTTGGTGCCACCGTAAAAAGCCTGGCGTGGTCCTGTGAGGTGCGCCTATGTCAGACGTTCAAATCCTGTTTTGCGCCGGTTGCACGCACGCTGCCGATGCCGTGGAGAAAAAGGGGGAACACCAGTTTCCCCTCGGCAATCAGTGATTTTCGTGCTTCTATAATGGAAACCCGCATCACTAAGCCCTGAATGATACCGGTAAACATGACAGCGGCGCCGTGCTCGTCCAAGTCCGGGCGAACCAGATTCTGCGCCCTGGCCTGGGCAAGGAGGCCGGTCACTTTGGCCTCGTAATCCGCCAGGATGCTGCGGATCAGTTCCTTGATCTTGGGATTTTTCTTCAACAGTTGATCGGTAAATACCAGCTTCGGGATCGCAGGCACCTTGTCGACGAAGCCCAGGTGAGCGAAAAACATCTTCTCCAGGGAATCGAGCGGGTCGCTGCCCTGCTCCGCCGCCATATCCACCACGCTCATCAGACGGCCTCTCACCCAGTGGATGACCGCCAGCCAAATCATGTCCTTGTTGGGAAAGTGGCGGAAAATCGCGCCTTGGGTGATGCCCACGGCATCCGCCATGTCCTGGGTCGTCACGCCGTCCACCCCCTGCTCGCCGGCAAGATCCACGGCAGCCCTGATGATTTCTTCCTGGCGTTCTTCCGTCGATAGCCGTTGCCTATGTTCGCTCATCTCTTGCTTTCCCTGGTCAGTGTTTCATGTGATTTCAAATTTTCAGGCATGGATGCCATGAAGGTGCGCATGCGTTTTTAGAAGTCAATGCTCAGCGCGATAGAGCCATAAGCCTGGTTTGGCCCCTGCTCCTCGAATTCACGCGAACGGTAAACACGCATCACGGCCAGCCTGACGCCGTGCCCGGCCACCGGGCCATGAGCGCTGACCCCGACAGCAGCCTGGGCAACCCATGGTCGGCGAGTGACGCTGTAACTTGATCGAAAGAGGTTGCCGTCGAGCGAAAAGTCATGCGCGACGAACTTTGTTTCCATCGTCCCGAAGAGGTGAACGCCAGATCGCGGCCTGACGACCGCCGTAGGGGCATCGCCCGGGCCGCTGGGGATGATGGCAGCGGATGGCGGACGATTTTCGGCGCCCGGTCTGATCGGATAGGTGCCGAAGTCGTTCGGCAGATTCCAGCCGATACGCCCTTCGATGCCCAGGGAAGCGGAGGTTTCGATGTTGCCTAGTCGCAGTCCCAGTGAGCGTATCGAATCGGCAGAGAAACCGGGCATGATCGCGCCCGTTCCGCGATAGTCCCTGAATTTGCGGTCCATGGCCAATTGCAGCGCAGGCTCATTCTTCAACTGGTGTTGCCAACCGAGAAATCTGTCGGCACCGATCGCATCGTGAACCCGATTTTGTGACTGTTCCGCAAGAGACAGCGGGCCGATGACACCCAGGGTGATCTCGCGTGTATCGAGTATTTCCGAGTTGCTTTGTGGTTCATGTTTCCGATGGTTCCACGACATGCCCACGTACAGCAAGCCCGCATAAGGCCGATCGTCCGGAATCAGATCGGTCCTGGCAGGATCTTTCGGTGTGAACATGGATTGGCCAAACTTCACCACCACGTTTTGCGTATGCGTTGAGTTTTCCGCATCGGTCCAAAAACCCGGGTTCAGAAACTTGATGAGTTCCGCATGCAGCCGCACCGGTGTGGGCAGGCACTCGGTTCGCAGCTTGCCGGCGATGTCGTGCGAAACAGCGGCGAATGCCACGCCATTCGTGTAATTCTGGTCGGTACCGGTAAA
Organism: Sulfuricella sp.; assembly: GCF_035531155.1. NCBI lineage: Bacteria > Pseudomonadati > Pseudomonadota > Betaproteobacteria > Nitrosomonadales > Sulfuricellaceae > Sulfuricella > Sulfuricella sp. The sequence goes on along the minus strand of NZ_DATKTK010000003.1, from coordinate 183,161 downwards.
AAGGTCGTTCTCCAGTCTTGCGATCCCCCCGGAGAATCTTACGACCTCATCCGCCTTGCAATCATTGATGCTGTAAGCATTTTCATTGGCGGCTTGTGCGATGGCCGGCGCGATGTGTAAAAACAGCGTGAGCACCCACGCGGCCTTCCCCTGCCCATGTCTTGCCGGCAGATGCATCGTGGGGGGCAGCCTGCATGGCATCACGCCAGACGCCGCACCAGCCGGCGCCAGGCAATGGCCGAGATTGTCACCCAAACCAACGTTCGCAGGCTCATGGCGATCACCGTGCGCGGCTCGTAGGCCCCACCGGAATAGGCGTGCACGCCGAAAGCCGCGAACGTGAGGGCTGTCGCCGCGGCAATGGCAACGGCCAGCCACACCGCCCAGCGTTGCCGCAGCCATAGCCCGGCGCCGGCGACGACATAAGCGAAGCCCGCCGCGAAATTGAACCAGAGCACGAACGGCACATAGTTGCCGGCTGCGGTGCGCACCGCCTCGTCACCAAACAGGATCGTGCCGCCTTCCTTGATGGTCAGCAGGCCGAATCCGACCGCGACCAGGGAAATCGCCCAGATACTGAACCCGCGTTGTTGTTTGAATGCAGTCATAGTGAACTTTCTTTTTCATTGATATTTTGACGAAAAAATTCTCTTCGCTTGACGTCATTTCGACGCAGAGGCCATCCCTGCCCGGTACAGGGAAAAATTCTCGAATGCCTCGCGCAACAACAGTTCTCGCTGACGCAGGTTGGCATTCAATCTGATGGCCAGGCTCTGGATCATGCCGATGAAAATGCCCGCCGCTGTCCGCGGGTCGATGTCGGCCCTGATGCGTCCCTGGCGCTTGGCCTGAGCAATCATTCGGCAAAGGCGTGATTCGTAGTGGACGATGACCTTCTGGATACGCCGGCGAATACGGGTGTCGCTGCCTTGCGATAACCACTCCAGAAGGCGCTTGGGAACATCGGGGTGCCGCAAAACGAATGAAACCTGAAAATAGAAGGCGCTCTCCAGTTCCTGCAGCGGGTTTTGATCGTGCTGCGCTGTGCGTTTCACGAGGCGTAGCAGCCTCCCGCGCGCTCGTGAAATGAAGCGGTCCTGAGCGCCATGGCTGTCCAGCCTCGATTTAAGCAGCGCTTTCTCTGCTGCATCGGCGAGACTTTCCTGATCGGCAAACAAATAATGGCGCGTGGCTTCTAGCCATTGCTCCAAATGCGCATTCTCAAACTTACCCGTGTCGCCAGTATTCATTATGTAACTCCAATGGTGTCCATTCTCAATGGCACTAACGTAAGCTTGTTGCTAGAAGCCGCTTGTTGATTTATAACAACGGCGCACGCGCGATTTGACGCGGTTCCATGAGCAGTTGGCGCGGCTTTGGTCGTCGCTTCACCGTACGGGGCTCGACCCGTCATGTTCGCTTGGGCTGCTTCAGTTGCGCCATGCCGGCGAGCAGATAAGGTATACCGTAGCGCATCATCCATGCGGACAATGTCGCAAATTCTCTTCAAAGGCGTCAAGCAGTTGCGCAAGCTCAACTGCCGCGGCAATACCTGGCCCAGATAAGCTGCCTGCTCCATCGCTGCGCGCACCAGTAAGATGAGGCCATCACCCATCGCCGTCAGCTTGGTGGTGCATATCTCAACATCAAAAGAACCGGGGCAACCGGGTGTGGGCATTGGGATAGATTGGGATAGAAAGAGGTGCATTATCTCAAAGTTCTGGCTGTAACTGATGCCTCAGGGGGCGATTGGGGGTGAATTTTTAGAGATGCCCTGATTGAGTCTCCGTATAAAAATGAATAAATTGATTTGTAGCGAAGCGTATTTAACCGCAGTGGTGTAAACGACATATGTCAAAACCGCCATTTTTTGTAACTTATTGTGACAAGATGCCGGGCCGTTTCATGCACCCGTAGATTCGAGCACGTTCGGCTCGTGACGTGCTGCTATTGAATTCCATTGCTTGAGGCAAACCCGCGAGGTCCGGTTCAGCCTTGGCCATAACACCGCGGCCGCGACGGTACCGATAGAAAGGTTAAGCCATAAAAATAATTGATTAGAAGAACCCGGGAATAATCTTAAAGGGGTCACCAACGAATGGTAACCCCCGAAAGAAACGCATAGTCGGTAGCGGCCTGGTTCAGGCCCACGTGCATTCCCGCGTCGAGATCAAGTTTCTTGTGTGGCGAGTAGATCACAGCGGCTACAAGCATTGCCGGCCAAGTGCGCGAGAATCTGTCCGTATTGGTGTCAACTCCTGCATCGGCGACGAGCTTCAGCTTATTGTTGACTTGGTACGCCACGGCTCCGGACAAGTGAAAAAGATCCTTCCGCTCATCCACATTGTTGAATGTTTTTGAGGTAACCAGCGTGGGAATGATAAGTCAACAAACCCTGTTCCAGGCTTGTAACAAAATTCAGCCCATAGGTGCTGCGCCCTGACCCCAAGCCCCGGGCCGAGTTGCCACTGGGAGAAGTGAGCAAGGGCTTGAGCGCAAGACTCAGATTTTCATTTTCATAGAAACGCCATTTCACGAACAGTTGGCTGTCGCCTCTGCCGCTTTCGACGTTAGTTACACTACTTTCGATGGCCTCATTCCTGATATGGGCAAGCCCCAAAGCGATATCGATATTATCGGCAATACCGTAGGAGAGTGCCGAGGCCGCCACGGTGGATCGGCTCTTTATTTCCCCGATGCGGTCGTGATTATCATCGTAAGTAAGCTCCAGTTGAAAACCACCAGCGCCTTGGGTTCCGGTGTCTTCGGTGATCAGCGGGTGAGCAGCATGTACGGAGCCAATGGCCAATACGCCGGCCAACCCTACTGACACAATTGAGATTTTATTAAGCATTTCTTATTCCTCAATTGCGATTCTTTGAATCTGGCAGTACTGAATCGCTATCTCTATATGACTATATTCTTGGGACGATGCCGCATCGCAGATGTGCTCTTAATCGTTGCACTTGCCTGCCCGGTTGCCGAGAATGGATCCGGTTATCCATACTTCGTCCACCCCCCATACTCTAATCCCGCACGCTGCTCATGCGGGACTCGTATCCTCAGCCGTACCCGCCTTCTTTCCACCCAAGCTGATGCTTGCCATTATCCGCCCGATGAGTTTCCACAATATTTCCCGCAACGAGATTTTCGTGACGACGTGTAACTAATTGTTACCAGATACTCGAGAATGCCGGTAGATACTGTAATAACGACACAGCGAAGGGCTGCCACCTGGCAACAAATTACGTCGATCTGTTCACCTTTGGATCATGCAATGCTGCCGTGAAGGGATGGGCTGACGCTTACCCGAACAAGCCACATGCAAAGTTGGCATCGCTTCTTCCCACTGCGCCGTCATAGGCGACCTGGTCATCCATCTGAGCGCTACCGCCCGCGTCAAATTTCCGCGCTCACCACCCCTTTCGCTCGCCGTAACAAACTGTTACCAAACTGTTTCGTTCGGGAAATAGCGGAGGAATTGCCACGAGTTAATATTCGTGAAATTCAAAAAAAATTTAGCCGGCGAGGTTGCAGGCTGAAGGTGTCGCTTTATTCAACCATAAAAGGAGGGTTAAGCAATGAAACGTAAAGCTTCAGCAATCTGTGCCAGCGTGCTCATCTCGGGCACGGCTTTCGCCAACAACGGCGACCAGATGGTGGGTTATAGCGCCATTTCCAATGCCATGGGGGGGGCTGTTGTGGCCATGCCACAGGATGTCACCACCGCTCTCAGCAACCCGGCTGGACTGTCCTATCTCAACATGGGGAACGACAAAACCCGCTTTGACATGAATCTGTCGTTACTTAATCCGAAACGCAGCATGAACGGAGTGGATAGCGACAGTAACGCATACATCATGGCAACCGGTGGCTTCGCCTTTCAGAGTGACTTATTTGGCCGGGACTTTACCATCAGCGTCGGTGCCTATCCGATATCCGGCGGCGGCGTGGACTTTCCGGCCGAGGCATTTAAGTTGGGCAATTCCAATGCTGCAGTTGTTGCCAGTCGAGTGTCATTGCGCATCGGCCCTGCCATCGCATACAAAGTCAGCGACAAGCTGTCAGTCGGCGCCAATCTGAGTCTGGCGGTCAATCAGATGTCGATCAAGAACTTCGATATGTCCACCCTACCACCTAAATCCATGAACTTCCCGAACGATGTCGCTTATGGCGGCTCTTTCGTCCTTGGGACGATCTATAAGATCAACGACCGCACTAACTTTGGTGCTGCTTACACAAGCCGTTCATACACAGAGGATCTGGAGTGGAACATGGATGACGGTAAATGGCGTCTTTCATTCCAGGACCCTCAGACCGTCTCGATCGGCATTTCCCACCAGATGACCGAGAAGCTGCTTCTGGAAGCCGACCTGAAGTGGCTCAATTACAGCGACGTGCGTACTACAGCCACGCTATATGGCCCGACGGCTTCGAAAACCAAGACCCTGGCCTACAACTGGAGCGATCAGAACGTGCTGGCGCTGGGCGCCAAGTACCGTTTGTCCGACGGCATCGTGCTGCTGGCCGGTTATAACTACGGCAAATCGCCGATCGACGAAAAAGATATCAACAACAATGCCGGCGTCACCGCCATCGTCGAACATCATCTGTCGGCTGGGGTAACAGCCAAGGTCAGCAAGAATTCATCTCTCACCTTTTCGCTCAGTCATGGCCTCAAGAATGAAATGACTGCTAGCGTCGGCACCCCGACCAAGGTGAGCTTCGAGACCAATCTCGCAAGCATGCAGTTTACCTACCGTCACTAAAAACAAAGAGTTCTCACACACTTATCACCAGAGGAGATGAAGAACAAGATGGAACATCACACATTTTATTTTTTACAAAAGAAGCTATTCCCCGCGGCACTGGTCGGCGCGCTTGCTCTGGCGACAGCCGGTTGCATAGGTCCGACGATGAGCCCAGTTGTGCCCGATACGAACTGGAATACCAACTATGAGGACGCCTTGAGTCCCCACACCCAACTGGCACTGGGTGTCATGAAGGCACTCAAGGATGACCCCAATGCGGTCCCGTCTGGTAGCCGCGCTGAAATAGCACGCCATTGGCAGAAGCTTGCCAACCTGATTGGAGCAAAGGCGTCGCCGGCAGATATCAATAGCGCTCGGCTTGAGGTGGAGCATGCCTTGGGTAAGAGCTTGGTCACCCAGATCAAGGCAGAGCAACCGACTCGGGGTGACCTGATGGGATTCATGATGTCGAGCGGCACAAGGATTCCAAAAGGTGGCATGGCGAGCCTCAACCCTGATCACGTCGCCGCCACCAAGGTAGTGGAGGCACTGAATAAATAGCAACCGAAGAACGGGGAATTGTCGCCATCGGCGTGCTTCGCAGATCGGTGACCGGCTATCGCACTGGCCAAGGCCATCTGCAAAACCACTTAATTGATTGATAATTTAGAGGATTAAACTATCGAGAAAACTTACTGACTGTCTACTACCAAGGTGCATCTGAGGCCGGCCTACAACGGCTTCAAGCAAGAAAATGACTCAGAAATCTGATAATTAAAGGAGAAATAAGTGAATAAATATACTTTAGCTACCCTTGCCGCAATCATGCTACCAGCCTCAGTCTGGGCAGCAGATGCACCGTCATCGACAGCATCAAAAGCGGTGATGGCCATGAAATCGGCCAGTTCTCACGCAGAATCGCTCACCCCGGTAGAAAATCTGGCCCTGGGTACCGCACTGTTGCTGGCCAACGAGAGAGACGCGTTCGAAATGCAACAGGTTTTCCGTCTGGCGCTCTACTTACGTCCGCTGCGCCGCCTGTATGACCCCAATCCAGCCTTGGTGAGGACTGGCGAAGACCCGAATGTCGAGAAGGTGTATATGGATCGTATCAAGAACACGCTCAAGCCGGAACTGATTGCGCGCATCGACGCAATGAATCTTACATGGAAGGACATGGAAAAGTATCTGGAGAAGCATGGCGCACTATTTGGTGTGGATTGGAGAAAGACGCCCACCTTTGCCCTGCTTGAGTACGCGGTAAACGACTACCATGAGCAGATCGCTCCGCCGAACACAATCGCGGCAAAAGACAAGCCTGCATACTTCATCGCCGACAGCGTAAAGAGCATCAGCGGCAAGAATCCGGGCGACGGCAAGAAGCTGTTCGAGGGTGTTTGCTCTGCTTGTCACGGCATGGACGGCCAAGGGCGTTTCCCGCCGATTGTAATGAAATCCTACCTGTCACTGCACAGTGATCACGAGCACTTTGAGATCGTCAAGGGTGGACCACCGCAAAAACCCGGCGCACCCGTCGTAATGCCGACCTTCGAAGATAAGCTCAGCAAAGACCAGATTTGGTCAATTGTGAAATATCTGCGCACTTGGGAAAAGGTATGGGCCGATCCGAAGAATGTGCGTCGCGGTGAAGCTGAAACCAAGGCAGCGGGTGTGAAATTCTACAGCACCCCTGAACTTCTCGGCATATGGAAAGCCAAGAACCCCAATGTGGTAATTCTGGATCTGCAGAGCGACATCGCCTACCGCATCATGGGTCATATTCCCGACTCCAAGCACATCCGGCCAGAGGAATTCGACGGAAAGATGAAAACACTGCCGAAAGATAAGGAAATTATCGTCATCGACATGTTCGGTTCACAGGGTCTGGCACCGGCTGCTACACTAGCCAGGGCAGGTTACAAGACCAGCTATCTGAGTGATGGCATGATGGATTGGCATATCGCGCGCGGCTACCAGACCGATTACTAACATGGAGTTTGGGCCACCCCATCCGGGGTGGCCTGCAAACATAAGATTAAGGAGTAACACCATGAATCGATTTGTATTGACAGCGATTGTCGCGGCCATGCTCCACACCTCCGCCTGGAGTGCTGAAGCCCCATCCCCGGACAACATCAAGGTTGTGGCTGGCGGTTATGCCAAGCAGTTGAGATCCGGTCTGATGGAACAGATGAGTAAGAACGGCCCCGAAGGCGGCATAGCGGCCTGTTCAGTAAAAGCAGCTCAGCTGGGCGCTGAAACTTCGACCAAAACAGGTTGGTCGGTAAAGCGGGTGTCCTCCAAGGCCAGAAATCCCCTGGCCATGCCGGATGCTTATGAGCAGGAAGTGCTCAATGGGTTCGAGAAGGAAATCGCCAGCGGCAAGGAAGACGCCAGCCGCTACGAAGTAGTACGTGAGGGAGGGATACGCTATGCACGTTTCATGAAAGCCGTTCGAGTCGAAGCGATGTGCCTAACCTGCCATGGTGGCAGTGAGGTGCCCCCGAATGTAGAGCAGAAACTGTCCGAACAATATCCGCACGATACCGCCCGCGGCTACAAAGTGGGCGACTTGCGCGGTGCACTGTCTATCAAGGTCAAGCTGGATTAGCCAAGAAAGGGAAATAATGAAAATCAGGAACAGTAAACGCCTTGCAGCGTACGTTGCTGCCGTGACCATCATGGCGGGTATCACACTCGAGGCCGTAGCCGCGGAAGACCTCCAACCACTCGGACCGAAACTGACACCACGCCTGAAGCAGATGCTCACCGAGGAAATGCTATCGGTGAAGCAGGCTGTCAAGATGATCCTGGATGGCCTGATCGTCGGTGATCACCCTCTGGTGGCCACCCAGGCGCAACAGATTCACGATAGTTTCATCCTGGAGCGCAGCCTTACCGAGCAGGACAAGAAGGACCTGATGAAGGCAGCAACACCAGAGTTCCTCAAACTGGATGGCGAATTCCACATGACTGCCAAGAAATTGGCTGACGCAGCATTGCATAAAGATTATGAACTGCAACGTTTCTACTACTCGCGTTTGGTAGATAGCTGCCAGAGCTGCCACAGCCAGTACGCCACCGACAAGTTCCCGGCCTTCTCCGGCGCCCAGCCGGAAGGCCATTCACACTGAGACCAGAAAAGGATACTGACATGTCTGTCGATCAAATTGTGCATATTGTCGTTGGACTCGTGGTGTTATCCAGCGTAGTCCTGATGCATTTTTCCAATCCTGCCTGGGGATGGGTGGCTGGAATTGCCGGCCTGAGCCTGGCACAAAGCGGTTTTACCGGTTCTTGTCCGTTGAGCTTCACGCTCCGCAAGCTAGGATTCAAGGACGACAGCAACAGCAAGCAATGCAGCAACAAGCAGTAGCAGTAGCAGTAGCAGTAGCAGTAGCAGTAGCAGTAGCAGTAGCAGTAGCAGTAATAGCGTCTCCTCCAGCATCACCTTTTACTGGCAACCACCTTGGTTGCCAGTTTTTTTATGCCTAGCCTGTTCACACTTACGTATTGGATTGCGCTTACGATGATTTGCTCGCATGATAAGATGTGATATGACAAGCCAATGACCCATGCCATTGGCAAGTAGCGCAACGTGGTAGTGCAGGTATTTGGGCTCAACACGACCCCAGAAAGAAATATGAGTGAGTCCTAGCAGCCTATCGGACTTAAAGGTAATCGGCTGCAAATCCGCCTGGCCGGTCCATATTTTGCCGCTTTTTTGGTCAATAGAACGACTATTGACCTGCAAAACCAGCTAAATCTGTCCTCGCCCAGCCGAATTTTCGCTTCGATTCTTCAAGTCCGACAGGCTGCTAGATTGTCAAACTCGCTATAATGCCGCCGCCATCACGCACCTCTAACGCCAGCAACCAGTTATTGCTGTCCGCCAACTGCTTGGCGATCGCCAAACCCAGCCCGCTGCCACCGGTTACGCTGCTGCGTGACTTATCTACTCTGTAGAATGGCTCGAACACCGCTTCTAGTTCGCCAACAGGAATACCGGGACCGCGGTCTGCAATGCTTATCCTTAGCCTCTCACCTTCGCATACACAGGTAATATGGATGGCCTGTCTTCGCGATAGCGGACCGCGTTATCGAGCAGATTGGTCAGGATGCGGCGTAACGCCATCGGTGATACAAAGCGCACGCATGTGCGGCTTGGCTGCAGGTGAATTTCTGCGCCACCTCGCTTGGCCTCCTCGGTCAGTTCCTCGATGAGTTCGGCCACATCTACTTCCTGGCTCAGGTCGTGCCCTGCGCCACGGCCGAACTCAAGCGACTGATTCACCAGCCGGGTCATGTTGTCTAGTCCGCGCAGCATCCGTTCCAATAGTTCTGGGTCGGCTGACGGCGGAAGCACTTCCAAGGCCAGCCTCATTCGTGCGATGGGAGTGCGCAAATCATGGGCAATACCGGCCAGCAGGGTGGTGCGGCTGGCGAGCAAGGCTTTTACCTGGTGTGCCATCTTATTGAATGTGCGCACAAGATTAACGAGTTCGCTTGGTCCAATTTCCGGCAATGGTTCCGGGATACCTCCTCGGCCGATACGCTCGGCTGCGTCAGATAGCTGGGAAAGAGGCCGCGTCAACCGGCGCACCATGATGAGCGTGGTCACCAGGGTAAGTGTGGTGCCCAGCAGGAGTATCAGAAAAATAGCCAGAGGGGCATGAATGTCGATTCGCTGTCCGGAGAAGCCAACACGCAGACGTTGGCCCTCGGAATAGAAGTCGACCCAGTACCAATCCACTCCATCTTTTTGTTCCACCTTCATCTGAATTGGTCTCTGCGTATGCTCCGCAAGCACCTTGCCCAAGAACAACACATACGGCAAGTACACGGTGGACCTGGGCAAGTTGTCATTTGCTGGGGACAGAATCAGGCCCGACTCCTCCCGCAAGACCTCTTGGAACTCGGCGCGATCGCTTACCGGCAGAGTAGCCCATACTCGAGAGGAAAGCAGCATGAAATCGGCCAGGTCATTCGCGGATCTACGAGCGACAGGTATTAACAGGTAATAGGCAATTACAAGGGTAGTAAATACTTGAAATAGAACCAATACCACAGCAATAGTGAGAGCGGTCTTGCCGAACAAAGTGGCGGGAAGAGGGATACGCATTACCTGGGATCGCTGTCGGGTGTAAACATATATCCTTCACCTCTCACGGTACGGATAAATACCGGTACGACAGGATTGTCCTCAATCTTTCTCCTTAACCTTGTCACACGCACGTCGATGCTACGATCGAACGAATCACGCTCGTAGCCTTTCAGCATATCCATCAGAGCATCGCGGCTCAACATCTGGTTGGGGTGACGAGCAAACAGACAGAGCAACTTGAAATCAGCCGTGGTCAGAGAAATTTCCAGACCGTTTCGGGTCAGGCGGTATGCTTGCACATCCAGCCGGTACGGCCCGAACAGATGCGTCTGTCCTTCCTCGGCACACGTTTCGTGCGTCTTGCCAGCCATACTGCGGCGTAGTAATGCACGAATGCGCGCCAGCAGTTCACGCGCATTGAAAGGCTTGACGAGGTAATCGTCGGAGCCGACTTCCAGCCCGACGATACGGTCGACATCGTCGCTTCGGGCAGACAGCATGATGATCGGCAAATCGCTACTGCGTCGCAGCTCCCGAGCAATGGTCAGGCCATCTTTGCCGGGCAGCATCAGATCCAAGATAACCAGATCAGCTGGCTGGTGCCTGAGATGCTCTTCCATGGCCAGTCCATCGGCGACCGCGGACACATCGAACCCGTTGGTCTGCAGATAGCGCACCAGAAGATCTCGCAACTCCGCATCGTCGTCCACAATCAGCAGGGCACATTTCCGCTCCGTCCTGCAAACAGGCTGGCCAGCCAATACTTCGTGTGCATCAGATTTTGTGCTCATAATTTCCTCTCCTTGAAGGGGCCAGTTTTTGCACCCACCCCACGTAGAAAAATCGAGTATACGTCCTATCACTCGTCAGACATGGATTTCCTTTCGCCCAGCAGCGCCACCCACATCACCAGTTCCTGAACCAACGCGTTGAACACCCGCCAGCTCGTGGCATGTACGATTTCCTCCTGCCTCTCCTCGGCGCTCACCCTGCGTCGGGTTTCCGCCATTGCCTTATTCTACGTGTGTTATCGGGCGCCAGCCGGGATGATCGAAATATGTATTGTAATTCTCCAACGCCTGGTAGATCTTTACCGTGCCACCATGCCGTCCAAGCTGTTTATTCTTGCCCCCCAGGCCGTCGGTACCCTCGATAATGTCAGCCAGCACCAAGTGCAGCATGGCGTCGGCTTCTTTGTCCAATTTACAGCCCGTTACAATGGCGGACAGCTCGGCATTGATCTTCTTGGTCAGCACCCCATACTGCATGGGCTTCAGCTTGTCGTTATGAATCGCCGTCAGCTGCGGTTCAAGCAAGTTGCGGATATGCTCCATGCCCTGGCGCAGGGTTGCATCAGTCTTCCACTTGGCGCCATTGTGCAGCGATAATTTGGCTGCGGCTCCTCCGCCGTGGTGGTGATGGGCGTCTTGCTCGGCCAACGTCTGCGCCGTAGTCAGCGACAACATGCCAGCAAACAGGAGGGTAAACAGGGTTCGGTTGCGGTAGTGCATCGTGGTCTCCTTACTCAGTGGTTGAAATAATCTTGAAACGGCTTTCGAAACTCAGCATGACAGGCCAGGCAGCTCATTTGCAAGCGTTGAAAGGCAGCGATGGTCGCCTCGCCGTTCTTGCCGCGAGCGGTTTTTGCCAAGACAGCCGCCCGCTCCTTGGTATCCCTGTCCAGATCCTTGAAGCGGCCAATGTTACTGCCAAGAAAACCCATCAATTTGAGCTTTTCGCCCAGTGTCGATGATGGATGTGGAGGATCGATCACGGCTAGAGATGCCTTCACCACTTGCTCGTAGTCTTCGCGCGCGATGCCGCCTGCGATAAGCTGCATATTTTTTTCATGCCCCTTCATCACCTTCTCAAGCACCATTTCCTCAGCTGCAAGAACCGATGGTTGAATAACGATAGATATCATCGTGAAGGCCATGAGCTGATATCGTGCGTAGCGCATGTCAGGTCATCCTTTTCTTGAAACGAAGCGAGCTGATGAGCAAAAGCGCGCTGCCCAGCACCGCCAGGGCGGCGAACTGGGGCCACAGGATTTCCCAGCCGCTGCCCTTGAGAAAGATGTCCCGGATAATGACCAGGAAGTAGCGTAGCGGGTTGAGATAGGTGAGCCACTGTGCCGGCTCCGGCATGTTGGAAATCGGGAACATGAAGCCGGACAGCAGCACCGCAGGGAGGTAAAAGAAAAACGACGACATCAGCGCCTGCTGCTGGGTCTGGGAAATAGTGGAAATGAACAGGCCGACGCCGATGGTGGACATCAGATACAGCCCGGATCCGAACAGCAGCAGCCCCAGGCTGCCCTGGATCGGCACGTTGAACCAGTTGATCCCGATGAAAGTGACCACCAGCACATCGATGAAGCTGATCAGCACGAACGGGAGGGTCTTGCCGAGAATCAGCTCGAATGGCCGGATCGGCGTCACCATCAACTGTTCCATGGTGCCGATCTCGCGCTCGCGCACGATCGCCATGGCGGTGAGCAACAGCGAGATCAGCAGCACCACTACGGCGATCACGCCGGGAACGTTGTAATAGCGGCTCTTCAGGTCGGGGTTGAACCATGCGCGCGAACGCAGTTCGATGGGATTGGTCTGCTCCTGCGCCAGTTGTGTGAGTTCTATCGGGGCAGATCGCGCCCGGGAAAATTCCTGGGTGATGCGCTGGGCATAGTCCATCGCCACCGTGCCGGTATTCGAATCGGTGCCGTCGACTATCGTCTGGATCGCTGCCTGGCGGCCGGATTTCAGATCGTCGGCGAAGCCGCGGTTGATCTGGATGCCCACGATCGCCTTGCCGCGGTCGAGCAGTTCGCCCAGCCTTTCTGGCCGGTCGGTGTTATCCACCACGGTGAAATAGCCGGAGGCCGTGAAGCGCTCGATCAGGGCACGGCTCTGCGGACTCTTGTCGAGGTCGCACACCGCGGTTTTGATGTGGTCCACGTCGGTAGTCACAGCATAACCGAACATGATCAGCTGGATCACCGGCATGACGAAGATCAGCGCCTTCATGCGCGGGTCGCGCAGCACCTGGATGAATTCCTTCACCAGCATGCGATAGATTCTTTCCCACATAATGTTCCCCGTCAGGCCAGTTTTTTACGGAACTTGCGCAGAGCGACGGCAAACACCACCACTGCGAACAGTCCAAGGAAGATCAGGTCGCCCGCCACGAAAGAAGGCGGGCTGGCCTTGAGAAAAATGTTCTTCAGCACTTCGACGAAATAGCGCGCCTGCACCACGTGGGTGACCACTTGCAGGAAGTTCGGCATATTGTCGATGGTATAAAGAAAGCCGGAGAGCAGGAAAGCCGGCAGGAAGGTGACCACCATCGCCAACTGGCTCGCCACCAGTTGCGATTTGGCGATGGTGGAAACCATGATGCCAAGACTCAGGCCGCCTACCAGGAACATCGCGGTGACGCCGAGCAGGAAGAGAAAGCTGCCCCGGAGCGGCACATCGAACACCCATACCCCCATCGCCACCGAGAACAGCACGTCCAGTACGCCGATCACAAAGTAGGGTGCCATCTTGCCGAGAAACAGCTCGACCGGCTGCACCGGCGTGGCGATCAACTGCTCCATGGTGCCGCTTTCCCACTCGCGCGAGACGGTGAGCGAGGTGAGCAGCGCGGTAATGACCGTCATGATTACCGCGATCAGCCCGGGGATGATGAACCAGCGGCTTTTCAGCTCGGGGTTGTACCAGACCCGCAGACGGTTATCCACGGCAAGCTCGATTTTTGTTCCCAGGTGCGTCGTGCTGTAGCGGTTGGTGATGGCTTCGGCGTAGCCCATGGCAATGGTCGCGGTATTGGCGTCTGAACCGTCGGCGAGCAGCTGCACCTGCGTGGTCCGGCCCTGCTCCAGGTCGCGCGCGAAGTGCGGCGGAATCACCAGCGCCAGGTGCGCCTTGCCCTGGTCGAGCAGCGCACGCGCCCCAGTGTAGTTTTCCACTGCCGCCACCACGCTGAAGTAGCTGGAGGCCGGGAAGCCATCCAGGTAATTGCGGCTGGCGGCGCTCTTGTCCTGGTCATAGACGACAAGGTTGAGCGTCTTGATATCCATGGTGATGGCGTAGCCGAACAGGATCAGCAAGATCAGCGGCATCAGGAAGGCCATCGCCAGGGAGCGCGGGTCGCGGATGATATGAATGAATTCCTTTTTCACCAGCGCCCACAGGCGGATCCAGGAAAACCCGGATTTTTTCATGCTTTCTCTCCTTGCGCGCGCTGGCAGTCATCGAGTTCGATCAAGGACACGAACACGTCCTCCATCGAGGGGGTGACCTGCTTGATGGACTGCACGGCGAAGCCCTGCTGTGCGAGGAAATCACTCAGCGCTGCGGTTGCCAAGGCCGCGTTGCCGACCACTGCATGCAGGGCGTCGCCGAACAGGGCAACTTCCTGTGCCAGTTTCGAGGCTTCCAGCCGTTCCAGCGCCTCGAACGGACGTTCGACGCGGATTTCCAGAATATCCTCGGGTATCAGGGTCTTGAGCTCGGTGGGCTTGCCGTGGGCGATCATCTTGCCGCGGTAGATCAGCGCTAGCTCGTCGCAGTATTCGGCCTCCTCCATGTAGTGGGTGGTGACGAACACGGTAGTGCCGCTGTGCGACATCTGCGCGATCAGGTCCCAGAAGCGGCGCCGCGACAACGGGTCCACCCCCGAAGTGGGCTCATCGAGAAATACGATCGGCGGCTCGTGCAGCACCGCGCAGCCCAAAGCCAGGCGCTGTTTCCAGCCGCCGGCCAGCGAGCCGGTCAGGCTTTTCCGTTTATTGGTCAAGCCTGCCATTTCCAGCACCCATTCCTTGCGCGCCTTGCGTTTGTCCTTGGGCACGCTGTAAATGCCTGCATAGAAGTCGATGTTCTCTTCCACACTGAGGTCGTCGTAGAGCGAGAATTTCTGCGACATATAGCCGATGTGGCGCTTGATGGTCTCGGACTCGGTCATGACGTCGAAGCCAGCTACCCGGCCCGCGCCTGAACTGGGTAAAAGCAGGCCGCACAACATGCGGATGGTGGTGGATTTGCCTGCGCCGTTAGGCCCAAGAAAGCCGAACACCTGGCCCTTTTCCACGGTGAGCGAGATGCGGTCGACAGCGACGAAATCGCCGAACACCCGACTCAGGTCGCGCACTTCCACGGCGTATTCCGTGCTCATGCCTCTTCCTCCGGTTCCTGGGACACCTGATAGATGAACACGTCCTCCAGCGTCGGCGTGATCGCCTTTTCCGCCAGTACGGCGATGCCGGCCTGTTGCAGGATAGCCTTGGCCTGTTCCGCTTCCGCCTCGTCGCCGGCATAGAGGTGCAGCTTGCCGCCGAACAGGCTGATGCGGTTCCAGCCCAGTTGTCCGGCAAGCGCCTCCCGTGCGACGCGAGGTTGCTCGGTTTCCAGTTCCAGCAGCAGGCCGGGGATGCCTTCTTTTAGTTTCTGCGGTGTGTCGCACTGGATCAAGCGGCCGCGGTGCATCAGGCCGACGCGGGTGCAGCGCTCCGCTTCGTCGAGGTAGGCGGTGGAAACGAAGATCGTCACCCCTTCCTTGAGCATGGCGTAGAGGATGCGCCAGAAATCGCGCCGCGACACCGGATCAACGCCGTTGGTGGGCTCGTCGAGGAAAAGGATTTCCGGCTTGTGGATCAGGGCGCAGGCCAGTCCCAGCTTCTGCTTCATGCCGCCGGAGAGGTCACGCGCCAGGCGCTTTCTGAACGGCGTCAGGTAGGAGAAGCCGAGCAGGCGCTCTTCCAGCGGCTCGCGCTCGCGCCGCGAAACTTCGTACAGGTCGGCATAGAATCGCAGGTTCTCCTCCACCGAGAGGTCACCGTACAAACCGAAGCGCTGCGACATGTAGCTGATGCGGGATTTGATCTGTTCCTCGCCGCCCTGGATGGGAAAGCCCGCCACTGTCGCGCTGCCTTCGCTGGCGGCGAGAATGCCGGTCAGAAGACGCATGGCAGTGGTCTTGCCGGCACCATCCGGCCCCACCAAGCCGAAGATTTCGCCGCGCTTCACTTCCAGGTCGAGTCCGCGCACCGCCCACATTTCACCGAAGGAGCGGCCCAGTCCACTGGCCCGAATGGCAACATCGTTCATGACATCTCTCCGTGCGCCGCGAACAATGCGTCGCGAGCGGGTTTGCAAGTAATCACGGCGACGATTTCGGGATCGAAATGACTGCCCGCGACCTGGGCAATTTCGTCCAGCGCCCGATCCGCGCTGATGCCACTGCGGTAGCTGCGGTTGCTGCTCATGGCGTCGAAGGCATCGGCCACCGCGATGATGCGTGCCGCAAGGGGGATGTCCGTGCCGCGCAATCCGTCCGGGTAGCCGCTGCCGTCAAAGCGCTCGTGGTGATAGCGCACCGCCATAGCATGGCGGCGCAGTGGTGGAATCGAGTGGAGAATGTCGGCGCCGGCGGCAGGATGTTTCTGCACCAAGGCGAATTCCCCGATAGTGAGACCTTCCGCTTTGGTCAGGATGCGATCGGGAATCCCAATCTTGCCCAGATCGTGCAGCAGCGCCGCCTCGCTGACCGAGCCCATCTCGGCTTCCGGCAAGCCCATGGCCTCGGCAATCAGACGGGTGTAACGCGCCACCCTGCGGCCATGGCCGCCGGTGTAGGCATCCTTGAGCGCGAGAGCGCTATCGTAGGCAAGCAGGATAGATTCATAGCCCTGGCGTTTCTCCTGCATCAGACCGACCGCCGTGCGCCGGTTTGCTCGTAGCAAGGCGGCCCATATGGCTGTGGTAAGCAGCAGGTAGACGATGCCGCGCACCAGCAGAGGCATAAATCCGAAACGATCAACCATGTCCAGATATAAAGCTGCTGCCTCACCCACTACCACTATCACTGCGCCAGAAAACAAGTAGAGCAGCAGCATATTGCGGTCGCGCCGCTCCAGACGCTGCAGCATCTGCCTGTCATGATCGAAGAGCTTGGCAGCAGGAATCACCGGGTTGCCCCACCTTCAGCCGCAATATAAACATCAGCCGGCATACCGGGCTTGAGCGTGCCGTCGTGGTTATCCAGCGTCACGTTCACCGCGAATACCAGCTTCACCCGTTCTTCCTGGGTCTGAACGTTTTTGGGGGTGAATTCAGCCTGTGAGGAAACATAGCTCACCCTGCCCGCAAATTTCCGCTCGGGGAAGGTGTCAACCTTGATTTTGGCGACGGCTCCCAGACGCACTTTACCGATCTGGTTTTCCGGGATGTAGACCCGCACCCAGGGCCTGGAAATATCGGTGACCGTCACCACCGGGCGCCCGGCACCGAGGGTTTCGCCCACTTCGGCATGCTTGCGGGTGACCACGCCATCCACTGGGCTGGTTACCTGCAAATCCTCCAAGGCAACATGGGCGGCGGCGACCGCGGCCTGCGCTTCCTCGAATTGCGCGCGCGCGGCGTTGATGGTCTCGGGGCGGTAACCGCTTTGCAGCAACTTGAGCCGTTCCTGCGTGGCGCTTAGTTGCTGGGCGGCCACGTCGGCAGCGGTGCGGTCCTTGTCGCGCCGCTGCTGGCTGGTGGCGCCGCCATGGAAGAGCGCCTCGGAACGCCGGGCTTCTTCTTGCAGATTGCTCAGGTTGGCGCGAGCCTGTTCGACCTGGGCGCGCGCTTCAGCGATTTCCTGCGGGCGGTAGCCCTGTTCCAGATCTTTCAGGCGCGCTTGGGCGGCCTGCTGCGCGGCTTCCGCCTGGTGCAACCGGGCGACAGTCTCGCGTTCGTCGAGCGCGGCCAGCAGTTCACCCGGCTTGACGCCGCTGCCTTCATCTACCGGCCGCTTGATCAGAATGCCCGGCACGCGGAAGGAGACTGCGATTTCGGTGGCATCCACCGTGCCCGAGGCGAATACCGTGCCTTCGTCCGGCCGCGCAGCCCATGGCGCGAATTTCCACAGCACGGCGGCGCCGATGCCTGCGGCGAGGATACCGACGATTACGATCTTTTTGTTCATAGTCTTGCTCCTTGCTGGATAGAGTGCCCCGGAAGGCCCGTTGCGGTGAACCTTTGACGGGGTGAAACATAAGCGTTCAGGGCGATCGGCTCGTCGTCGCAATCCATGCCACAGCGGTGCCATGAGAGGTATTGGGTGAGGGTATGCGGGTCAATTCCGGACGAGGAATGCTCCGCGCCCGATTTTTTGCCCGCGGCTGGCGGCCTGAAGCTGTCTGGCGCGAGCTCGCCGATGGCGCGCAACAGTCGCGCCTGGCTCACGCTGATGTCGTACCCCGCCTGGAGGCGGCTCGCGGTGGCGGCCCAGAGGGCGGATTCGGCGCCGAGCAGGTCAGTGATGGTGTTCTCCCCGCTATGGTAGCGCAGGGTTTCGATGCGCAGCGCTTCGCTGGCTTCGCTTTCGCCCTGGGTGGCCGCTTCCAGCCGGGCGCGGGATTCGGTCAGAGCGCCAAAAGCCTGTTCGACCTCGCTGGCGAGCCGGTTGCGCGCGTCTTCCTGCTGCAAGGCGTTTTGCCGCTGCTCGAGACCCGCCTGTTCCACCCGGCGCTTACGGATGTCGCCATCGAACACGGGCAGGGACAGCTGCACGCCCATCTGCCAGTCGTCGTAGCCTTTCCAGTCGCCGCCAGCGCTTTCCTGCGCCTTGGCCACCAGATTGATTTGCGGCAGCCGGTCGCCGCGGGCAATAGCGGTTTTTTGCTGTGCCGCCTTGCCCATGGCATCGAGCCTTAGAATATCCGGGCGCTGCTGCAAGGCGCGGCCCATCGCCTCTTCGGCCGAAACCGGCAGAACCGGGGCGGTTGCGCCCAGCTCGGACAGAATCGGTGCCGGACCGCTCTCACCCAGCAAAGAGGCCAGCAGCGAGAGAGCATCCTTCTCGCCCTGCGTGACGGACACCTTGTCGTAGCGCGCCTGGGACAGCTGAGTCTGGAGCCGAATCAATTCAAGCCGGGCGGCGCGCCCCTCCCGGATACGCAATCCGATGTCCTTTTCCTCCTGCTGCAGTGCCTTGATGCGGGCATCCAGCACTTTTCCAAGTTGGCGGAAATGCAGCGCCTTGGTGTAGGTGGCGGCGACATTGAACAGCAAGTCCTGCCCGCCGGCGCGCAGTGCCTGAACGGAAACCTCGCGGTTGTGCGCGGCCAGCGCCTCCCCGGCCACCAGCTTGCCGCCGCTGTAAAGGGGCATAGTCAGTGCCAGGCCGAGATTGGCGATATCCCTGTCCATCGGCGGGAAGACGCCCGCCTCGCGGATCGGCGTAACGAAGGTGGGGTAGGCATAGCGGGTGTAAGCCGCGTTCAGGTCGACCTTGGGCAGATGCTGGCTGCGGGCGATGTCCTGCTCCAGCGTTTGCCTGCTGACCTCGACCTGCTGGCTTTTGATTGCCGGGTTGGATTGCGCGGCCCGTTCCATCGCCTCCCACAGGGACAATGGATCCGCCGAAAAAGCCGCTTTTCCGGCGGAAATAAGAAGGGTGAACAGCAGCAACCGTGACAAGGGTTTCATAATCGGATCCATCCTGAATTTTGCTTTCTGCCTGGATTTAAGTAAGTAACCAATTACTACCTTAATTCCGCAAATTGACTTTGTCAACATTTACCGTTGTTTATTTCATACAATAAGATATTTAAATTAGAATATATTTACTTCCGAATACACCCACCACAAATAAGTATCCAAATACTTATTTGTTTTAAACCCACTTGCGGTAACCATGTCCTCACGCCGGTAGCATATGCACTGTCGGGGCGAGAATGGAACTTGAAGTCCGGCACGGTGAATCCGGTGCTCGCGGATTGAAGTCAGTAAACGGGTGCAAATCGGATGGTGGGTAGCTATCGCTTTGCTTCGGTTCGGTAAATTGATCTTAGATCAAACGAAGGTCAGAAGTGATGGCTGGATATCGCTATATCGCTGATGATCCGGACTGAGTATTCTGCTGAACGTGAATGACTAATGGTCATGGCTGCTACACCACCCAAATCATGAATAGCGCAGCGCCGTATCAGGTTTAAAAAGCAGACAAATTCGAGCCGACCGCACCCACTGCAGAATAACCATGGTTTCCACACGTGACAGCATACGGATTATGGATATTGCCATCCGTGCAAGCCTGCGGCCTTGAAGAGCTGCCTGGGGCGAACGGGTGTTGAAACATGGCCGGCGGCGGCATCGAGGCTATCCTCACGCTGCCCAGGCCCTTACCAGCGACAGCATGACGATGAAGATCAAGGCAGCACGCGCAGTCAGCGGAAAAAAGCGTCCGTGTAATGTCCCGCCAGAAGCATCAGCAGTACGCCCAGCAGCAGCTTGAGCGTTCTTTGCGGAACATGCTTCTGGCAGCGGGCACCGAAGTACATCCCGGCGAAACCGCCCAGACCGAATAGCAGGCCTAACCCCCAGTCAGGCTGGGTCACCATTCCCGCCGGCGCGGGAATCAGGCTGTACAACGCCACCCCGGCTACCGAAGTGAACAGCGTGCCGGCTATCGCCGCCCCGGCGATAGCATGCACCGGCAGGCCGAACAAGGCCACGCAGAACGGCGCGATGATGGCGCCGCCACCGATGCCATAGGTACCGCCAATCACGCCGACAACCAGCGCCAGCAGGAACATGGCCGGCACGCTGAATGAAAAGACCTGTTCGCCGAAGGTAAAACTCGCCCTGGCCAGCGAGAACTGGAGCATGCGGATCGCCGTCACGGGCTGGGGCCTGATCGCCTCTGTCCGAGTTTTTTCATGCCGGGGCAGGAATTCAGCCAGCACCCGATAGCCGATATACAGCAGCACCAATCCGGCAAACAGCTTGAAATCGCGCGGATCAGGCAGATACATGACCCGCAGATAATAGCCGATGACGATGCCCGGCAGGGTGCCGGTCACGATCACCCAAACCAGCGGCCACACCATGCGGCCTTCGCGCAGGTAGCGGTAAACACCGCCGGGCGTGGCGACCAGGTTGTAGACCAGATTGGTGGCGCTGACCGAGGGCGCCGTATAGTTGAGGATGCTCATCTGGAACGGCAGCAGCAGAAACGCCCCGGAGATGCCCACCATGGAAGTAAAAAAAGAAATAATGAACGCCACCAGCGGCGGCAGCCACAGCCAGGTGGTCACGCCGGAAACGGAGAAAGTCGCCGTGAACGAATTCACTTCGTACGCCCGGATTGTGTCGGAACCCAGAACTTCAGCAAAAGCGCCGCCAGGATGGCACAACCCGCGGAAAATCCGAACGCCGTTTCCGGGCTGAAGGTCTGCCACAGCCAGCCGAACAGCATAGAGGCAGGAAGCAGCATCACGCCGGCGGTGAGATTGAACCAGCCGTAGGCGGTGCCGAGCAGTTCCTTGGGCGCGAGATCGGCGACCAGCGCCTTTTCCGCACCCTCGGTTGCGGCCATGAACAGCCCATAGAAGGCGAACAACGGCCACAACAGCCACAGATTTTGTCCGTTCAGGCCGAGCAGCAGATAGAACAGGCCGTAAACCGTCCAGCCGCCGACGATCAATCGGGTTCTGCCGAGGCGGTCCGACAGCGCCGACAGCGGCGTGGAAAACAGCATCGCCATGCCCGACGCCAGCGCCCACAGCAGCGGCACCTGGGATTCGGCCAACCCCATTTCCCGAGCGCGCAACAGCAGGAACATGTTGGAGGAATTGCCCAAGGTGAACAGCGCCAGCACCAGCAGGTAGCGTTTGAAAACCGGCGGAAAGCCTTGCATCGTCCAACTGAAAGCCGGCTTGTGTAGTGGCATCTCGCGGTGCGGCTCGCGGATGCACAGCGCCAGGCCGACCGTCATCACCCCTGGCACAAGGGTCCACAGCAGGATGTCGCGGATCGGCATGCCGCGGTAGAGCAGCCAGGCGGCGAGCAACGGCCCAACTACCGCACCGGCATTGTCCAGGGCACGGTGAAAACCGAAGGCCAGACCGCGCTGATGCGGTGCCACGCTCAGCGCCAGCATGGCGTCGCGCGGGGAGGAACGCAGCCCCTTGCCCACTCTGTCGGAAAAGCGCAGCGCCAGTACGACCGGCCAGGAGCCGGCCAGGGCGAGTAGCGGCCTGCCCAGCGCGGCCAAGCTATAGCCGCCCACCACCCAATATTTGGTGGAACGCGTCTTGTCCGCCAGCACGCCGGCAAACAGCTTGAGCAAGCTGCCCGTCGCTTCGGCGACACCCTCGATGATGCCCAGCGCCTTGGGTCCTGCCATCAGCACCGAGGCAAGATACAGGGGCATAAGCGGATAGACCAGTTCACCGGCCGAATCGTTGAAGAAGCTCACCAGCCCCAGCAACCACACGGTGGAAGGCAAAGCGAACAAAGACTTCAGCATCTCAGCGCACCTCCATCATGAAGGAACGTTAAGCAGCGAGGGTTTCTGAATCATCGGATTCCCATTTACTTGGTTTCGCTCTCGGAGCCTTTGAGCAAGCATCTATACTACACTGCCTTGCCTATTCCGCCTCGATCTCCAGGTAAACACGGCTGGCATTGCCGCCTTTCAATGTTTCATAATTCTGCAGGCGGGCGAAACCCTCCTGGTCGAGGCTGTCGATCGCCGCCTGCAAGTCCGCCCCGCCGTCGAACGCCTTCTGCATGTGGCCGCGTAGCAGGCGCAGGTAATCGCGGGTATCGCGTCGCGCCAGGTCGATATCGCACACCCTGCCGTGGCCGGGCACGATCTTGCCGGGCCTGAGCTTCTCCATGTCCTCGAAGGAGGCCAACCAGTTGCGGCTATTGCTGAAGGGCAGCACTCCCAGCAGGCGATCGACGTAAACCAGGTCGCCAGCGAACAGCACCTTCTGTTTTGGCAGCCACACCACGCTGTCGCCCGGCGTGTGGCCGCCGGAGAAAAACAGCAGCCGGATTTCTGTGCCGCCGAGGCGCAGGGTTTCGCGCTGCTCGAACAACCGCTCCGGATAAACCAGCCTGGTGCCGTCCAGCCGTTCTTTCAGATCGGCCCGCAGTGCCTCGAGCTGCGCCCCGGCCCGCTGTTCCATGTCGGCACGTGCCGGTCGCGCGGCGATGATTTCCGCACCCTGCTCCCTGAAATAGCCGTTACCGAGCCAGCGGTGGTCCTGGCCGCCGGTATTCACCACATATTTCACCGGCTGCCGGGTCACTCGCTTGATGGCGCGGTGCATGGCCTGGGCGGCCAGATATCCGGCTCCGCTGTCGACCACTACCACACCGCCAGTGGTGACGATGAATCCGGTGTTGGCGTTCATACCGTAATTTTCATAGGTGCGCCCGCCGGTTTCGCCGATGAAGGCGTAAACGTCGGGCGCCACCTTGACCGGCGTGAGGGTCAGCGCAAAAGCATCGCCCATCGCCAGGCAGGAGAGGAACAGAACGATTCTGGTCAGGCGGATCATCATGTTTATTGAACGCGGTAAGTTGAGTGGCAGGCCACGCACTGCTGCGTCACCTTCGACAGGCTATCCAGGGCGCGGGAGAGATCGCCTTCCTGCGCGGCCATGGCGAAACGGCTTGCGGCATGATGCATCTCCGTGCCGATATCCTGCATTCCCTTGGGCATGTACGGCGCCATGTGCGAGGCGTTGTGCGCGACCATCGAAGTCATTCCAAGCCGGTGTTCGGCGATGTCCGCCGCCTTGTCCAGTTCCGATTTCGCCAGCAGCGACAGAATTTCATTCAGCGCAGCCAGATGGTCACGCATGTTGGAAAGCTGATGCTGCTTCATCATCTCGGGAAAATTGACCTTCTCGCGGGCATCTTCTGCCGCTCCGGCGGAAGGCGGGATGGCGGCAATCAACGCCAGCACGCATACGATTTTAAACGAATTTTTCATTTTCTTGCTTCCTCGGCGCTTTGATCGGGAAGCTCATGTTAAATCAGGCTCCCGCATACCGGATATGACTTTGGTCATATTCAGCAAATCGGGAGAGTGGTGTTCAAGCATTTCTCAGCAACCTCAGTATTTGGCCTTGCCTTTCGATCAACCCGCGCGCTTCCATTTCGTTCAGCGTTCGGTACAGTGTTTCGTGGGCCAAGTTCATTTCTGCCGCCCACGCTTTGAGCGACCCGGGTAAATGGATCACCCCGCTCCTTCGTCGCTTTCAGTCAGAAGATAATACAGCACACGATCGAGAGCGCCTTATCAGGCTAAGCCGCTCAAAATGTCTCCGCAGAGTGCGCAAATTTCCCGCAGTTCCATGGCCCAAGCGAAGGCAAAACTGCTGCCACCCTACAGAAAAGTACGGAACACCTTTGCCGGAATGGTTAACAGCGTTCCCTCTGCCGTGCAAATCGCAGTGTAATAATAAACGTGCGCGAATTGCGGCACTGCATCGAACGCATCTGCATCCTCTCCCCCAACCCCATTCTCACGGTCAGAAACCTCTTCGGCCAGGCAACCGCTCCAAGCGGCAACGGGGAAGCAGCCACGGGCAGCCACACCAATCACCTCCGCGCCACAGAACGGCACTACATCGCACAGGCGCTGACCGCTCACCAGTGGCGCATCAAGGAAACCGCCACCGCCATCGGTATCACCCGCAAAAACCTGTGGGAAAAGATGCGCAAGCTGGAAATCTCGGTGCCGGGAAAGGCACACGGAACCAAACACCTAAGCCAGACGAGCCGGAACTGAAGGGGGTGAGGGGTGTAGAAACGTAGTGGCCAAGCGCTTACGCATCGCTTATCTCCCATCCCCCTCACCCATCACCTAGCGTGGCTCACTTCATCAACTCGACCTGCTCCCCCTTTGCCCGCAGCGCCGCTGCCCGCGCCTCGATGAAGCGCTGGAATTCGGGCTGGCTTCGGTAGGCGCCGGAGGCCACGTAATCCAGGGAAGATGCGAGATGGAAAGGCCGCAGGTAGCCTTCGACCCGGAATACCTCGCGGCCGCCGGCATCGAAGAACACCAGGCTGGGCGTGTAGAAGACGCCGATCCTGCGCGCCCAGTCGCGGGCCGTCAGGGTCTCGCCGCCGGGTGTCTGCACCTGCTCGCGCGAGGCCAGATCAATTTGTGCCACCTGGAATTTACGCAGCAAGGCCGCGACATCGGAGCGGGGGAAGGCCTCCCCATGAAGTTCGTCGCAGGCGGCACATTCCTTTTGCTCGAACAGCACCAGAAGCGGCTTGCCGCCTTTCCTGGCCCCAGCGAGCTTCATGGGTGGCTTCAACTGCCAGGCTTCGGAATGCAGCTTGCCGCTGGCGGGCTCTGTTACGTTCGCCGCCAGATAGTCGGTGAAACTCTGCTTCTTCTCCATGCGCCCACCGGCGAAGTCGAGCGCGGCCGCAAACTTGTGCGGCGGGATGTAGCCATTGAGGCGCAGCGCCACCTCGCCCTTTTCATCCAGCATCAGCAAGGTCGGCGTGAACTGCACCCGCAGGGACTTGGCGAAGGCTTTCTCCGGCGCCGCCTTGCCCGCCATGTCGATCACCTCGCGATCGCCCCAGATATTGATGGCGATGACGTCGAAATTCTGGCGGGTCGTGTCGGCGATGGCCTTTTGGCCGAAATTGTCCTGCAGGAGTTTGGCGCAATAGGGGCAGCCGTCCTGGTAGAAATAGAGCATCACGCGCCGACCGGCTCGGGTGGCTTCCTTCACGTCTTCGCGCAGGTCGAGGAAGGATTCCTTGAACCAGGCCGGCGCCTCGTGGTAGCCGGGGTTCACCATGCCGGGCGCGAGTTCGATCTCGTCAGCGGCGCCGGCAAAATGGCTCCCGAACAGCATGACAAGGGCGAGAATCAGGATTTTCAGCATGTTGTCTCCTCCATTGATTGCTGGGGTGCAAAACTGGAAGCATGACGATGCTGCGGCTCCTTGGCAAGGGTCCAATATCTTGCCCATGCTGGGCGTAAAAAACCGGGCCTTCCGGCTCGGCCCTACGTTTGTTCCCAGCCTGGAAGCGAGGCTCAGGCCTTGTGGTAGGCGACCACGCGCTCCACTTCGTTCTTCGAACCCAGTATCACCGGCACGCGCTGGTGCAGACCTTCCGGCCGGATATCCAGGATACGCTCGAGCCCGGTGGAACTGACGCCGCCCGCCTGCTCCACGATAAATGACATCGGATTGGCTTCATACAACAGGCGCAACTTGCCGGCCCTGGCAGGATCCTTGGTATCCTTGGGGTACATGAAGACACCGCCGCGGGTCAGGATGCGGTGTACCTCTGCCACCATGGAGGCAACCCAGCGCATGTTGAAGTCCCTGCCGCGCGGGCCGGTCTTGCCGGCCAGGCACTCTTCCACGTAGCGCTGCACCGGCGCTTCCCAGAAGCGCTGGTTGGAGGCGTTGATGGCGAATTCCCTGGTGTCCGCGGGGATGGTCATGTTGGGGTGGGTCAGGATGAACTCGCCGATGTCCCGGTCCAGGGTGAAACCGTTCACGCCGTGGCCGGTGGTGAGCACCAGCATGGTGGAGGAGCCGTAGATGGCATAGCCGGCGCACACCTGCTCCACGCCCGGCTGGAGAAAGTCCTGCGTGGATGGCTCGGGGCTTTCGCCCGGACAGCGCAGGATGGAGAAGATGGTGCCGACGGAGATGTTCACGTCCACGTTGCTGGAACCATCCAGGGGATCGAACACCAGCAGGTACTTGCCGCGGGGGTATCGGGCGGGGATCGGGTAGATCTCTTCCATTTCCTCGGAGGCCATGGCGGCAAGGTGGCCGGCCCACTCGTTGGAGCGAATGAAGATTTCGTTGGTGATCACATCCAGCTTTTTCTGGGTTTCGCCCTGGATGTTTTCAGATTCCGCGCTGCCCATGACGCCGATCAGGGCGCCCTTGTTGACGACGTTGGAAATCACCTTGCAGGCGGTGACAACATCGTTCAGCAGGGAGGTGAAATCACCGGACGCACCCTGGATATGACGTTGTTCTTCGATGATGAACTGAGTAATGGTCGTGCCGTTGTGCATTGCTATCCCCTTATAAAAATAAAAAAGTAAGACCTATGCTCATTATCTGGGTATTTGACCAAACTGCCCGTCAGATAATCATCCCGGCTGCCACCGTGTTGTTAGTCGCTTCATCGATAACAATGAAGCCACCACTGGCGCGATTGCGCTGGTAATGGTCGAACACCAGCGGTTGTTGAACCTTCATCGCCACGCGCGCGATGTCGTTCATATTGAGTGCAGTGGTTTCGTGTTGGTCCAGCGTGTTCACATCCACGCGGTAATCGAGACGCGAGAACAAACACTTCGCCGTGCGCGTAGTGTGCTTGACGAGGTATCTGCGATTCTTGTCGAGCGGCGTTTCGGACAACCAGCACAGCATCGCTTCGAATTCTTTCGCGACAGTCGGCAGGTAATCCGCCTTGACGAACATATCGCCACGCGAAATATCGATCTCGTCAGTCAGCGTGATGGTGATGGATTGCGGTGCGTAAGCAGTTTGCAGGTTGCCGTCGTAGGTGACAATCTCTTTGACACGACTGCTGCGTCCGCCCGGCAACACAGTGATCTCATCTCCCACCGACACTTCACCCGCTTCGATGCGTCCCATGAAGCCACGGAAGTCGTGATATTCGTCGGTTTGCGGACGGCACACCCACTGCACCGGATAACGGAAATCAGTGGTGTTCACGTCGTGATCGATCTCGATGCTTTCCAGCAAGTCCATCAGCGTCGTACCTTGGTACCAGTTCAGATTGTCGCCGCGATCCACCAGCATATCGCCGACCAACGCGGACAACGGCACGCTGGTAACGTTGTGCAAACCAAGCTGTGCAGCGAATTTCAGATACTCCACGCAAATCTCGTTATATCTGGCTTCGGAGTAATCGACCATGTCCATTTTATTGACCGCCAGCACGATGTGCGGGATGCCGACCAGGCTGGCCAGATAGGTGTGACGGCGCGTCTGGGCCAGCACGCCCTTGCGCGCATCAACGAGGATGACCACGAGGTTGGCGGTGCTGGCTGCAGTCACCATGTTGCGGGTGTACTGCTCATGCCCCGGCGTGTCGCCGATGATGAATTTGCGCTTGGGCGTGGCGAAGTAGCGATACGCCACGTCGATGGTGATTCCCTGCTCGCGTTCGGCCTGCAAGCCGTCGGTCAGCAAGGACAAATCGACCGCGGCCATGCCGCGTTTCTCACTGGTCCTGGAAATCGCCGAAAACTGATCCTCAAAAATGGATTTTGAATCATGCAGCAGGCGGCCGATCAGCGTGCTCTTGCCATCGTCCACGCTGCCGGCGGTGATGAAACGAAGTAGTTGTGTAGCGTTGCTCATAATTAAAAATATCCTTCTTTCTTGCGCAACTCCATCGAAGCATCGGAAGTTTGATCGTCCATGCGCGTCGCACCGCGTTCAGTGATGCGGGTGGTGGCGGTCTCTTCGATGATCTCCTGCACGGTCCTGGCACGAGATTCCACCGGACAGGTGCAAGTCATGTCGCCCACGGTGCGGAAACGCACGATTTTCTTTTCCACTACTTCACCTGCTTGCGGCTGTACCAGATGCGACACCGGCATGATGCCGCCGGCACGCTGGATCACTTCGCGCTCGTGGGCATAATAAATGTCTGGAATCTCCAGCTTCTCGCGCTCGATGTATTGCCAGATGTCCATTTCCGTCCAGTTGCTGATCGGGAACACGCGGATGTTTTCGCCCGGATGGACGCGGGTATTGTAGATGTCCCACAGCTCCGGACGCTGGTTCTTCGGGTCCCACTGACCGAACTCGTCGCGGAACGAAAAGATGCGTTCCTTGGCACGCGCCTTTTCCTCGTCGCGACGCGCGCCGCCCATGCAGGCATCGAAACCGAATTCGGCGATCGTTTCCAGCAGAGTCACCGACTGAAACACATTGCGGCACTGCATTTCACTCTTGAGCACGACCGTACCCTTCTTGATGGAATCTTCCAGCGAACGCACGATCAGTCGCTCGCCCAAACCAGCGGCCAGTTTGTCGCGGAAGGCGATCACCTCGGGGAAATTGTGCTCGGTATCGATATGCACCAGCGGGAATGGGAAACGGCACGGACGAAACGCCTTCTCCGCCAGGCGCAGCATCACGATGGAATCCTTGCCGCCGGAAAACAGCAGCGCGGGATTCTTACACTCCGCCGCGACCTCGCGCATGATGTGGATGGATTCGCTTTCCAGCGTGTCCAGATGGGTAAAGGTATGGTTGCTCATAAATCACGTACTTTCGTGTTGAAACAAATCATCATATGAGCCATGCACACCGTGATGCGTGGAACGGCAGCCTTGAGAAAAGGAACATCACGTCGTTAAAGTCCTCTAGCTGGTTTTCGAACCGGCATCCCGCAAAGCCGCAACCTCGTCCAACCCGGAATCATTCCTGGCGGCACCACCGAGGCACTGGATCGTCAGATCGTTGTCGGCAGCGAAATCCATCACAAAACGGAACGCGGCCGGATCGCTTTCCACCAGCCTGATATCCACCAGCAAGCCGCGCATCCCCTCGACGGTGATCGGCCTGACGCAGGGGGAATACTTCAACAGCTTGTCCTTCCCGAAGGTGGAAAACCGCCCAGCCAGCCTGTCAACCCAATCGCCAGGCCGGAAAGCGCGTCCCGAGCGTGTCACACCGAGAATGAGCACAGCATTGCACGAATTATTCGCCATGCAGTCCGCCACAAACTGTTCGCTCATCGCCTTCATCCCTTGCGGATGAAAAAGGTCCATACGCCCGGCCCGGTTTCCTGGGTTTCCAGCAACACGTTCCCGGTCGCTGCGCACCAGGTGCCTACCTCGTCCCGGGTGGACGAGCAGGTGCTGACCAGTTTCATGACCTGCCCCCGGGACATGGTGTTGAAAATCTTCCTCGCTTCGATCACCGGGCCGGGGCAGATCAGTCCCGTCACGTCCAGGGTTACGTTGGGCGCGATCGCCGCCTTTTTTCCCTTACGCACGAAATATTCGGTCGCGCCGCCGGGCTGCTTCT
Organism: Sulfuricella sp.; assembly: GCF_035531155.1. Classification (NCBI taxonomy): domain Bacteria; kingdom Pseudomonadati; phylum Pseudomonadota; class Betaproteobacteria; order Nitrosomonadales; family Sulfuricellaceae; genus Sulfuricella; species Sulfuricella sp. The sequence continues at coordinate 153,448 of NZ_DATKTK010000003.1, read as the reverse complement.
CGGAGTGGATGACCTCGTTTCCCGTCGCCTTCGCCCAGGAAAACAGGTCATCCCGCGTGCCGGGGCAATCCGATTTCAACAGCAAGACTTCGCCGGTTTTCATGTCATCCAGCACCCGTTTCGCGCCCAGCAGGGGATGGGGGCAAACCTGCCCCGTCATGTCCACAACGATATTCGGTTTGATCAGAGTTTCATTTTCCATGTTTGCCAATCTCCTTCAATCATGCCTTACATTAGCGGCCACCACCCTTGGGCGGCCGAACCATCACAGCCCTGCACTGCATCGGCGATCAGGCTGCTTTCTTCATTGCCGCCACAACATGCAATCCGCATTCCTTGGTGGCAGGAGATTCCCACCACCACCTTCCGGCGCGGATATCCTCGACCATCGCGACGGCGCGCGTGCATGGCGCGCAGCCGATGCTGGGGAAACTGCGGTCGTGCAGCGCGTTGTAGGGCACGCCATGTTCGCGGATGTAGCCCCACACCTCGTCAAGCGACCAATCCAGCAGCGGATTGAACTTCTGCAGCCCGTTGGCTTCGTCAAACGCCGACACCGCCAGGTCGCTGCGCGTCGGCGCCTGTTCGCGGCGCAGGCCCGTGATCCAGGCTTTCTTGCCCGCCAGGGCGCGCTTCAAGGGCTCCACCTTGCGGATGTTGCAGCACTGCTTGCGCAGTTCCACGCTGCCGTAGAACGCATTGGAGCCGTGTTCGGCAAGGTAGCCCTCCACAAGGTCGTGGCGCGGGAAGAATACCTGGATGCAGATGCCATAATGCTCTGCCGTTTTCTGCATCAGGTCATAGGTTTCCTGGTGCAGCCGTCCCGTGTCCAGGCTGATGATCCCGATGCGGGACACATGCCTGGCGATGAGGTCGGTCAGCACCATGTCTTCTGCGCCGAAACTGTTGGCAAAGACCGTCGGCTCATATTCGTCCGCGATTTTGTTCAACAGCGCGATTGCGCTTTCCACTCTGACTTCCAGACTCATTTTCATCTCCTTGTTCATGATCAAATCACTGCCACACGCGGTGCATCTTCGGTACGAACTGCCTGCCGCACCGCCGGCAGCCAGGGTTGCAGGTCCAGCCCGCAGTCGTTGGCGACCCAGTATTCCGCCACCTTCAGGGTCCATGCGTCCACTTCCTCGAACAACGTAGCCAGCGCATCCGGCGGCGGCTCCACCTTGAGCCGGTCGAGTTTTTCCGCCAGGTATTCAAGCTGCGCACCCAGTCGTGGCTGGGGCGAGCGCGGCGAATTGGCTCGGAAGGCCAGATCACCCAGACCGGCCACGGGTAAAGGTGCACCGCCGAACGATACCGGCAGCAGGGTCTTGCCCAGATGGAGCAGGATGGCCTCGGCGCTTTCCAGGGCTTTGGCATACCGGCGCTGGGCCATGAAGATATCCCGATAGTTGCGCTCATGGGCAGACTGGGTAAAAGCGGGTGCCACATTCAACTTACGCGGACCTGCGCACTCATTGGCGCCCGTCTGCACGGCAAAGGCAATATCGCTACCGATATCCCTGGCCAGGGCATCCACTTCGCCTTCCTTGATCTCCAAGAGATCTGACAGCAGGGCATAGAAATGACCTTCTGGCCGGGCACGGGACCAGTCGATGAAGTTTTGCCCTGCTTCCCTGTGCGCCTCGTAATCGGCCTCGATCCGCTGCACGGCCTCGGCGGCGCGGCGGGCCGGAACCGCCGGCCCCGCTATCGCCAGATTTTTACCCCGGCTGTAGGCATTCTGGCAGGCCGTGCCACCCAGGGTGATCTGATAATAGGGAACCAGTCGCTCGAAAACACGCCTGGCTTCACCGAACAGGCCGATGTCCCCCACTTCCGGCTGGGCGCAACCGTTGACGCAGCCCGATACGCGGATGCGCAGGTCGGAAGATCCGCCGCCGAGTTTTTCCGCCAGATGAGGCGAAGCCGTCAAACCCAGGGGGCAGGTGGTCGTGCCGGAGCAAGCCACTACGTCGTCGCCGGCCCGGGCGATGCGCAGGTTCAACTTCTGCAAACCCTCGTTCAGTGCCGACAGCTTGGCTTCGGGCACGTTCAGGAACAGCAGGTTCTGATCCGTGGTCGTGCGGATTTCCGTCACATCCAGGGCTTCTGCAATATCCTTCAGGCCGCGCAATTGCTCGACAGTAATGGCGCCCAAGGGCAGGTTCACCGGGAATGTATAGAGGCCAACCTGCTTTTGCTTGAAAATCCGGCGCGGCGTGGCGGCGCCCGGCGCCTCGTCTCGCCTGCCGCCCGTCCATTCCACTAGAGCCAGGGTTTTTCCGGCCAGGGCCAGTTGCACACGCTTACGCTCTTTGCGGTATTGCTCCACGAAGCCTTCTTCGCCAAAACGATCCACCAGGAACTTGATGCGCGATTTGGCGCGCTTGCTCCTGTCCGAGTAGCGGTTGTGCAGGCTGATCACCGCCTCGGCGGCCACCAGCAGGTCTTCGTCCCCGACGAACTCTTCCACCACCACGGCTTCATGTGGCTTGTGACCCAAGCCGCCCCCCGCCAGCACCTTCCAGCCAAAACGGCCATCTTCACGCCGCACGGCGACAAACCCCAGATCCTGCATCAGGGACTGGGCGCAATCGGATTCGCAACCGGAAATGCTGATCTTGAACTTGCGCGGCAGGTTTTGGGTCAGGGGATGGCGCAGGGTGTGATCGACCAGTCCGTCGAGCACCGGCGTTACATCCAGATGTTCCTTCTGGCACACGCCAGCCAGGGAGCACGTGGTCACGTTGCGGATGGTGTTGCCGCAGGCCTCGCGCGTGGTCAAACCGGCCTTGCCCAGTTCCTGCAGCACTTCAGCCGCCTTGTCCACGGGGATGAAATGCAGCTGGATATCCTGGCGCGTGGTCACATGCACCAGGGGATGATTCTCTGAATAACGCTCGGCGATGTCGGCCAGGGCACCCAGGTGTTCCCGCCTGACGCGTCCGCCGGGCAGCTTGGCGCGAATCATGTGGTAGCCTTCCTGGCGCTGGGTATACACCCCGAACAACATGCGCGTGGCCATGTAGCGCTCGGCGTCCATGGCACCGGACTGGAAGGCTTGCTGCACGCCAGCGAAGCGTTCGATCTCGTCGAAGTTCACCAATGATTTGTTTTTGCTCATGACGCTCTCCTGCTTGGGGTAAACAATCAATTTTGTTTCATTAAAGAATCAGCCTGCCGCCGATCAGCATCAGCATGCCGGCCAGCGCCGTCCGCAGCGTCTTTTCCGGGATTGAGACGCCGAGATGGCTGCCGAGCCAGATACCCGGAAGCGACCCCATCAGCAGCGATACCAACAGCGTGGCATCCACGGTGCCCAGGAGGTACCAGTGCCCCACGCCGGCCACCAGCGTGAGCGGCACCGCGTGGGCGAGGTCGGTGCCGACAATCTGTACTGCGCTCAACCGCGGGTAGAGAAAAAACAGTGCGGCGGCTCCCAGAGCGCCGGCGCCGACCGAGGTCAGCGTGACTAGCACACCGAGTACCGCGCCGATGGCGATAGTCGCGGCAACCCGCCGGGGCGGCTTGATTTCGTCAGACACTGCGCCGCGCCGCCGCGACCAAGGCGACCACGCCTTGAGGCGATCTTTGAAGAGCAGAGCCAGCGCGGTCAGGATCAGCGTAAAACCGAGCGTGCCGGTGATGATGGCTTCGAATACGCTCTTGTCGACCGGGAACCAGCGCAGCAGGCCAACCACCACCAGCGATGCGGGCACACTCCCGGCTGCGAGCCATGCGGCGATCTTCCATTGCACCGTCCCGTGCCGGCTGTGGACCCAGACGCCGCCCGACTTGGTCAGGCCGGCATAGAGCAGGTCGGTACCGACGGCCACTGCGGGAGAAATGCCAAAGCCCAGCACCAGCAGCGGCGTCATCAGCGCGCCGCCGCCCACCCCCGTGAGTCCGACCGTGAAGCCGACGCCCAAGCCAGCCAATGTGTAGATCCAGTCCATGTACGTTCTCCCCAATTCCTTATGAACGGCATGGTATCAATCCTGGAATTGAAATAAAAAGAATATAAAGTTATTATTAAATAACTTATGGTTATATGAAGGAAACATCATGAAGCTGCAACAGATGCGCTACCTGTGCGAAGTGGTGAAACAGGGATTGAATATCTCGGCGGCGGCGGAAAAGCTGCACACCTCCCAGCCCGGCGTGTCGAAGCAGATCCGGTTACTGGAAGACGAGCTGGGCATCGACATCTTCGTCCGCAACGGCAAGCGGGTGGTGGAAATCACCGAGCCGGGAAAGGCGATACTCGCCATTGCGGAGCGCCTCCTGCGGGAGGCGGAAAATCTCAAACTGGCCGGCAAGGACTTCAGCAATGAAGGCAGCGGCAGCCTGGTGATCGCCACCACCCACACCCAGGCCCGCTATGCGCTGCCCCAGACGGTCAAGGCCTTCGCGCAGCGTTATCCCGGGGTGAATCTCGTCCTGCACCAGGGAAATCCGACCCAGGTGGCGCAGATGGTGATATCGGGCGAGGCGGACATCGCCATCGCCACGGAAACCATCGCCGAAGTGAAGGAACTGGTGAGCATGCCCTGCCACCAGTGGCACCACGGCGTCATTACCCCACCGAAGCACCCGCTGCTGAAGGAGAAAACGCTCTCGCTGGAAGCCATCGCGCGTTATCCGATTGTCACCTACGACACCGCGTTCGCCGGCCGTTCGCGCATCAACCGGGCCTTCGAGCGCAAGGCGCTTGCGCCCAAGGTGGTGCTGACCGCCATCGACTCGGACGTGATCAAGACCTACGTCGAACTCGGCCTCGGCATCGGCATCGTTGCCCGGATGGCGTTTGACCCGCAGCGAGACAAGGGGTTACGCATGCTGGACGCGGACCACCTGTTCGAATCCAGCACCACCCGCATCGGCCTGCGGCACGGCGCCTACCTGCGCGGCTATGTGTACGAGTTCATCCACCTGTTCGCGCCGCATCTGACGCGCGAGGTAGTGGACGTCACCATGCGCGGCGGCGGGGTGGATTTCGAGCTGTAGAATACGGCACCCGACCGGAAGTGCGGATCAGCGGCAAGGCAGCACGACACTGAGAAATGGGTAATGAGGAATGAGTGATGAAAATCACTCGACCATCACTCATCCCCCATTACCCACCATTTTTGTTCCGGTTTGGAATCAACGAAGCCACGGAACCGATTTACCATTAGTCGATCCGTAGTACGCAATCAGCGCGCCCAGTTCCAGGTCGCTGAAGGGGTTGCGATAGGCGGTGCTTACGTCTCCACGCACGCCGATGATGAGGCGCGCGGCAAACTCCTCCCTGGGCATGTGCCTGCTCTGCTCGAACAGGTTGAGCGCCGGCAGGTTCGTGTCGGTGGTTGACGCATCATGGCAACCGGCGCAGGTCTGGCGATGAATCGCCTCGCCCAGGCGCAGCCGCTCCGGTGTGGGCGCGGCGGGCAGCAGGGTGCGAAGATCCAGGGGGTAATGCTGACGCAGGGCGGCAAGCCCCCGCTCCAGCGAACGCCAGTCTTCCTTCGCCAGTGCGGCCCGCAGGGACGGCACCGAAGCGGCATCGCCGCCAACGCGTCGCAGCAGCAGCGGCAGGGAAGACAGATCGCCCGCCAGACGCACGCGCAAGCCCTCCCGCCGCTGCGTTTTGGCGCTGGCCGCAAGCTGACGGACGTCTCCCGCCATGACCGCCAGTCCGGCGGCCAGCTGGCGCGAGTGCTCGTCCTGAGCCATAGCGCCGCCCGAGAGCGTTGCCGCAGCCGCCAAAACCAGGATGCAATGTTTCAGATTACCTATTGCAGCTTCACCTTGTGTTCGACGGGGCCGGCCTTGGTCATGGTCCATTCGACCATGGAACCGTCATAAAGCTTGACCTTCTTGTTGCCCATCAGTTCGCTGGAAACGAACCAGCCGATAGAAGCCAGGTGGCCGGTGTTGCAGAAGGTGATCTGCTCGCCGCTGGTAGGCACGCCGGCGACCTTGTAAAGCTGCTCAAGCAACGCCTTGGAGCGGAACATGCCGCCGCCATTTTCCGTGGTCCAGCCGCTGGGCAGATTCTTCGCGCCCGCCAGGGTGCCGCTTTCGGTGGCCTTGGGATTGCGGTTGATGCCGGCAAACTGGTCTTCGGGACGACTATCGACCAGCAGCACACCCTTGGCATTAGCCGCTTTTACATCTTCAACCGTGGCGATCAGATCCTTGCGCAGGTGGACAGTAAAAACCTTGGGCTCGGCCTTAGTCATACCGGTCTGGATAGGGTTGGTCTTGTCCTTTGCCCAGGCATTCATGCCGCCGTTCAGAATCGACACGTTGTCGTGACCCAGTACCTTGAATGTCCAGTAGATGCGCGTCGCCCAACCCATGTCCAGGTTGGAGCCACCCGGCGCAATCAGCACCACGTGAGTGTTGTTGTCGATGCCGAGACTGCCGATATGGGCGGTCAGCTTGTCGAGCTTTTCCGGCAGCATTTCAGGGACTTTGTCGGCACGTTCCTCACGCCAGCCGGACTTGCCGAAATCGGTGTTCACCGCACCGGTGATGTGACCACGCAGGTAGTCTGCGGTCGGCTGAATGTCCACGAACGCCACGCCGGGCTTGCCGATATTGGCTTTCACCCAAGCCGCGTCCACCAGCGGGTCGGCAGCCAGCGCTGTTTGCATCATTCCCAGAAACAGAATGAATACGACGGCCAGCAGGCCATTCCATCGAGTCAGCAGATTTTTCATGTTCATCTCCTCAGATAGTTATTGTCAGATCGGAGGCCAGGATGGCGGCAACCGCCTTGTCCCATGCCTCGTTTTCCATGTCCTGGCGCCTTAAATCAATGGATACGACGCTGTGCGCCGCCTCCATCTGCCGCAGGGCGGCGATCACGGTCTGGGCGTCAGGAAACAGACCGGTATTCAGTTGTAATATTTTCATTCTTGCTTTCTCAAAGGCTCAGGACGACATCGGCTGCGCCGAAGGCGTGCGCGAGGCCGTCTGCGTCCAGGAAGGGCAGTTGATCGGCCATCTCCGCTACGGTGGTTTGCGGTTCGATGCCGGTCAGCTCCAGCAGCTCGGCGTTGGCGGCATTTTCCGCCGTCTCGGCCACCGGGCCGGTCATGAAGACCAGCGCCACCCGGTGGCCGAAGATAGTGAGACCGGCGGCCACGCGCATGGCCTCGCCGTGGTGCCGCCGCGCCAGCACCAGCAGTCCTTTCTCTTTCTTTTCATTATCCATGCTCATCCTCTTTATAGACTAACCACGCGCCGGGCTTCGCCCATCATGGCGCTATTGACCGTCTGGCTGCCCTGCTCGACCGGGCAGGGTAGATCGCCGCAGAACCGGTGCCAGGATTCCTCGCACACCACGGCCTGGGTGGCGGATCTTAGTGTCATTTGCAGCGCCGCATCCTTCAGCCCCTGCACCCCTTCATGGGTGAAGAAAGCGCCGAAGGTACAGCCGACTCGTTGGCAGCTCTGGGCCAAAGGCAATAGGAAACGCCCGCCCTCCGCCGTACTTACGTGAAACAGAATATCCATCAGATTGCCCTCTTTCGTTTTAACCACCAGCCAGCCGAAAAGGCAGTTAGAGCCAGCACCAGAATACCCACCATCACCATCCCGTCCTGCTTGACTACCGGAAGCGCCTCGGCGGGCCGAATGGCAGATTGCTCTGGGTAAGCCGCCGCATCCACGGGCAGTGAGCCGTCGGCAGCCCACTCGGCCCAGCCGGCCAGATAAAGTCGGGCAGGCACGCTGTACCCGGCGGTAAGCAGGGTGAGATAGGCTAGCCCCTCGTAGGCATCATGGCCGTAGGCAACCGGTTCGCCTTCCGGCAGCACCGGCCTGGCTGCAGGCGTAGCCAAAGCAGCCCGTAGCGTCAGCCCCGACAGACTCACCGCACCCGGCAGATGGCCGCTGCGTGTGCTGCGCGCCACCTCACCCCAATATTCCGCTTCCGCCCGGCCATCCAGCAACATAGGCGGATTCATGGTACGCAATTCGTCGCGCAGCACCACCAGTCCATCCCGCATGGTCGCCTCGAATACCTTCTCGCGCGCAAAGCTCCGTTCACGCCCAGGCCCAGTCCCGATGCCGCTCTCCAACAGTCGCCCCATGGGTTCCGTCAGCACCCGCAGGCGGCGCTGTCCAGATATGTACAGCAATCCGGCAACAAAATCCCGTGCCGTTGCATCCTGCCCCACCACCAGCACCATTTCATCACCCTTCAGTCCGGCAGTCCCCAACAGCCAAAGCAGGTCGCGTTCGCCAGGCAGCCGTCGATGCGGCCCGAGAAGGTCGGCGGCAGGCAGGCAGGTGGCGCCAGCCAGGCTGCGCAGCTTGCAGGCTTCCACCGGTCGCGTGTCCACCACCACGCTCCCTTCCCGAAGCAGTGCCGCAGCATCGCGCACATAAGCGAAATCACCGGTCGCACGGGCTGTCCCTGCCAACAGAACCAGGCATGCCCCCGCCACGATGAGCCGTCGACTCATGTTCAGCAGCCTCCGAAACGCTTGGTGGATGTCGCCGCGCCTCCGGCAGCCGTTGCAATGGCCGGTGGATTCTCGATGTAATAGCCCACCAGATCCAGAACGGAGACTTTGCCGAAACCGGGCATGTCGATGTCCGGCAGGCTTTCGGGCGGAACCGGCTTTTTCGCCGCCGCGACGGTCTGGCGCGGCATGGCGGCGAGGTTGAAACCTGCGCCGAGAACCACAGCAGTGACAATCAGCGAAACAATACAGAAAATAATGCTCACGCGATTCATCATGGTTAAGCTCCTACAAGGGATCGCCCAGAAAGGCCAGATACATCATGCCGACAGCGACAAAGAACATGATGATCTGGATAGTCGTTTCAAAGTCCAGACTCATTAGCGGCCTCCCTTATAATGTTTTACCAACTGTTCGACCAGAATAGCTTCGCCTGTCATGGGGTTGACTACCGGCGGCGTGAAATACGGCACACCGTCGCGGTCGACCCGCATGCTCTCCGGCGGCTTGACATAGACATAGGCCAAACCGGCGACGACGATCATTGCCGACAGGGCGACAAGAAAATGCATCAATAGTCTTGCAATCATGGCTCAGTCCTTCTGGATGTAAACACGCCAGCAATTCGGCTCCTTGATGGTTTCGAGATGGGTGGCGTTAAGTTCGTCGCACATCGGTGGCAGCGCCTCTACCGACGACGGGTTGTCCAGCACCACCTCGACCACATCGCCTGAGCCCATCTCGTTTACCGCTTTTTTGGTCATCAATTGCGGCCGCGGGCAAGAATCCCCCATGCAATCCACCCGCCGGGCGATTCTTACCGTGTGCCCGTTGCTCAGGGTTGCCTCGCCACCGCCTGCGGCAGCCTCGGTGTTAACCTTTTTCGATCCAAACAATCCCATTTTCAAGTCTCCTCATTTATTCTGAATGCCGGCCATGACCGGCGTCGTTCGGTTGTCCAAAAATCACTTTTTGTGCTCGACGGCAACTTCCTTTTGGTGTTTCTCGTGCTGAGTGTGCTGGGCGCGTTCCTTGCGCAGGATGGCGCGATAGATGGCATACAAAACACCGGCCTGGATCAGCCCGAAGAACACGGCGGGAATGCCCAGCTTGTCCTGGAGCGTGCGGGCATTGGCAAAGCCCAGTTGCAGCGCCGGCAGGTTAGGGTCGCCGGTCATGCTCGCCGGTGCCGGCGGCCAGTAGTTCAATGACCACACCAGGGAAAAGAGGAACATGCCGACAAAGGTGAACAACAGCGCCCACAAGGCGCCAAAATTGCCTTCACCGGTCTTGACCCAGGTGGATACGGTACAGGCGCCGGCCAGTACCATGCCGATACCGAACAGGAACAACCCGGCAAAGGTATTGAGCCCCACATCAAATTCCAGGGGATGGCCTGCACCCACGGTCATGAAAGCCGTGAAGCCGATACTCAGGATCATCATTGCCACCAGCAGCGCCTTGGTGTTGCGATAGGTCTTGAACATGATGGCGTCACGCAGTGCCGCTGTGTTGCAGAAACGGGATCGCTGCATCAGCAACCCGACCACCGAGCCAAACAAAAACGCGAGCATACATTCTGCGATAGGTGACATGATTTAACCCTCCAGGACTTTTTTGTAGATCAGGGAACCGACCCAGGCGCCAGCGAGGATGCCGGACATGGCCAAGTAGCCGCCCATGTTCATTTCCGGCATCATGCCGAAAAAGGTCGATACGTTGCAGATATAGGCCATGCGGATGCCGATGCCCATCAGCAGGCCGCCTATGGTAATCAACATCCACTCCTGGAAATGGCGCGGCATACGCAGGTAGAACTCCTTGCTGGCCACGGCACCGACAAACGCGCCGAAGAACATGCCGAGGCTGATGTACATTTTCCAATAGTCGGCGTGGGGCGGGAACACCAGCTCCCAGAAGGGGATGCGCTTCAGGTCGTCACCCATGAACCATTGGGCGATGAGACCGGTCATCATGGTTTCGCCGCCGCCCACGGTCCATCCGCCGATAACCAGAAACAGGAAAATATCCAGCACCGCGATGGTCGCCATCGCGATCACAGGGTCCAGCGTCTTGCGGAAAAATTCCATAACTAACGTCTCCTTGGTTTTTCTGTGCAGCCCCATTGAACCTTGTAAGGTAGAAGGCGTTTACACTTGTATGTGATGGAATTCTAGCCCTGCCGGATTTGGCGGTGGTAGTATTTATTGCAAACAACCGTGAGAATCGAACGACGATGACTATCTACAACGAGATCAACCATGTCATGGATCACATGTTCAACGCCTGCACCACGGCGCAGATCAGCGAGTTCATCCCGGAAAAACGCGGCTTCCGCATCCACGGCCACAGCACCACGGTATCGCTGGAGCGCGCCTTCTGGAATGTGCTGGAAGCCATGGCGAGTGAATGTCACCTCGCCATGCCGCGCCTGCTGGAAAATGTACTGGACAACTGCCTGGTGGCCAACGACAAGAATCTGTCATCCTGCCTGCGGGTGATCTGCCTCAAGTACATGAACATCTACGCCACGGCGGACACATCGCCGGAAGCGGCGCTGAACGCCAGCATCAAAAGCATCTCGGACAATCAGGCGATACCGCGGTAAGGGGGGCGGCGGGGCCGAAAGACTTACAGATGCCTGGAGTCAGCCGCAGTTGAAATTCCCCTGGCGCACCATCTGCTGGTGATGGGCGGCCCCTTGCGCCACCGCCTCTTCAAGCGGTAAGCCCGCCTCCATCCCGTCCATGATCATGCGCTGCATGGCGGCGAGGTTGCAGCCTGCGCCGAGAACCACCGCAGTGATAATCAACGAAACAGCGCAGAAGATAATGCTCACGCGGTTCATCATAGTAATGCTCCTACAGGGAGTCGCCCATAAAGGCCAGATACATCATGCCGAGGGTCGACGTGTTACGGTAAGGTAATATATTTCTCTGTTGAATATAACCAAACGGTAATTGCAAGCCTTGCTCACAAGAAAAATGTATATACATAACAATGTGTTATGTATTGGTACGGGACTTGCTTAAAGAGTGCTTGGTCGGCTTTTTATCCGGCCACTTAAGAGGCTCATCAACCGTGGGGAGATATCAGATGAAGAAAGCGATGCAATTAACGTATGCAGGCGACCGAAATATGTACTCAGGCAGCAGAGTGGCCCAAGCATTCAGCGCCACAGCCTTCAGCTTGCTGGTGGGCTTGTCGGCACAGCCCGCCATGGCGGCCGACACTCCGGATGCTCAAGTACTCAAGAAACTGGAAGCCCTGGAAAAAGAAATGGACGCGCTGAAAGCGCAACTCCGCGCCAACACCACTGCCATCGCCAATGCACCCCAGAAAACCGGGAGCGGCCCAGAGGTAAGCTTTGGCGGCCAATACCGCATCAACAGTTATTCGGTGGACAATGACGTTTCAGGGGAAGGCAGTCAGAACGCGAGCCGGGCGCGGATTCGTCAAAACGTGGATATCAAGTTCGACGAACAATTCAAGACCCACCTGCAAATGGAACTGGGCCACACCACGGATAACATCGACACCACCAACAACAGCACACGCGGAAACAACCTCGCCGTCCGCCACGCAGTGATGGATTACACGACCAAGAGCGGCATTAACCTCCAGGCGGGCATCGTCCCCTTGGGGGATTATTTTGGCGACACCTTGTTTTCAAGTGACTGGAACTACAATCCGGTAGCGCTGTCGGCGATTGCGCCGGTTGGCGTCGGCAAGCTCCGTGCTTTTGCCAGCAGCCTCAAGAAGAAGAGCGAAACCAACACCAACACCAACGACCTGGCGCACTACCAGCTGGACTATGTCTTGCCGCTGGCGGGCAAGAACCAGATAAACCTCGGTGGTTCATTCGTCCGCGCCGGCGATCCGGCGGCCATCCAGCGCAACCACAGCAACCTTGGCTTGGGCGGGCAGGTTGAGGTGGGGAGAGGTCTGATGGTCAATGCCTTTATCTTGGCCTCCAGAACCGACAAAGATCTGCTGGCAACAGGTGTCGGCAATGGCAGCGGTACGGCGGTAAAACTTGAACTCGCCGGCGGGGCCGGGCCGGGCAAATTCGGTCTGCTGGCGACCCATGCTTCGGGGAAATCGGATGGGACAGGCTTTTTGCCCACCCAGGCATTGGCTAAAACCAATGGTTACTGGGGGTACACCGGCATTCTTACCATCCAGGGACCCACTGACACAGGCTTTGACGGGGATTCGGTCAATATTTCCAATAATGGCTACGGTCTTTCCACCGTCCAGGCGAAATACGCCTTCCCCATCACCCAGGACCTCAGTGGCTACGTGGCGGCAGGCTGGTTCGGCAACACCAAGACCCCAACCGGACGAAGCAGCGACGTGGGCACCGACTATCTGCTCATGGGCAACTACCGCTTCAATAAATTCCTCGCCCTTGATTTCGGCGCGGCAGTTGCAAAATTGAAAGACGGGGTCAGCGGCTACAGCAAAGGGGTGATCGGCGGCGCCACCTTCAACCAGGGTGAGGGTGTTAACCGCAATAAGAGTGCGTTGTTCACGCGGTTGCAGGCGGAATTTTAAGCCTCGGTGGCACAGCGGCTTCCGAAGCCCTGTCTCATTTAAAAACGCCTCTTGGCGATGATATGCCAGGAGGCGTTCTCAATTTGATTCAAGCTCCTACCGACGAGTCAGGTTGGAAGAATATTACGCTCCTACTTCGTTGCAGTAAGTTCAGGCAGGGCTGCTACCTTGTATCCCCATTTTCTCGGCCTCCTGATGCTTCGTTGCCACATGAGCAACTGCCTTGTCCAGCGGCATGCCCGCCTCTACCCCGTCCATGATCATGCGCTGCAGGATGGCGCCAAGCATCTCCACGTTGCCCTGGCCATGCTCCCGCAGGGCACGCAAGAACATCAGCATATTGAGATCCTCGAACCGCTCCTCGAACTCGTCGTAGTCCTTGCCGGTGGCAAGCCAGTAGCAAAGATCGTAGGCGAGCGCGAAAACTGCGTTCAACTGTTCTTCCCCGATACCTGGCACATTCAGGGACACTTCCTGCATCAGATCACGCCGGAATGCTTCCAGACCATAGTCCACTTCACCCTTTACCACCTGTTGCGGCGTGAATTCCCATTCCATGACGTCCTCCCTCAATATCAATATTTGAACCGGCTTACCGCGTCTTGCAGGGCATTCGCAAGCTGTTCCAGATGCTCCGCAGCCCGGGCGGCCTGCTCGATGGCGTGGGTGTTTTCCTCGGCCATCGCGGCAATGGCCGCCACATTGCCGGTGGCTGACTGGCTCGCGGAGCGCTGATTGATCGTGGCTTCGCGGATGGCATTCATCCCCTCGTTCACCCTGACGACCGATTGCCTGGCTTCCGCCAGCACCGCGCTGACTTCGCGCATCGAGTCGTTGCTGGTGCGCAGTTCCGTCATGCCTTCCTGGATGGATGTTTCGATGGCGCCGGATTGTTGCGCGATGGCCTGGGTGATGCCGTCGATCTGCTGCGCCGATTGGGCAGACTTTTCCGCCAGTTTGCGCACTTCGTCTGCCACCACAGCGAAACCACGCCCTGCCTCCCCGGCACGAGCCGCCTCGATGGCGGCATTCAGGGCCAGCAAGTTGGTCTGATTGGCGATGTCCTTGACCTGACCAGTCATGGCGCTGATGGACTGGGTGCTGCCGATGAATTCATCGACCGTGCCGGCGATTTTCCGGAAGGCATTTTCCACCATCTGGATTTGTGCCAGGAGTTGCGCCAGTTTCTCGTCGCTTTGTTCGGTTCGGCGCAGACTTTCGTCGGAAGCATGCTGCACCTCCTCGGCACTGCCCGCCACCGCGGCGATGCCGGAGGTCATCTGGTCCATCGCGGCGGCTGCGCTGGCGGATTTTTCGTTCTGTCGCTCCGAGCTTTCGGCAATTTGCGCGGCGTTCGCAGACATCTGGTGCGAGGCTTCGGAGACCTGTCCGGCGGAGTTGCTGATCTGGCCGATCAAATTGCCCAGCTTTTCCAGCAGGCGATTGAACATCGCCGAAGCCTGTCCGATTTCGTCGCGGCCGCGCACGGGCAGGCGGCGCGTCAGATCACCTTCCCCCTCGGCGATGTTGTGGATGCTTTGGGTCATCTCCCGCAGCGGCCGTGTGACGAAGTGGGTGATGAACAGGTAAATGGCGAACAGCAGCGGGATACTGGTGCCCACTGCTACCGCCAGGATTTTGATCGTGAAGTTTTGCGTCGAGTCGTTGGCGCGTTTGAGCGACAGTTTCATGCTGACCGCGCCGAGCACTGTTCCTTCCGGCACGATGTGGCACATCAGGCAGTTCTTGCCCAGGTAGTTGCTCTTGGCAATGGCAGGAAGCACTACTCGCAGCACTTCGCCCGCACCTTCCTGCTGCACCTGGTAGAAGGGTTTGCCGCTTTGCAGCGTATCCCGCTCGGCGTTGTCGCGCTGGTTTTCCCCGGCCATGCCCGTGCCGAACTGTTTGATGATGGGATCGCCGCGCAGCACGCGCAATTCGTTAACATCGTTGGAGTTCTTGATCTGGTCGAGAAAGATGGCGCGCTGCGCCACGGTGCCGGTCATCATCATGCCGGTCAGCCCGGCCAGCGTCATCTGATGGACGCTGTCGGCGAAATATCGTGCCTGTTCGATGGCGGCGCGGCGCTGCTCCCACGACGCCCAGTACACTATTCCGCTCCAGGCGACCACCAGCATCAACCAGATGGTGACGACCAACCGAATCCAGATTTTGACATTATAAGCCTTGCTGAGCAGATGATTCATGTTCGATGACCTCTAAGCGTGTTGTCAAGACCGGCCGATCTCAAAGGATCCTTAACCGCCTGTGACCGGTGGAAAGAATGCCACCTCGTCACCATCTTTGACGGCCATCCCGAGGGACGCCATTTCCTGGTTTACCGCGCAACGCAGGTTACTGGACGCAACCAGCCGGGTCCATTCGCCGCCACGAGAAGCCAGATAGGCGCGAAGTTCGGCAATCGTCGCGACCGAGTCCGGCAACACGGTTTTTTCCTCCGTTTGCCCCAGCGCGTCGCGCAGTGAAGCGAAATAAAGCACTCTGACAGCCATAATCGCTAACCTCCTGTTGAAGACATGAAACGGACGACTTTTGCCGGATCCTCATCGAATTCATGTTTGAACGGCTTGCGCCCAATCCCTTCGAGCAGCAATTGTTCCAATTGCTCATCACTGCAACCGGAACGAAGCAAAGCCCGCACATCCACCTTGTCGTTCTGGCCGAGACAGGGATAGAGCGTGCCATCGACGCTCAAACGAACGCGATTGCAGGTTTCGCAGAAGTGCTGCGACATGGGTGTTATGAAACCGATCTGGAAACGACCATCGGGGGATACCAGATATTTGGCGGGACCGCCTCCGGGCACGACGCCGTCCACCAGGCCAAAGCGCGACCGCAGGCGCTCCCGGATCGGGCCGAGCGCAACGAACCCGGCGTTTCTGCCGGTTTCCCCGATCGGCATGGTCTCGATCAGCCGCAACACGAAACCTCGCTCGCCGCAGAAGGCGACTATATCGTCGACCTCATGGTCATTGATGCCCGCCATCACCACCATGTTGATCTTGATCGGGCCGAAGCCCTCTTCTTTTGCGGCCATCAGGCCGTGCAGCACGGAA
Source organism: Sulfuricella sp. (assembly GCF_035531155.1). Taxonomy (NCBI): domain Bacteria; kingdom Pseudomonadati; phylum Pseudomonadota; class Betaproteobacteria; order Nitrosomonadales; family Sulfuricellaceae; genus Sulfuricella; species Sulfuricella sp. Next base: position 137,352 of record NZ_DATKTK010000003.1, on the reverse strand, counting down.
GCGAGCGCATCCCGCCCTGTGATCGCGGCGAAGCGGGCCGGGTCGAGGGTATCCAGGCTGACGTTGAGCCGCGTGATGCCGGCGGCGCGCAGGGCCTGCGCGTGTTTTGCCAGTTGGGTGCCGTTGCTGGAAAGGGACAGGTCGGCGATGCCGGGAAGTGAGGAGAGGCGACCGGCGAGCTCGGCCAGGTTCCGCCGCAGCAGCGGTTCGCCGCCGGTCAGCCGGATCTTCTGCACGCCAAGACGGGCGAAAGCCCCCACCACCCGCTCGATTTCGTCGAACGTCAGCCAGTTGGCCGGCTCTTCGTAGCCCTTGAAGCCTTCCGGCATGCAGTAGGTGCAGCGCAGGTCGCAGCGGTCGGTGACGGAGAGCCGCAGGTATTCGATGCGGCGTCCGTGGCTGTCATATAGCATCATGACTCCATGCAATTCTCATGTAGGCTGGGCTGAACGAAGTGAAGCCCAACATAATGGCGGTCACCGATGTTGGGCTTCGGCCTGCGGCCTTGGCACCAACCTGCATATCTGGAAATTGTTCATAGGCACGGTTAACATCAGGCTTTCCTTTAGCCAAAAATGGACGAAAAATCCGCATCGTCCCCTTCGCAGATCGGACAAATTTCCGCCCGGAGCGGGCGAGATGAAGAAGCGGTCGCAGCGGGTGCAGCGTTGTTTGCCGAGGGCGTGCAGGATCACCGGTTCAGGTGCCTTGGCAAGGTTTTCCATTTCGTCCTGAAAATGCAACACATGCGGCTGGCAGACCTCGACGCACACGCCGCAGCCGACGCAACGGGAGAACTGGAAACCCAGTTCCCAGGCCGTGCCGCTCTCCCTGATTTGCATTGCGCCGGTGGGACAAGCGCGGGCGCAGGCCTCGCAGGCGGTGCAGCCAGGTTGGATGCCGACCTTGGCGGCGTAAAGCGCCGGATAGGCAGGCAAGGGAACATGATCTTGCGGTGCGGCTTCGAACAGGATTTGCAGCAATTCCCGTCCGGCGGTGGAAAACGGCGCGGCGAAGCGGATTGCCTTGAGCGGAACGGGCTGCACCTCGGTGGCGGAAATCGGACGCGTCAGCTGGTCCGCTCCGCGCCCAACGAAGCGACGGAACAGGTGGCGGCGGGAGGGATCGTGCCCGGCCTTGCCCGGTTCCGTTTCGCCCTCGTCAGGCACGCTGATTTCGGCCCACTTTTGGCTGCCGACAATACCCCGCAGCGCCTCTACCGCTTCCAGATGGAGTCCCAGCCGTGCTTCTCCCCGCACACCATGGGAGCACTCGGCGCAATGCTGGGTGCCGGCCAGCGTGACGGCAACGCCGCGGCTGGTCAGGTAGGCCAGCATCGCCGCATCCAGCCCACCCAGGCAAGGCACGATTTCATCGCCATTGAGTTCGGAAGGGGCGCAGGCGAAGGTCACTTCGGGTAGTTTGGCGGTGCGTTTCAACACCTCGATGCGGGGCAGGTTGTCTGCCAGCAGGGCTTCCGTGGGACAGGCGGCGGCACACAGGGCGCAGTTCCGGCACGCCGACGCGCTGATCCGGATGCCCTCGTCGGAAAGTTCCACCGCCTCGTGGGGGCATGCCTCGGCGCAGCGGCTGCACTCGCTGTAACGGTAGCGGTAGCGGGTGCAGCGGGTGGCACGATATTCGGGCTGGGTCAGCATGGGTTATTTGTACTCGTGGAGAGCCTTCCCCTGTTCGCAGGTATTGCTGGGAATTGTGAAGCGTTGCGGAGCGACAATTTCTGCTCCAGAGGAGGACTTATTCCCGCCCGCCTGCACCTGCTTCCAGGTAGCGTAGCCGCCTTTCACCGCATACACGTCCTGCCCGCTGTTTTTTGAGACATTTTGGGCAGTCGCAAGGGCCTGAGGGTCGTTGTCGCCCACCACCACTGCATAGCCGCCCGGTTTGGGCTTGACGCCTTCGTTGTAGGTCACCGCGAAAGGAATGGGCTGCCGTTTGCGCCTGCCTTCACTGCGGGCGTCGATCACGCAGCAGGGCTGGTCTTTCTTCAGCACTTCCCTGAGTTGGGCGCCGTCCAGTAACGCCGTACCGGCGGCCCATGCCGGCGCAGACAAGGCCCATGCCAATACGATCAAATATCTCGCCGGGTTTCTCATGCCGCTTCCTCTACTGCGGGTTCCAGTGCCTGGCGCAGGGCCAGCATCGCTGCTTCGTCGTAATGTTCGATATCGGGAATGGCCAGATTTCTTGCCTGACCGTACCGTATCCATGGCAGCAAATCCGCCCCAGGATTCGTCAGAGGAGTCAACCACAGCCGGGTGCCGAACTGCTCCATTAGTTCGGCGCAAAGATTGAGGCCGGTGTCGTCGGCGATATCCACCCCGAGCAGCGCCAGCGAAGCGCCGCGCTCCAGCATTTGCCCCAGCCACCAGCCGGCATCGGTGCCGCTGCGGCTGCCGTCGCTTTTCAGCACTTCCCAGGCCGGCTTGGCACAGGAGGGAGTGACGCATCTGAAGTCGGCGTTGGAGGTGATGTCCAGCGCCCAGCTGACCTCCAGGCGCCGCACAGGAACCCATACCCCCACCTTCTCAGCACCGAACTCCTTGCTCAGGGTTTCGATCAGACTGCTGTCCAGCAGTGCGGCCTCGCCCAGCAGCAACCGCGCAGCACCCCGAGCCATCAACTCGCGGACACGTTCCCGTCCGGCGGCTCGCAGGACTACCGAGACGTGGGTCAGATCTTCGGGAAGGTTATCGCCGTCAAAGATGAAAACCGGCTCGGCAAAGGGCCCATCTTCTGGTTTTGCCCAACGGCAAAGGGTGATTTCCGGTATGGGTCCGCTCATTAATTTATCACCTGATAGGAAAATTTGTTGAAAACGAAAGGCTGCATGGGGCAATCGGCCTCGTGGTCCAGTCCCTCAAGCAGCGGAAGCAAGGTGTTCAGATTTTCCAGGACGGGCGCGATCTCCACCCCGCGGCAAGAAGGCAGGAATCGTGGCAGCATAGCCAGGGCATCCTCGGCAAGCAGCGCTGCGCCGTCCTGATTGTGGTTCTGGGTAAAGTGAAAGGCCAGCGCCGCAAACGCCAGGCCTTGCAGGAACTGGGCGTCCGGGTCTTCGTGCCCGCCCGGACGGGTCTGGATCAGGTGATTCCAGCGCTCCCCCAGCCAGTCGTGGACGGCGCCGAAATTATTGCCATCCCACAGCAGCGCCAGTTCGTCCCAGGCGAATTCATGGTTCATGCGAAAGTCCTGTTTTGCTCCTTGCCATGGTCGCAGCCACCGCACACGGGTTCATCGGGATTGAACAGCACCTGGATTTCGCTTTTCGGCACCTCCTCGCGTCCGCCGTCCGCGTCGTCCACCCGCACATTGAGCAGGGCCAGCTCTTCCTCGGCGAAACCCTGCAACAGGCGGGCGATTTCGCGGTAAAAGGAATGCTCCGTCACCCGTGCAAGCAGCGTCGCATAGCCGCGCACCCAACGCCCCAGGTGGATGGCCCAGAAACGTTTGACTTCCTTTTCCAGCCGCCTGGCGGCAGCCATATCGCCGCTTTCCAGTGCTGCTGCCTGGTTTTCCAGCAGCACTGCCACGAAGGACAGCTCAATCCCGAGCTGGTCCTCGAACACGGCAAATTTACCCTGTTGCAGTTCGAATCCGCAACGCTGATAAATCGCCTTCACCTCGTGGAAGGGTTCCTGCTGGAAACGCCCGGTGAGGCGCGACGACTCCACCGGCGGACAACCGCCGGCGGTGGTAAAGAGGGTGGCGTATTCGCAAGCCAGAACATCCTGAAGCTCGCCCAGGGGAGCATCGGTAAAATCTGCGTCGAACTGCAACCCCAACTCGGCCAGCGCAGCCATGGCTTCCGGCGTGCGCAGGGCGGCCAGGTAGTCGCACCCCGGCTCTTCGACGAAAGCACCGGCCAGCAGTTGGTAAAAACCGACGCGGGCGCGCAATTCCAGCGGTGATAGCGTATCTTCCAGCGGTTCGGCAAGTGCTGCATTCTGGTTCTGCATGGGAATCCTCTCAAAAAAACCCCGGTCACGAACGGAGGATCATGACCGGGACTCTAAAAACCCGGTCACGAACGGAGGACCTTGACCGGGGCACTCCACCTGCTCAGGTAAAAACTCTGTAACATCTCAAGGGGCTAGGGGCAATGGGCTAAGATTTTTGTCTCGCTACGCGAGGGTTCTCCTATTTCCTGATCCCTCAACCCAAGCTACAAAACCTCAATGGCCACCCTCCTTGTGCTTGACGCTCCCCGGCCCGCCCCAGGAAGCCATTTCCGGGTGCATCTTGCGGTGCAGGTCGCCGGTGTAAGCGTAACGCATGGTTTCCTTGAAGGCTTCTACGTGCTTCTCCCACGAGGCCTGGACGTCGCCGTACTTGTCGTTCGGCCCGGCCTTGGTCACTTTTACCACGGTATCGTACCAGCCCTGGGAGCCGCCAATGGGGTCGGCCACCACAGGGATGATCTGATTAGGATGAACACCCTTGTCTTCCCACCACACGTTATTCAGGTCGGGATCGTCCTGCGCGCCCCAGGCACCGGCCTTCTCGCTCTTCAGCTTGAGTTGCGCCAGCCGACCGTAAGCCCAGTGGCCGAAGGCGGTTGGAATGGCCACCACCTTCGGGTGGATCCCCTCGAACACATAGGCCTTGGTCACCAGATGGCCGACTTTGCTTTCCACCCGCACCAGGTCGCCGGTTTTCACACCCAACTTCTTGCCGGTTTCGGTGTTCATCCACACCGGGTTGCTGTGCATGATCTCCGCCAGCCACTTCACCGCCGCCGTGCGTGACTGCTTGTGCACGTTGATCTTGTAGGTGGTGAGGATCATTTCGTCATCCTTCATGTCCTTGTGCCAGGGAATCTGTTTGAAGGTGGGCATGGGGTTGAAGCCATATTTCGCCCATTCGTCCACGCGCACGTTGATGATCCGGTCGTGGGTTGGAAAGCCGGCGTAGTTTTTGCCCTTGCGTTTGATGCCGATGGCCTTGCCGTTTTTCATGATGGAGCCGTTCTTTTCCACCACGGCGCCGGTCATATCAGCGGCGGACAGTTCCTTCTTGTGCAGGCCGTATTCCGGCTGGATCTCGCGTCCGGTTTTGTCCACGATCTTGCCGGTGGCCGGATCAAGCTTGCCATAAATCGGCCATACCCCGTGCTTCTTCAGGAAGTCCAGCCCGCCGGCTTCCTTCAGCCCCGGCACGTTGTCGAAGTGGTGGCGCATGTAGTCCTCGCCATCCTTGAAATCCCAGTATTTCTTCATGCCACGCGTGCCGTCCGGATCCAGCTTGTGAATGATGTCGCGCATCATGATGCGGTTCTCGCGCGATTCGCCCAGCGACTTGATCACCGGCTGGCGGATGCCCAGCCACGGCCATAGGGAATTGGGCATGGACTCCGGCTCCCAGCGCTCGAGATACGGGCAGTCGGGCAGGATGATGTCCGCCAGCGCCGTTTCTTCGCCCATGAAGGGGCTCATGGAAACGTAGAATGGAATCAGCTTTTCATCACGATACAGCTTGCCCCACACTGCGTCCGACCCCGGGTTGGTATATACCGCGTTGTCCTGGTAGGAGAAATAGACGTTGATCTTCTGCTTGCCCTCGGCAATCCAGAACGGCGTGAGATGGCTCACCTTGTGGTGGGCCAGCGGGTACTCGTCCGGGTGAGACAGGTAGGATGGCTTGGCCGGCTTGGGCGGTTCCGGTTGCGGCTGAGGCCAGCCCATGCCGCGCGGCATGCAATACCCACCGCGCACCTCGATGTTGCCGGTCATGATCGGCAGCATCATGGTGGCTTTCTCGTTGTAGGAGCCATACAGGTGCTTGGCCGGGCCGCGGTAGGTGTAGGTGGTGGCCGGCTTGGTGGTGGCGAATTCCCGCGCGATGCGCTCGATCGTCTCCACCGGCACGCCGGACAGCTTGGAGGCCCATTCCGGCGTGTACTGCTTGTAATGCGCCTTCAGTTCGGCAACGGTAACATTGGTCCAGGTTTCGATGAAGTCGCTATCCTGCAGATCGTCGCGCAGGATGACGTGGCCGAGGGCCAGAGCCACCGCCCCGTCGGTGCCGGGAAACACCGGAATCCACTCGTCGGAGCGCCCGGCGGTGTTGGACAGGCGCACGTCGAAAGTAACCAGCTTGGCCTTGTTGTCTGCCATGCCGTCGGCAAGACGTTGGGAATACGGGTTGTGAAAGTAGGCCGCTTCCATGATGTTGGAGCCGAAGTTGAGGATGTATTTGGCGTTGGCAAAATCCGGCGTTTCGATGTCAGGCCCCCAGGTGGGTTCCATGCCGATCTTCTTCGAGGATTCGCACACCGAGGTGTGGTTGACGACGGTGGCCGATCCCAGCGTATTCATGAAACGGTCGATGACGCCGCCGGAGCGGTTGCGACCGTACTTCAGCATGATGGTGTTGGGATCTTCCTTGAGGGCGGCGTCGAGCTTCTGGGCGATCTCGGCCAGCGCCTCGTCCCAGGTGATGCGCTTCCACTTTCCTTCGCCGCGCGCGCCAACCCGCTTCAAGGGGTAGAGGATGCGGTCCGGGTCGTAGCTGTACCACATGCCCGAGTTGCCCTTGGCGCACAGTCTGCCCCGGGTGGAAACGTGTTCCGGGTTGCCTTCGAGCTTGACGATGCGACCGTTTTCCACATAGGCCAAGGCGCCGTCCTGGATGTTGCAGACGTGACAGGTAATGGGAATCGCCTTGCGCTCGGCGTAGCCGACCGGGTTGAAATCCTTGCCTCCCAGTTCGGTTTCCATGGCGCGCAGCAACTTCGGCGAAGCCGCCGCGGCGGCTGTAGTAGCGGCGCTGGCCTGGAGGAAGGCGCGCCGCGAGATTTTGAAATTCAACATGGTTTGGTCTCCCTGATCTTTAGAAATAGGTCTGGACGATCTGGCCACCGACCAGAATCGAGTAGCGCAATGCCATTCCGCCCACCAGTATCAGTACCGCGGCGATCATTATGCCCTGTTGCTGTTTTCCAATAGGCGCGAGCAGCAGTGCAATCGGCGCCGCCGTACCGAGCAGGATGCCGACGCCGATAAAAATCGTGCCGAGCGTGCCGCTGGTCATGAACATGAAGGTGAGTTCCTGGCCCGAGCCTCCATAGGCGGTGGTGCCGAGCAGCGACACCAGCATGACGCCCACCGCACCTGCCGACCAGAGCATGAAACGACGCAGCATGACGAGCAGTTTCTCGGGCTTCCCAGGCGCCAGGAAAGACGCCACCGCCGCGCCGGAAACCAGGGACATGGCCACGAACAATATCGGCATCAACGGCGTGTTCCACACCGGACGGTTCTGGTGCACGGTCAGATCGAAGCCGGTGTAGACCGGCAAGCCCAAGGCGAGAAGAGCCCCGATAATGGCCAGCCGTCGACTGTTGGTTTCGTCGTTCTTGCGCATCATCCAGAAATAAGCCACCGATACCGCCCCGAACAAGAGCAAATTCAGTCCGCCCCAAGCCAGCGGCGAAGCGAAGTTGAGGTAGGCTGGATTGAGCATGTTGAGGAATCGCAGCGGCTTGGACAGGTCGCCGATCAGCAGCAATCCGCCCAGCACCATCAGCCCGAAGGAGACATAGAAGGCGCTCTTGCGCAGCGGCTCGAATTCCTGGCGGAACCAGGAGAGAGTGGAAAAGAAAAACAGCGCCGCAGAAATGCCGATGACGAAGAAGTAGATCGAATAGGTACTCGACCACGGCATGTGATGGAAAATATTGAAGTCACCCATGATTTGCTCCTATCCCTCGTGATTCTTGTTGAAAGCCCGCCTATCCTCTTCCAGCACATCGAGCGGGTTGTAAACAGCGCGACCAAACTCGGAATTGTTGCGGTCCAGGCCGATGTAGAACACGTGCGGCTTGGTGCCTTCCTCGGGACGCAGTACCTGGGTCGGCAGGGTAGACACCAGTTTCGACACCTCGCTGTTGGGGTCGTTGATGTCACCGAAAATGCGCGCCCGTCCGATGCAGGTCACCACGCACGCTGGTGCCAGCCCCTGTGTTACCCGATGGTGACAGAAGGTACACTTGTCCACCACGCTGGTGATATCGGTATAGGTACGATGTTTCGGCAGCATGAAACGGGCATTGTAGGGGCAGGACGCCATGCAGGCCTTGCAGCCGATGCAGCGGTCGTAGTGCTGGAGGATGAAGCCACCGTCCTCCACCTTGTAAGTCGCGCCGACCGGACAGGAACGCACGCAGGGCGCATCGTCGCAGTGGTTGCACAGGCGTGGCATGAAATGCTTTCGCACGTTGGGATAGGTGCCTACCACCTTGTACGGAACCCATGTTCTGAAAACGCCCAGGGGCACATCGAATTCCGCCTTGCATGCGACCATGCAGGCATCGCAGCCGATGCAGCGGCGCAGGTCGATCACCATGGCGTACCGCTTCAGGCCTGCCTTTCCCCTGGTTTCGATTGATGAAGTTCGCAGTTCACTCATAAGCGCATCTCCTCCTGTTGTGTATGGCCAACAGCGTTTATGCCGTTGCGCCCGATGTCCCGCCGCAAATAAAATCAGGTTGCAGCCAACCACCAATAAGCAATACCTGTGCCATGTTTTACAATACTATCAATATCAATTAGATATTATCTAATATACGATCCAGCACGCTACTCATTGTTACCCCATGGTAATAACAATCACCCCTGCCGACAGCAGCGGTATTACCAGACGGTAATAGCCGCCGCTTCCGCCCATCTCGACGCTGAAACAGCGTATTTATCGCGCAGGGCAATTTGCGTTACACTCGACATCACGACAAGTCAAGTAAGGAGGTATTTCAGGTGCGATGGGGAATGCGATGGCTGGTGCTGTGTTGGGCCTTATTCATGGCTGCGAACACGTGGGCGGCGGGGGAAGATGTACCGATCCGGATCGGCCTGACGCCGGTATTCCTCGACGACCAGACCGCCTTCGTCAATACCTGGCGGGTGTACCTGCAAAGCCACCTGAAGCGGCCGGTGGTGTTTGTCCAGCGCGCCAGCTACCGTGAAATTACCGACCTCATGCGCAGCGGCAAGCTGGATTTTGCCTGGCTGTGCGGCTATCCCTACGTACGCAACAAGCAGACCATGAATCTGCTGGCGGTGCCGGTGTACCAGGGCAAACCAGTCTACCGCTCTTACCTGATCGTACCCGCCTCGGACCGGCAAACCCGGTCCATCGCGGATTTAAGGGGCAAGGTATTCGCCTTTTCCGACCCCGACTCCAATTCCGGCTACCTGGTGCCGGCCTATGAATTGCACGAGTTACAGGAAAAATCCAGCACCTTCTTCAGCAAAACCTTTTTCACCTGGTCTCACCGCAAGGTGGTGGAGGCGGTGGCCGCCGGCCTAGCCCAGGGTGGCGCGGTGGAAAGTTACGTATGGGACACCCTGGCGCTACAGCACCCTGAATTAACGACGCGAACCCGCATCGTCAGGGAATCCGCGGAATTCGGCTTCCCGCCCTTCGTGGTAGGAAAGACGGTTGCGCCGGCGGATACGGCGGCGATGCGCAAAACGCTGCTCGCCATGCCGCAGGACGAAGAAGGGGCGAAACTGCTGCGGAACCTGCACCTGGACGGTTTCGTGGCGGGGGACGAGCACATGTACGACAGCATCGCCCGAATGATGCGCGCTATTGCGGAGAAGTGACATGTTTCGCGATCTCAGCTTCAACTACAAGATCCCCCTGCGCGGCAGCGTGCTGATCATCTTTACCGCGCTGGTGGTCACCGCCTCCCTGATGTTCCGCGCCTACGACGACCTGAAGCGGGATGTGCTGCTGAATTCCGGGAGCATGGGACGGGCGCTGGCCCACACGCTCACCCCGGCCATCGTGCATGACGATGTATGGCGCGCCTATGAAATCATCAATTCGCCGTTCCAGGCTACACCGCATGCGAACGTCAATCAGGCGGAAGAAATCCTGGTGCTGGATGCGCGCCAGCAGGTTTACGTTTCCACCCATCCCATGCAATACCCCATGCTTTCCGACCCTGCCCGCGTCAGCCCGGACCTTGCCCATCTACAGCAGGCGATCACCGATTATCGCGGCACCGAGCCGAAAGCGGTGGAACTGGCCGGATCGGACAAATTTTACATGGTGACCCCCATCATTTCCGATGGCGTGGCGCTCGGTTCGCTGGTGATGGGGTATTCCAGGTCGATGTTCCTGCCGCGCTTCTATGACATCGCCCGGCGCGCCGTGATCATGACACTGCTGGCACTGGCCGTGCTGTTGCCGATGAGTTGGTACTGGGCCTGGCGCATGGCGGCCCCCCTGACCCAACTTGCCAAGTGCATGGGCAAGGTGGGGCAAACCCTGCCTGACAGCCTGGAATGCAACCTGTATGAATCCAGGGACGAGATCGGCCAGGTCGGCGTGGCTTTCAGGCGCATGCTGGGCGAACTGAAGCACAAAGAGAACCTGGAAAAGCAGATGTTCTTTTCCGAGCGGCTGGCGGCGGTGGGGCGGCTGGCAGCGGGCATCGCCCACGAGATCAACAACCCCCTGGGCGGCATGCTGAATGCGATCAGCACCTTCAAAAAGCACGACAACGCCGACCCCCAGACCGCAAAAACCATCTCGCTGCTGGAACGGGGTCTGCTCCAGATCAAGGACATTATTGCCGCCCTGCTGGTGGAGGCCAAATTCCAGGGCCACCCCCTCACGGTACAGGACATCGAGGATACCCGCACCCTGGTGCTGCCCGATGTCCACAGAAAAACGGCCGGACTGGCGTGGGAAAACGACATTCTGGACACTCTGCCGCTGCCCTCGACCCTGGTGCGGCAAATCCTGATTAACCTGCTGCTCAACGCGACTCAGGCGGTGGAACTACGGGGCCGCGTGCACTGCCATATTTACCGGGACAGCAGCAGACTGACCTTGCTGGTCGAGAACGACGGCAAGCATATCGAGGCCGAACAGCTGGGATATCTGTTCGAGCCGTTCGCCACCGGTCGCGAGGGTGGGCACGGCCTGGGGTTGTGGGTCACCTACCAGATCGTGCAGCAACTGAAGGGAGAAATCATGGTGCAAAGCCAGCCCGGGGAAACCCGGTTCATCGTGACCTTGCCGCTGGAAGAGCGTGCGGCATGAGCGCCGAGCTGCCCCGCCTGTGCCTGGTGGAGGACGACGAGATCATGGGGGAATCCCTGTGCGACCGCTTCGAACTGGAAGGTTACACCTGCGATTGGCACAAGACTGCGGCAAGCGCCCTGGCAAGCCTGGGCAAGAAGAATTATGCCGTGGCGATCAGCGACATCCGCCTGCCCGACCTCTCCGGCGACGCGATGTTTGCCCGCCTGCTCAAATCGGGCGTGACGCTGCCGCCCTTCATCTTCATCACCGGCTTCGGCTCGATCGACACCGCGGTAAGCTTGCTCAAACAGGGAGCGGCGGACTACGTCACCAAGCCGTTCGACCTCGACCAACTGATGGACAAGATCCGCGTCCTGGCCACATCGGCACGCCCTTCCCGAAGCACAAAACCGGGCCTGGGGCTGTCCGCTGCAATGCGCCGCATCACCGACATGCTGCCACGCCTGGCACTGCACGCCAGCACCATCCTGATTGCGGGAGAATCCGGCGTGGGCAAGGAGAAAGTGGCGCTGGAGCTGCACAACAGCGACCCCAAAGCCGCCGGAAAACCCTTTGTCGCCGTCAATTGCGGCGCGATCACGGAAAGCCTGATGGAAGCCGAGCTGTTCGGCTATGAGAAAGGCGCCTTCACCGGCGCCGCCCGCACAAAGATGGGCCTGTTCGAACAGGCCGACGGCGGCACGCTGTTCCTCGACGAAATCGGCGAAATGCCGCTGGCAATGCAGGTCAAGCTATTGCGCGTCATCCAGGAGCGAAACATCGTGCGCGTCGGCGGCGAGGCACCGATTCCCGTCAATCTGCGCCTGGTGTGCGCCACCCACCGGGATCTGAAGCAGATGGTACAACAGGGAACATTCCGCGAAGATCTCTTTTACCGCATCAACGTGATCCAGCTCAGGATTCCACCCTTGCGGGAGCGCAAGGAAGACATTCTGTGGTTTGCCGATCTGTTCCTGGAGCAGTTCGCGGCACAGCATGCGGTAAAAAAGAAATCCCTCCAGCCCAGCGCCGAACTGGCACTGCTGGATTACCCCTGGCCCGGCAACGTGCGCGAACTGAAGCACGCCATTGAACGAGCCTACATCCTGAACAATGACGAGACATTGAAGGCTGACGACTTGTTCGAAGATGGCCTGCTGCCCCCAAGCCTCGCCGCCGTGCCCGAAGCCGACCTCAATCAATACCTGCAAGCCTGTGAACGCCGTTACATCGTGAACACGCTTGACCGCCACCAGTGGCATATGGGAAATACCGCCGCCGCACTCGGTATCAGCCGCAAGAATTTGTGGGAAAAAATAAAGAAGCTGGAGATTCAGGCAGACATCAAGGGCATAGACGGGGATTGATCGATACGCCTTTAACCTGCGTGGTCGTGCATGTTAAAGGCGCTATCGTGATGGTCAGAATTTGCCCGGTGTCAATGGCCGCCAGCCAGGATGATCGAAATAGCGGTCGTAGTTTTCCAGTGCATGCATCACCTTCACGGCGCCGCCGCGCCTATCCAATTCTTTGTTTTTTCCCTCCATCGCCTCCGCGCCGGCGATGATCTCCGCCAGCACGAGATGGAGCATGGCATCGGTTTCCTTGTCCAGCTTGCAATTCTGCACCATGAAGGCGATCTGTTCATTTACCCGTCTGGCCCGGATTTCGAACTGGACGGAATCGGCCTTGCCGGCATAAATGGCCGGCATCGGCTCTTCTATCGCATCACGGATGCGGCCCATGCCCTGGCGCAGATTGGCATCGGTCGGCCATTTCCTGCCCTGATTGAGCGAAAGGACCGACGGCGCACCGGACGATGCGCCTTGCTCATGGTCGTGGTCTTGCGCCGTCGCCGCCCGGCCCGCCACGGTCAAGCTCAGTACGATCCCGGTTGCTGCCACGAGGCGAATTGCCTTGATAAATGATGAATGCATATTTTCTCCTGGTTACGTCAGATAATTGTCAATCGATGTTTCCTCTGGTCTTGCTCACCCCTTCAACTTGTTTACTCCTCCTTTTTATCTCGCACGGATATCGCCTTTTCAGTACTACACGTCGAACGCCCTTCCCTCCCCCGCTTCCTCGTGTGCCTTGCCCTCGCGGATGCGGTAGAGGCGCTTGAATGTCGGGATAATATTGTCGTCGTGGGTGACGACGATGATTGCGGTTCGATACTGCGCCGCCAATTCATTAAGCATGCGCATCACCGTCAGGGAACGTTGACTGTCCAACGGCGCAGTCGGTTCGTCGGCCAGGATGATCGGCGGGTTGTTGGCGAGGGCGCGGGCGATCGCCACGCGCTGCGCCTCGCCACCGGACAGCTCGGAAATGCGCGCCCCAGCGCGGTGCGCCACATCCAGCACTTTGAACAGATCCAGAGCGCGGGCGTTCGCCTCGCCGTTCGGCTTGCCTGCCAACATCGGCAACAGGGAAACGTTTTCGGTGGCATCGAGAAAGGGGATCAGATACGGCGCCTGGAAAATGAAGCCGATGCGGTCGCGGCGCAATTCGCGCAGATCGGAAATTTTCCAGCCGTCGTCGAAGGTAACATCGCCGCCCAGCGTGATGCGCCCAGCAGTCGGGTCGATCACCGCACCCAGGCATTGCAGCAGAGTGGTCTTGCCGGAACCGCTGGGGCCGAGCAGGCCGACCACTTCGCCGGGATAGACTTCCATGTCCACCCCTTTCAGCGCCTCGACCGCAGCGCTGCCGCTGCCGTAGCGCTTGACCAGTCCCTCCAACTTGATTGCGGGCTTCTCTGTATGCTCAGCCATCAACCGCCTCCGATCGCCGTCGCCGGGCTCACCTTGAGCGCGGCGCGAATGGCCAGGATGCTCGCCAGAGTGCAAATCACCATGGTGATGGCAAAGGCGCGGCCGGCATCGCCCATTTCCAGCAGTACGTATTTCGGGAAGATCGGCGCCCAGAAGGTCGCCACCGTCTTGCCGATGACAAAGCCGATCACGCCCAGCCCCAGCGCCTGCTGCAGGATCATCGAGACGATCACCCGGTTTTTCGCGCCGATCAGCTTGAGCACGGCGATTTCCTTGATCTTGCTCATGGTCATGGTATACACGGTGAGCGCGACGATGGCGGTGCTCACCACCGTCAGGATCACCAGGAACAGGCCGATCTGCTTGGCCGAGGTGGCGATCAGCTTGGCCACCAGGATTTGCTCCATGTCTGCGCGGGTGTAAGCCTGCAGACGCTTCCAGCGCAGGATGCTGTCTGCCACCAGGCGCGCGTCCGTGCCGGGCGCTACGCGCACCAGCACGGCATTGACGTTATGGTTGGAAAACCGGTCGGCCTCCAGCGCACCGAGCAAGCCGGGTATGCCAGGACGATTCAACTGCGGGTTGGCAGCCAGCCGTTCGCGGTCGCCGACGATGGCGTCGTTATCCTTGAGAAACTGCACTTCCTGGGCATCCTTAAGCGAAATGAACAGCATCGGGTCGCCGCCCGACGACACCATCCGGCTGGTCAGCCCCACCACGATGTATTCGTGGCGGCGGATGCGCACCCTGTCGCCGACCTGGAAGCCAGTCTTGACGTCCGCCACCGCTTCATAATGAGAGCGTGTCACCGGCCTGCCCGCCACTAGCCGCATCGGCTCGCCCGGCTTGCCCGATTCGAAGCCGGCGATCATCACCCGCACATCCTTGTCCTTGTGCTTCACCTGCATGGTGAGATAGGCCACATTGCCCACCTCCGCCACCCCGGGCAAGCCGGCGATGCTACGCCAGGCATCGTCGTGCAGGGTGGAGGATTCAGCGTAGGGCCCAAGGGTATAGCGCTGCACCACCCAGATATCGGCGGCGCTGCCATTGATCAGCGCCTTGGCGTCGTCCACCATGCCCCGATAAACCCCAGCCATGGTCAGGGTCGCGCCGATCAGCAGCCCCAGCCCGAAGCTGGTGAGTAGATAGCGGCCAAAACCATTGGCGATGTCGCGGTAGGCAAGGTTGATCATGCCGCCTTGCCTGCCTTCACTTTCTTGCCTTCTTCCAGGTCCACCGGGCTGTATACGATCACCGCGTCACCCGCCTTCAGTCCGTTCAGAATCTGGGTGCGACCGTCCAGAGTCTGCACTCCGATGGTCACCGGGGAGAACCGCACCTTGCCAGCCTCCACCCGCCACACGCCGTTTTTATTCTCCACCCGCCTGACTGCGGCGCTGGGCACGAACAGTACATTGTTCAAGGAGGCCATCTTCACCGTGACTTCGGCCAGTTCGCCGACAAAAATCTCGCCTGGCTTCTGGTCGAAGACGACGTTCACCAGTCGCTCCTCGGTCAGGCTGTCGCTCTGGATATCGACCCGTGCCACCCGCCCTTTCAGGACAACGCCCTGACGCGAGCGCAACACAATTTCCGCCGGAAGTCCTGGCTGAAGGCCGCGCGAACTGGACTGATCCATGCGCGCCCTCACCCACAGACTGGCGGGATCGATCACCCGCAGCACGGCCTGCCCCGCCACCACGGTATTGCCGGGCTCGGCCTCGCGGGCGATGACGATGCCGTCAACCGGGCTGACCAGCTTGAGGTTGGCGCGTTGCAGCGCCACGCCATCCCGCTCCGATCCGGCCTTGGCCATGTCGCGACGTATGGCTTCCAGATTGGATTTCGACGCATCCAGCGCGGCCTGGGCGATATCCGCGTCGTTGCGCCGCGACTCCGCCGCCTCTTGACTGACGAAATGCTTCGCCACCAGATCCTGATAGCGCTGCGCATTGGCCTGCGCCTGTTTGTGGCGGCTCGCCGCTTCCCTGATTTGTGCCTCGGCCGATTGCACATTGAGCCGCGCCCGCTGCTCCGCCAGACCAGCGCTTTTCATGCGTTCGTCAAGATCGACAGGATCGATCTCTGCCAAAATCTGACCGGCCTTAATGCTGTCTCCATGATCAACCCGTACGCTCAACACCCGCCCGGCCTGAGTCGGGCCGATGGCGTAGGCTAAACGCGCTTCGACCGTGCCGACACCAAATACCGACGGGTGCAAATCACCCAAACCGGCTTCGATCGTTTTCACCTTTGGCACCGCCATCGGCCCATACGTCATGGCGATCCAGGCAACGGCGAGCAGGCCCACCACCACGCCGGCGGGAACGAGATAACGCTTAAAGCCCACTTTCATGTTCTGCCTCTCTTGAAACGCTTTTTTCAGACACCCACACATAGAACATCGGCAGGTAGAACAGGGAAAGCACTGTCCCCAGCAGCAACCCGCCGATCGCCGCATCGGCCAGCGGCGAAAGGCGCTCCAGCCCTACCGCGCGCTGCATGGCGATCGGGATCATGCCGGCGATGGTGCCGAAGGCGGTCATCAGGATCGGGCGATAGCGCAGCCGGATCGATTCCATCGCCGCCTCGAATGCGCCGCTGCCCTCTCGGCGACGCTCCTGGATGAAATCCACCATCAGGATGGAATTCTTGATGATGATGGAAAACAGCAGGACGATGCCGAGAATGGCGGGCAAGGCCAGCGCTTTATTGAAGGCCAGCAGCCCCCACACCGCGCCGATGGCTGAAAGCGGCAGAATAATGATCGACAACAGGGCCAGGGCAACGCTGCCGTAGGCCGGGGCGAGCACACCAAATAACAGCAAGATGCCCATCCCCAAACCCGTCAACATACGCTTGCTTGAATCTGATCCCGCTGCGTTATCGCCCTTGTCGCTGGCTTCCACGCCCGGCGGCAGCACTTTCTGCGCCGCTGCCAGGGATTTCTCGCTCAGCACGCTTATCGGCGCCGTATTGCGATAGCCCAGCACATCCAGGCTGTAGCGGTTGCCATTGGTGGTGAGCAGGGAAAGCCCGGGCTGGTTAACGATGGTGCTAATTTCGCCCAGGCTCACCGTGCTGCCATCCGGCAAGGGAATGGGCAGCAGGCCCAAGGTGGCCGGGTTCGATCGATAGGGTTCGCTGAAATAGCTGCGAACGGGGATGGCGCCTACCGTGGGCAGCTTGCTCATGCTGGCCACGGCCGCGCCCTTCAGAGGCAACTGGGCCAGCACTACATCGGGGGTCAGGCCGAGCGTGCGCAGCTTGTCCTCGTTCAGCACTAGGCTGGCTTCCGTGGTGTTGGCATCCCAGCTCACTGAAACCGAGGACAATCCGGGGACTTTTTGCAGAGCCGCTGTGACGCGTTCTGCCGCAGCCGGCAACAGCCGCCAGTCTTCGGCGGAGAGGCGAATATCGACCGGCGCCTTGATGGTGGAAAGAGCGGTCGCCCCGAAATCGTAGGCATCGGCAATGGTCACCCCCGGCAGGGCCTCAAGCTGGCGGCGCAAGTCCGCCTCGATCTGCCAGCTGCTTTCATTGCGCTCCAGACGGTTGACATAGGTGATGGTGAGAGTTGCCTCCGCCGGCAGTTGGCCGGAGCCGAGGGAAATCACCCCCGCTTCGGAGCCGAAGGTGGTGCACCCGTTGCACCCTCTTGTCCTGCATCAGGCGTGCTTCAAACTCCTTAAGCCGGTTCTCCGCCACATCCACCGGCTCGTTGGCACTGAATTTCGCATGCACCCGCACGATCCCGGTATCCATTGGCGGCAGCGCGTCCCTGCCGATCAGCGGAATGATGGTCTTGAAGCTGAACACTAGCAGCATGAAAGCGGGAATAACGAGAATCATGCGGCGAAAAAAGCCGCCGTTGAAGGCAAAACGCAGCATACCGGCATAGAGTCCCGCCCCCGGCGCAAGGGTGCGCTGGTAAAGTCTTTCCATAAAGAGTTCGAGGCGGTTCTTGGGCGGCAGGCCGTTGCGGTACCAGAAAGCGGAAAGACGTGGGATGAAGGTCACCGCTACGAAATAGGAGGTGAATACCGCGATCACCACCGCCAGGATCAGATGCTTGAAGATCTGCTGGGAAAAGTCGCCGACGAACATCAGCGGCGCGATCACCACCGCCGTGGCCAGGGTGCCGACGAATACCGGGAACAACACCTCCTCGGTGCCCCTGCGGATCGCGGTCTGCACGTCTTCATGCAACTCGCCCAGATGGCGCTCGATATTTTCCAGCACCACCACGGCGTCGTCCACCAGCATCCCCAGTGCCAGAATAATCCCGGTCATGACCAGGATGTTCAGCTCCTTACCGGTCAGCCACAGGATAGCCAGGGTGGAAAGGAATACCAGGGGGATCGACACCAGCGCCGTCACCACCGCGCGCCAGTTGCCAAGGAAGAACAGGATCACCACGCTGGTGAAGAGAATAGCGTCGCGCAGTGCCTCCACCATGTTGGCGTTGGAGGTCTGGATCAACTCGCCCTGGGTGTCGGCTATGGCAAACTCGATATTGGGGTAGCGCGCCTTGAGGCCGGGCAGTTGCGCCTCGATATCGTCGATCGTCGCCTGTACCGCGCCGCCCGGCGCGCGCATCACCGCCACCGCGATGGCCTGCTTGCCGTTGCCGTGGTAGGCGGAATAACGTTCGGCATGGCCGAGGCTCAGCTCCGCCACATCGCCCAGCGTCAGCCCATGGATCAGCGGCAGCAGGCGCAACGCTTCAACATCGGCGCGCTCGCCGTAGATCGTGAGGGTCAGGCTGCTGTCCTTGCCTTGGGCGGTGCCCAGCGGCCAGTCGCGATTGAGCTTGTTGAGCAGATCCTGCAATTGCGCCTGGGAAATGCGGTAGCGGGCA
Organism: Sulfuricella sp.; assembly: GCF_035531155.1. Classification (NCBI taxonomy): domain Bacteria; kingdom Pseudomonadati; phylum Pseudomonadota; class Betaproteobacteria; order Nitrosomonadales; family Sulfuricellaceae; genus Sulfuricella; species Sulfuricella sp. The sequence goes on along the minus strand of NZ_DATKTK010000003.1, from coordinate 118,656 downwards.
AGCTTGAGGGGATCGAACTCGACCCGCACCGCCGGCTCGTAGCCGCCGAACACTTCCACGTTGGCAATTGCCGATTGGGTGACGAGGGCGGTGCGGATATCGTTTTCCGCCAGCAGGCGCACCTGGGCCAGGGTCAGGCCGCTGCCCGCCTTAGGCGACAGCGCCAGCACCATTACCGGCGAAGTGAAGCCGCCCACCGCATAGACGCTGGAAGGCGGCACATCAGGCGGCAGCTTGCCGCGCACCCTGGAGAGCGCGTTATTCACGTCCAGCAGCGCCGCATCCAACCCCTTCTCGTAATTGAACTCGGCGCGCACGATCGAGACTTCATTCTTGTTGGTGCTCTGCACGTCACGCACGTGAGAGATGGCATACAGCTCCTGCTCGATCGGGCGCGACAGCTTCTGCGCCACGGTCAGCGCGGATGCACCGGGCAACTGGGTGATCACCGTGACCTGCGGCCGCTCCACATCGGGATACATGTTGCGCGGCATGTTCAGGTAGCCGACCACGCCCAGCAGCGAGGTAATCGCCAGAATCATTTTCAGCAGAAGAGGGCGGCCATGGAAGAATTTGAACAGCATGGCTTACTTCCCGCCCAGAACGCGGAACGACACCCCGGCAGCCAGCCGGGTCAGGATATCGGGGCTGGCGCAGGCCACGCGCTGGCCGGCGAGCCGCTTATCCAGCGTGGCGGCGCCCTCCTCCCCCGCTGCCGCCAGCGCGATGCGCAACGGCTCCACCTTCTTGTCGTCCGGCAGCCTCAGCACGGTAGCGGACTTCCCGTCGTCATTGAACAGGCAGGCGCGGGGCAGGAACAGGGCCTGACTGGACTCGAACACCACCGTCCGGACTTCAATGCGCGCGCCGGGAATGAAGGCGCTATCCTGGGTGCGTGCTTCGTAGCGACGCAAGCCTTGCGGGCCGGCTTCCGGCCACGGGCGCAGCGGCAGGGTCTGGCCGCCGACGCGCAGCGCCGTCGGCTGCACGGTTTCCGGCACGCTGACCAGCAAACGGTTGCCGGAGGTGGTATCGACGATCTTCAGCAGGGGTTTGCCGGGCGTGGCCAAGTCGCCCGGCTGCACTAGGCGCTGGCTGACCACGCCGGCAAAGGGCGCGATCACCGTGGCATTGCGCAGGTTTTCCCTGGCCGCCGCATGGCGGGCCCGCGCAGCGGCAAAGGCGGCCTCGGCCGACTGGAGCTGCTCCTGGGAGATGCCCTGGATCGGGTACAGGGCTTGGGAGCGGCGCAGGCGTTCCTGCTCGGCCTTGAGGTTGCTTTCGGCGGCAGCCAGATCGGCATCGAGCGAGCTACCCTGTGCTTGCCCCTGGCCTGGCGGGCTCATGTCGAGCCGCGCCAGCAGGTCGCCACGCTTGAAGAGCTCGCCCTCAAACAGCGGCAAGGCAGTCACGTAGGCTGTCAGCCGGCTCGCCACCATGCTATCGCGCACCGCTTGAACATCGGCGGTAGTACGCAGGGTCAGCGCCACCGGCCCGGTTTGCAGGATTTGGGTCGTCACCACCACCGGCAGCGTCTGCGGGGTTGTTTCCTGGGCGAGCTGGTGGCGCTTCTTCATGATCAGCGCAACCCCGGCGCCCACCACGGCAACAAGGATCAGCACTACGACGGCTTTCTTTTTCATTTTGCATCCATTCGGGCAATATAGTTTTCAGTCGGCAATCCGGTCAGCACCTGGGCCGCAGACCAGGCAGCCCCGGCGCGCGCCTTGGCTTGCGCCAGGCGGTAGCGGGCGTCGATCAGGTTTCGTTCGTGGCTGAACAGGTTTTCCAGGGTCTGGCTGCCGAGACGCTGCATTTCCCGCTGCACCGCTGCCACCTGCTCGCGGTAGGCCACTTCCTTTTCCATCGCCAGGGCATCCGCGGCTGCCGCATCGTAAGCGGCCCGCAGGTTCTCCAACTGGCGAGCGCTGTCGCGCGCGGCGGCCTCGCTCTGCTCGGCGGCGGCCCGGGCATTAAGCCGTTGCGCATCCGCCTGACGGTATTGGGTCACGCCCAGCGGCAGGCTCACCACGCCGCCCACCGCCCAAGTATCACGGTAGTCGCCGCCGCCGACATTACGAAAATAATTGGCATCCAGGCTCAGCGCGGGCAGCAGCGCCCGGCGGTTTTCATCGGCCTGGGCACGCGCCGCCTCACTGCGGGCCTGCGCGATCCGCGCTGGAAGAGTGGTATCGGGGATGGCGTCTTCCCAGGTAGGGACATGGATATCGGCACGAGTCGGCAGGAATTTTTCGCGGCTGGCGGCTTCTTCAAGATCGGCCTGCGCCTGGATCAGCGCGCCGTTGAGCACGGCCTCGTCGGCAACCAGCCGAGCCAGTTCGCTTTCGGCATAGCGGGCATCGACACCCGCCGCCTTGCCCAGATCCACTTCCTTCTTGATGCGCTGGTGGGTGGCCTCGACCCGCTGGCGGTAAATGGCCAGCGCCTCGCGCTGTTTAAGCAGCGCCTGCAGGGTGAGATAGGCACTGGCGGTCTGGTGCAGCTTGAGCAGGGTTTGCTGGCGCGCCAGCAGTTCGGCTGCATCCAGGTCGTACTGTGCTCGTTCCTGGTTTGCGGCGATCACGCCGAACAGGTCCACCGGCAAGCTGTAGGCCAGCCCGGTCTGGCTGATCCTGTCGGAGATGAGAGGAACGGCGGGCGTACCGGGGGTATAAACCCCCACCACGCGCTGGCCTTCATAATTGTGCCACCCGGCTGACAGCGCAGCGCTGCCGAAATACCGACCGGTCGCGGCATCCTTCTGCGCCCGCGCCGCCTCGGCCTGGCTGGTTGCCGCGCGCGCCTGGGGATGCAGCAGGGCAGCCTGCAGCAGATCGCCCAACTCGCCCGCCTGCACTGCTGGCCCCAGAATCAGGAAGGCCAGACCGGCGGGGACGAGATAGTGCTTTATCCGGATTTTCATGCCTTCCTCACAATTAAACTTGTTCCTCATTATTCCTTGACCGGATTCCATGACCGGATTCCATTCAGGTAAATCGGGAAAACCTTCTTAGCCTCGTCCAGCAGGGAACGCCGACCGCCAAATATGTTGGACTGCAGCACCAAGCCTTGAATCATGCCGATAAACAGGGTTGCCGCGCTATCTTCATCGAGGTCGGACCGGGCAAGACCAGCGGCTTTTGCTTGACCAAGCAAACCCGCAACCCTGGACTCGTAGCCAGTGATGATTTCCTGGATCAACTGCTTCAGCCTGGCATCCCGGCGCAGCAAATAATCCGAGAACACCAAACGCGGAATGGCCGGATGCTTGGCGATGAACGACACATGGGCAAGAAAAATTCGTTCCAGCGCCTCCAATGGATTCTCGCTACGCGCTGCAGCGACCTCCACTACGCTCATCAAGCGGCGGCGCACCCAGTTAATTGCCGCCACCCAGATATCATCCTTGGTCGGGAAATGGCGAAATATTGCACCTTGGGTCAAGCCCATCGCATCCGCCATATCTTGCGTGGTCACCGACTCCACCCCGGTTTTTGCAGCCAGGTCGATTGCCACCTGGACGATCTCCTCCTGACGCTCCTCCGCGCCCATGCGGCGCTTGCGGGGTTTTTCAGTACTGTCTATCGGGATATTCTTTGGCATCTTTAACCCACTAAGATAGTAATCAGTCACTATCTTAGTGGGTGGAGAACATCATGTCAAGTTATGACACGGCAAACTTTAAAACGGATTGCAATTGACCTTTTCGCATGGTCCAAGTAGAATGCGGCCTCTTCGGGGTGTAGCGTAGCCTGGTAGCGCGCCTGGTTTGGGACCAGGATGTCGGGAGTTCGAATCTCTCCACCCCGACCAGGATTTGTCCGACAATCTGCCCGTAGCTCAACCGGATAGAGCACCAGCCTTCTAAGCTGGGGGTTACAGGTTCGATTCCTGTCGGGCAGGCCAGTTAGGTCCGTTTCTTCAGTGGTGGCTGTAGCTCAGTTGGTAGAGTCCCGGATTGTGATTCCGGTTGTCGTGGGTTCGAGCCCCATCAGCCACCCCAAGCATTAAGCCCGCTAATTCATTAAGTTAGCGGGCTTTTTTTATTGTACAGCCTTAACCAAAATTAACCACAATTAACCACTATCCGGCACAGTGAGTGTGCCGGATTTGTGCCAAATGCTGGCGTACTCTGGTTAACGCTCTGGTGCTTTTGGCACTCTGGTATTGACATCGACAAATTACCGCCATAGGATGGATGCTGTTTGAAGCCAATCCAGCGCTGCGTGACCAGTCTCCGCAGCTGAGAATAGCTGCACCGTGAAAGAGGGCTCCACGGCGTGGATAAAGGATGGTCCCTCTAAATCTCATTGGCGTATTCAGTGTACGCAGCCTAGTATGTCGGCTCTCCCTGCTCAGGGAGACTGGATGAACGGCATCCCCTTGAAAGGCGATCCGGAAACGCGGATTACGGTCGCACTGGGGTGTTTCCGCGAAATCTTTATTTAGCGCTTCGTCTGCTCCACCGACTGGTGGGAGGAGCATTCATTGAGGTGCTAAATGTCTGCTTTGCTAAGTGAATTACTCACTACGGACGACCTCGCGCGCATCATGCGCAAGTCTGTTCATACCATTCGCCACGATCTCACCCGCAATCCACGCAGCTTGCCGCCGCGCTGCGCCATTCCAGGCACGAATCGCAACCTTTGGCGCCCCCAGGACGTTGATGCCTGGCTCGCGTCGCTTGTAATCATCCCCGATCCTGATCCTCTTCAATGCCCGGCAAAGCCGAAAAGCAAACGAGGCGCGCCGACCAAGGCTGAACGTGTTAGGCGGCAGCAGGCCACCAAGTTATCAATGGGTGGCAAGGCATGAGTACCCCAAAAGAGGAAAAGGACGCAGCGCGCAAGAGAACACCGCTCCCCACCGATCAGTGTGACAAGGCCTGGCGCCTGGCGTACCTCCATAGCAAGGGAATTAACCCGGCCAAGCCGTTCCAGCTCGACCTACTTTTTCCTGAGACGCTTCACCAAAGTCAGCGCGTCATTCCCAACGATTACGCTCGTAGTTCGCTGTTCACCGCTCGCAACAAGAGTAAGCCGCGCAGAATGCTGCAGCACGAGCAACTGTTTCATCTCCATGAAACGGTGTCGATCGTCTTCACTGGCATCGAATTGCGCGCGGAAGACGATGAAATCGTCTGGCTGCAAATCCTGCACTATGCCACGGGAGTGCCGCTTGGTGAACCATTTGACTTCTTAATCAAACAGCTTGTCTCGGACGTCGGGTGGTCGAAGAACGGCCGCTACTATGACAAAGCCCGCGAATGCATCTCGCGCCTAAAGGCGAATGAAGTTATGGTTTTCAACAAGAAAGCATATGGAAAGAGTGGGGCAATATCTCTGATCGACAAGTACACAACAATTAACAACTATGAAGGAAAGCAGACAAACTATCGCGTCTGGATTGATCCGAATTTGGTCCTGCTGTTTGCCGGCAACACCTTCACGAACCATACATGGGAGCCGTACCGCAACCTATCGCCGGTCGCCCGACGTTTGGCCGACTATATTGAGAGCCACAAGCACCCCTTCCCTCTCGGTATCAAGAAGTTTAGCCAGATGTGCGGATCGAGCAATGCAGCCTTGACTGGCTGGCGGCGCACGGTGCGCCAGGCATGTGCCGAGCTTGAGGCGCGCGAGATCGCCAAGCGCGTCCATCTCGGTGCGGACGACTGCATCTACGTGTCCTGGTGAATCCATCATGGCAAGTAAGCCACTCCAGACGAATACGCAGTTATCCACAAAAGTGTGACAGATGAAGCATAGGCCGTGACAGATGAAGCATGACGTTTTCGCCGATCGTGCTTCATCTGTCACCGAAATCGGAACGGACAAGTTGCCCAATCAGTGTAGGTGTGGATAAGTCGATCCCCGGTGCGACCGACAGCGCAGCAAGGCTACCTAAGCGTGACAGATGAAGCATGAATTACATAAATTTGTCCTGTTCCGAGGGTTATCCCGTGACAAATGACGCACGAATCCAGTGACAGATGAAGCATGAAAACGTGACAGATAAAGCATGGCAGAGTTTTAGAAAACCATTGTCAGTCAGAGCATTGCGGTCTGTTTTCCACTTCGCTAACCATTTTTCTAACCATTCTTTAACCGTAAACCTCCACTCAGGCTTCCACATGCCTCGACACAGCCAGCCAGTTAAGGAGTGCGGCTTTCGCCGCACGCTAGAGGGGCGCTGTTTGCGCGCCCCCACCCCAGCAACCCTATCGGGGAACGCCTACCCGGCGAGGGGATGTAGCGCCCTCCTGGCGCGCCAATTAGGTGCGGCCAAAGGCCGCACTGTTTGGCGGGAAAAATAGATGATGCGCTCTGAATTATAGGATTGTTGTTATTATTGCGTATTATTTGTTATTATTAATCAATGGCTTGCGCTTGTTTTTGCGATGCTATAGGGGTAAGCTGACGGTATCCTCACGACATAGGACAAGTACCGTGAATGCGCCAACTAAAGCAATTCACCCCGGGCAGATCATCAGACTAAAGTTGAAAATTCTCGGGGTGAGCATAAGTGCCGCGGCAACTTCGCTAGGGATCAATCGCACCCATTTCTCTGATCTCATAAACGGACGCATTGGCATCAGCCCCACGATGGCTTTACGCCTTTCTATCGGGCTCGGCGGAAGCGCTGAGGATTGGATGGAGCACCAAACCGACTTCGAGCTGCATCTGGCGCGAGGCCGGTTCCTGGCGATTTCACGCCAGGTGCAGAAATTAAGTGCAAGGCACAGCTAAGGAGGGGCAAATGAACAATAAAAAAAGCAAGGTCAAGAATTTCAGTTACAAGGCTGTTGCGGTCATTCTTGCCTGGTTCTTTTGGTGGGTTCCGTTGGGTCTGCATCGTCTGTGGATGAGACAAAAATACTGGTGGTTGCATCCGATCTTTTTTCTGTCGGCCGCCATCGCGAGCAATGCCTTTTTTCGCTCCCCGGAAAATATAGATGTTGTGACGCGTATTTATGCCGCGACAGGATATTTCCCTCATCTGCGCGACTATTCGCACCTGTGGTTACTTTGCTTCACCGCTGGCTGGATCGCTCTCATTATTTATGACGCCTTGAAGGTTTTTTCTTGGCCAGTTCCTGGTGCTGCGAAGGAAGAGGAGGCGAGCGATGCGTAATGCCGCTGCAGCACTGATTGTCATCCTGATCTTCTCCCCGCCTGTCCTGGCACTCGATGTGTCCAGCTCGTCCAGCCGAAGCCTGGTGGACTGTAACGATCTGGCGCAGGGATCGCGCGATGCGCAACTCCGCTATGTACAGACTTATCAGCCCCGCCAAGATCCTGGTAAGACATTCGACGACGCCATTTCGTCTTGTCTGGATTTCATCACGGGTTTCCAGGTGAGCATCCCTTCCATGTGGGACGGGATTCTCGCAGCCATGGCCAAGCAGTTGATGCAGCGAGTGTGTCAGACGGCTCGAGGCCAATTCGATAAAGCGGTGGGCGATGCGATGCAATCGGTGAATGGGAATGTCGGAATGATTCCTGGTGTTGGTGTAAGCACGTCGTCGCAGGTTGGCGTCAGCGTTCAAGGGGACAACGGAACGATGATGCAGAATACGGCAAATAAGGCGGTTGATCGCGTCGTCAATATTCTCAAATAGGTGCGGCTATGAAAACCAAAAACAACCTCGTGGCGTTGATCTTTATCAGTAGTTTATTTGTTCAGGGGTCAGCCGATGCTTGTTGCGGCGACGGTAAGGAGGCCGCAGGTGCGGCCATAAAAGCCGGAGATTTGGTATCGCAAGCTATTTCAAGCGCTACATCCGCTATCGCCGCGGTGCTGGAACACCTGAACCTGACCATCTTAACGGGGTTCGGCAAGCTCTATGCCGAGATCGAAAAGCAGACCGCCGCGATGCGGACCTTCGCTGAAGGCAATGCCGCCGTCCAGTCGCAGATGCACATGGAAAGGGCGCGTGCTGAGGCGCAATTACGCTATGAGCCATCGCCACGCCAATGTTTTGAGGCAGCTGGTGGCGCCGGCGCAGGAGTGGCCAGCGCCGGCGCGGCGCAAGCGCTGCGCTCGTACAACACCGATTCTGCGAAGCGTACCTTATTCACGCCGAACACCTCGGCCGCCGTGGGCAAGCTTTACGACGATCACGTTAACAATTATTGCTCGCAGCAGGACGCGGATCTCGGCCGCTGCTCCCGCCCAGCCGATCCGGCCATGCAGAACGCCGATGTGCGCGCCGATGCCACGCTCAATACGTCGAGCTACACCCCGGATCAGATCGCGGCGGCGCAGGCTTTTGTGACCAACGTGGTCAACCCAATGCCGACGCAAAACATTCCCAAAAATTGGGAGTCCACGAACCAGGGAAAAACCTTCGTTGCCGGCCAGTATATCGAGCAAGCGCGCGCCTCGGTAGCGGCAAATTCCTTGAATGCAGCGGTCGCCGAGCGTACTCCTATCCAAGGCTTGGGAGCTGCCGCCATGCTGAACAAAGCCGATGTGAGCCGACTGGAACTGATGGAAAGCCAGGTGCGGGGACGCTTTGAGTCGCCAGCTTGGTACAAGATGATCGCCGGCCTCGGCATGGAAAACATGATGCGCGAGGTGGTCAAAATTATGGCGCTGCAGACCTCAATGGATTTTGATCGTTACAAGAAAACAGAGAGGATCGAGGCTGTTCTGGCTACACAGCTGGCGATCTCCGTGGAACAGGACTCCGCGGTGAGAATGCGCGAGCTCCGAAACGCGGCCGCGAAAGCGGGGAGGTAATAGGGCATGGATAAGAAAAAAGCGGTCTTTACGGGGATATCCGTCGTCAGTGGATGGTGGATGGCCAAGCAAGCCGCCGGCGCGGTCGGCGAGGTTGTGACGGCAGCGGGGCGAGTTGGCAAACTCGCCAAGACCGCGCTCTTCGATCGGCGCAAGCCGATCAAGGAAACATTTGCCGATGCTGTAGCACGCCTGGACCTCACCGAGGCGGATCTGCACACACGGGCACGAGAATTTCAATACCGCTCGGCACTGTGGTTCCTGGTGTTTGTGGTCGGGTTTTCCGTTTTTGCAATTTCGCCGATGGTCTCGAACATGGCCAGCCACGCCATGCTGTCGGCCGGCGTGATGTTGCTCGGCGTAGTTAATACCCTGCACTGGCATTTCCGGGCCTGCCAGGTGCGCGACAGGGCCTTGTATGGCTTCGGCGGCTGGTTTGTGAGGGACATATGGGTGCGCCGCGTAGCAATGGCAATAGGAATCATCGCCAGCCTGGCGCTGGCACTGTTCGCATCGTCCGCGCGAGCTGACAGTGGTTCGCTTCACTTATTCACGCCGCCGCCTGGGGACGCCTCGGTAAAATTTCTTCGGGAAATATTCGGGCCGATCGTCGATAAAATCTCCGCCGGCGCGAACGCCGAGAGCGGCCAGGTCGACAGCCCCCTGGGCGCGATGCTCGCTCCATTCAACTCGGCCGTAATGTTTCTAGGTATGCTCTTCGTAGCCTATACCACCGTGAAAGGTACCATCGATTCGGCCCACGATGGCCAGCTCCTTGGTAAGAAAATGTCGGAAATCTGGGTACCGATCCGCACGGTCGGCGGTTCCGCGCTCCTGCTCCCGCTGGGTTCCGGCTACTCCCTCATTCAGATTGTCGTCCTGTGGTTGGCCGTCCAGTCGGCCGGTATCGGCGATGCGGTGCTTAACGCGGGTTTGGACTATATTGCTGAAACCAACATGGTGAGTCGTCCACACCTGCCGGACACCCGGCAGTTTGCGTCCAGCATTTTGCGCAGTGAAGTTTGCATGGCAGCGATGAACAAGCAGTACACCGACTCGAACCAAAGTAGACGGATTCTCCCAGAAGAAAAATCGTGGATCGTGGCGAACACCGGCGAAATCGGCCTGGTCGATGTGGCACTCGGCCCGATCGGCGTAGGGAAGGCGCTTTATGACTCCTCCTATCGGGTAACGGAATTTCACTGGCGAGAAATGGAAAACGGCAAGCCGGCTCGCCTGAGCCCTGATGTTTGCGGTGCGCTGACCTGGGAACAATCAGACGAGGCGTCTGAGGGCAACAGCAATACCAGGATCGCAAAGCAACCGATCATGTTGGCGCAAGCCAACGCTGTACGCCAGATGATCGCGGATCTGCGCCCCGTGGCCCAGCAGATCGTCGCCTTCCAGCCGCCTGCTCCTGGTGCGATCGAGATAGCTGCAGCCAACTACGAAAACGCCTTGATGCAGGCCGCAAAGTCTGCGGTACAACAAACCTCGGACACTCGCAGAACACAGTTTATTGACGCTGTGCGCGCCGGTGGCTGGATCTACCTGCCAACGTACTACAACCAACTTATCCAGCTGAACGACGTGATGCAGGCTTCGCTCAATGCGCTGCCGTCGACTAGTCCTATTTCGATCTCGGACAAAGAAACGAAAGAGACGCTACAGACCTACGACGACGCGATGTCAGTAGCAAACGAATATCTCAAGGCTCGGAGCGATGCGCCGCGACAGGAATTGCGGCGGCAGTTTAAGGAGGATGGAGAATTTCCAACTTCGTGGGGTGACATAAAACGCCTTCTGTCGGGCTTCGCACAAAAGGGCATTTATAGTTTTACGCAAGAGTTGGCCGGGTCAAACTTGAGTCATGTCGGGCAGATCAAGGCGGTGGGTGACAGCATCATCGGCACTGCAGAGGCAATCGCCACATTCCTGGCCGTGACTAGCGGCGGGGTCGAAAGCCGAGCGGTGTCCTGGACGGTAGGCAATTTTTTTAACGCCGGCGCCGCCCTTAATTCAGTAAGTTGGATATTGCAATCTATCGTCCTGGGCCTGTTGATTTTCGGTTCGATCGCCGCTTATTACATCCCGTTGATTCCTTTTATTGTCGGCGTCACGGCAGTTATCAAGTGGTTTGTCCTGGTTTTTGAGATGGTGATCGCCAGCCCGATCATGGCCGCCGCACACATGCATCCGGACGGTGATGACCAGGTCGGTCGCGCCGGACCGGGTTACATGCTTATATTGGGCCTAGTGATGCGTCCAACGTTGACGGTTCTTGGTTTCTTTGGCTCGATCTGGCTTGCCCAGCCCGTGACTGGCTACATCAATCTCGCCTACATGACGACAGTTCAGGGCGCCGAACACAACAGCTTTTCGTTCATCGCCGCGTTTGTGGCCTATGTGGTCATCTACGTAATTATCATGACAGGCGTAATTCACTCGGTTTTCGCCCTAGTGAACTGGCTCCCGGACAACGCCCTCAGAACGATCGGCGGCTCAATGGGCGTACACGGTATCGCAGATGACAGCGAACAAAAGGAAGCGGCGCATCGCTACCAGGCCGTAATGATGAACATGAGCAAAGGAGGCGGTGGATCTCCGAAGAAACCTGGTGGAGGTGGCAACGGTGGTGGAAAAGGGGAAGGTGATGGCGGAACGCTGTCACAAGCCGATAAAGACCGTGGCAATGCGGAGCTTCTACCAGATCCGCGATAAGCAAAGAATGAAGGGGCCGCTAGGCCCCTTTTTTACGGCCCTACTTTTCGCACCGCCTGCGTTTTCGGATCGTAGTCGTAGCCGTGCTGCTTGAGGAACTGCGCCATTGCCGCACGGGCGATATTCGTCCGCCGGCCATCCTCATGCAGTAGAGGCGAGTTTGGACACACCCGTTCGAGTTCGGCTTTCAGCTCCAACATAACGGCCGTCTGCCCTTCGAGCTGCGCTTGGGCAAAAAGTCGCTGCTTGGCCAGTTCTTCGGCCTGGTTTGTAGCAGCCTGCAACCGCCCTTGCAGCCGATTGGCGTGATCCTCCCATTGGTCGATCGCTGCGCCGTAGTTCCTGGCCGTTGCAGCCGATCCATCCAACATACCCTGCTGTCTGTCTAAGAAGCTCATATCACCCTCCTATTCTTTGATGATTATGCGCTGCGCAGAATCCTTCGTCTAGTCACGGGCTTCTCGATTCAAACCTGCTTCTTTCCACCCTGCCAAACAGTCGCGGCCTTTGGCCGCCCTAATTAGTGCGCCCGGAGGGCGCTACATCCCCCCGCTGGGGAGGCGTCCCCCGGTAGGGTTGCTGGGGTGGGGGCGCGCAAGCAGCGCCCCTCTAGCGTACGGCGAAAGCCGCACTCCTTAGCGTAGGGGCGAGACCGAGAAGCGGTCTCGATGCGTAGCACGCGAGCGCGGCCGCAGCAAAACCGAGGATGGCCAAAGATGTTCGAGGAAACCTCACGGCATTTAATATTGCTTGCAACATTACGTAAACATGATAGCATAATTACATCTATACACTGGAAAGGTTAAATATGATCGTGGCTGTACTCAACACCAAGGGAGGCGTTGGTAAAACCACAATGTCACTTAACCTGGCCGCCGCCCGCGCCCTTGATGGCCGTGACGTGCTGGCCGTCGACGGCGACAGGCAAGGCTCCCTGATTGCCGCCCTGGCCAACCGTGAGGACGGCCCGGCGATCGCCGCCGCGCACTATTCCGAAGGTCAGATACTGCGGCAGCAGGTCACGATGGCACGGGAGCGGTACTCAGACATCATCATCGACGCTGGCGGGCGAGACAACACAGCACTGCGAGCAGCACTCATGCTTGCGGACCTAGTGCTAATCCCCTTTCAACCCCGGAGCTTCGACGTGTGGGCGCTCGATGACATGGCCGCATTGCTGGCCGAGGCTCGTGCCGCGCGCGACATTCGCGCCGTCGCGTTCTTGGCGATGGCAGACAGCCGAGGGCATGACAATGATGACGCTGCCGGAGCGACCCCGGAAGGGATTGAATACCTTGCCGCGCCAGTCGGGCGGCGCAAGGCGATTGCCGATGCCGCCGGCCGGGGCCGGGGTATCCTGGAAGAAGCGAGCCGCGACCCGAAGGCAACTGCGGAAATCCGCCGACTTGTTGCGGCAATATTCCAGTAACATGCTTTAAAAACACATTAAGGATTACGTAAAGATTATGGGCATTACACGAAAAAAAGCAGCAGTGCCAGCCGCAGCGGCCGATGCCTTCATTGCCGGCGCGCCGGATGCGCGACCAGCGGAAGATGAGGCCCCGGTGAAGTCGATAAAGAAATCCGGCCGCAAATCGATTATTACGCTCTCAATAGACCCTGCCCTTCTGGCCCGGCTAGATGCCTGGGCCAAGGCGCGCGGAATGAGCCGAGCGGCGGCAGTGAGCTTCGCAGTCAGCAATTTAGAGTGATTGTTGACGGAAAAATATTAAGTAAGTCGGTTGCACCGCCGGCAGCCACCGGCGGCGCAACCTAACCACAACCCACCCACAAAGGAGGTGATCATGGCTAACGCAATTTTACCCGAAGAATACTTGGTTCCACCTGTCGTTTCGCAGGACGAACTGGAGGATCTGATCGTCCAGGTCGATCCCGACATCGAGGATCGACCATACTGGCACCTAAAAGCGTCGGCCGCTCAATTACGCGATGCAGTTGAAAAGCTGCTGCTGGGCTATCGGCAGTCGATTTTTATGGCAGAGCATGGGGCCTCGATGCTGCCGGCCCAACTCTGGTTGCTTGCCGAGACGATTTCCGCAAACTACCGGCAGGCATGGATTTATGCCGAATCAGCGCGCACCGTAACCCCAGCTTTTGAGCTGTTCCTGGCGAACATGGACATCGAAATGGTGGCGCCATGATAATGAAACATATCACTTTTGTTTTCATGTTGGCCTTGGCTGCTCCGGCTGCGCAGGCCGTCGTGCCGCAAATATCCCCCGCAAAGGATTCCAGCGCTACCATAGCGAAGCCGGCGGAAGTACCGAGGCCTACCATACCGGCGCTGAATCAAAAGCCCGCACATGTACCGTTCGTGTCGGCGAACATCGCCGAGGCTCAGCGCGCTGAGGCCTTGCGGAAGGAGCAGCGCCAACTCGACGCCGCGCTGGCCAGACATTCCGCGAAAATGAAAGCGCTGGAGGCGAGGGCGAAACCAAAAAAAATGCCATGACGGATATATATCTCGGGCATCCGCGAGAGTTGATAGAGATGGCAGTAGTATTGCCTAGCGGCCACTTCGTCCAGCTCGACGACTTCCTCTTTGATCTGCATGGGCTAGGTCCACGTTTTGCCCGTGTGCAGACCCAGGACTATCGTGGACATCGTGCTCTGTCGTATGCGTATCTGGATATGCCTGGTACCACGTATGATCTCATATCCGAGCTCGACAATCCCCGTGACCTGGGGGCCTATGAGGATCTAGCGACCGATGAGGCTCTGGCGGAGCACCTGACAGCAATATTTATCGAGCAGAGTGACTATTTTCCTACGCACCAGCAGCTCGCACTTGCTTTAATCTGTGCCCGGGCAAAGGGTATGCAGGCCTCGGATGAGCTTGGCATGCATCGGTTGGCAAAATGGGCCTTGGCCTATGAAAAACGCGCCCATTGGATAAGCAAGAACCGGCAACTGGCTTATAGTTTGCCATCGATCAATTGGGAGGCCATGAAGCTCTAAGGTTGATGATGATGTTGTTTTGAGGAAAAAAATGGTGAATGTTTATGGGGCGGACAAATGAGAATCGCTCTTTACTCGGATCTGCATCTCGAAATGGTTGTGCACCGGAAAGGCGCCCTGGCATGGGAGCCGCCGGTGCTCGATGTCGACGTTGCAATCCTCGCCGGTGACATCGGCAGTCATGCCCACGGCATCGAGTGGGCGGAGACTGCATTTCGGAAGTGGCCCGCATCACCCGAGATTATCTATGTTGTCGGGAATCACGAATACTATGGTGCGCACATCCCGGAACTGACCGCCGAGTTGCGGAAGACCGCCAAGCACCTTGGTGTGCACTTCCTTGAAAACGACGCGATCGAGATTGATGGCGTGCGCTTCCTCGGTACAGCGTTATGGTCGGACTTCCAGCTATACGGCAAAGAACACAGGATCAGCCGGCTTGCGATGGCCAAAAACTACATTAGCGATTACTCAACCATCTTCGGCGCTGACCAGAAATTCATTGAGCCGAGCGACACGATCCAGCTTCACCACGACGCTCGCGCATTCCTAGAACGTGAGTTAGCCAAGCCGTTCGACGGTAAGACCATTGTCGTAACACACTTTTCCCCTCATCGTGGTTGCGTAGCGCCGAGGTTCGACGGTGAGGCACTGACGCCATATTTCACGGTAGACATGGCTGCGCTCATGCACAAACACCCGATCGCCCTATGGGCCTTCGGACATACTCATCACAACGTAGATTTTGTGGAGGAAGATGGATGCCGTGTCATCAGCAATCAACGTGGCTATCCGCACGAGCAAAGTCCTGGCTTCCGCGATAATTTGGTCATTGAGGTGTAGCGATGATCCTCTTCCTCGACTTCGACGGCGTACTGCATCCCGAGAATCCCAACCGACCGGAGGATTTTTCTTGCCGGCCGTATCTGTGGCAAATCCTGCGCGCGTGTCCGACCGTGGAAGTCGTGTTCTCAACCCAATGGCGGGATATACACACCGTCGACGACCTGGTGGAGTTCGCCACCCAGGGCGGCGGCGAGGATCTGGCGCATCGGTTCGTCGGCGGAACGCCGTTAATTGGGGGGGCTACCTCGCAAGGAGCGGTGATGCACCACGCCGTACCATTCTATCGCCGCGAAATGGAATGTCGTCTCTGGTTGTCCGATAATGGTCAGCAGGGCCGCCCGTGGCTGGCGCTTGACGACTTCGATGCCTATTTCACTCCCGCCTGCCCGATGCTCTATCTGGTGGATCACCGAACGGGACTCACTGAGGCAGATGTGACCGTGCTGATTGAGAGGCTGACATGATCCGTGTTTTCTTCGATACCGAATTTACCGACCTGATCGTCGATCACCAGCTCATCCGCATCGGCTTGATCGACGAAACCGGCGAACGGACGTTCTATGCCGAGCTTTCGGACACCTATCGCCTGGCCGACGTCGGCGACTTCGCCCGGGAGGCAGTGCTACCACAACTGGAGGGCGGCGCGGCGCTCATGACGATGGACGATCTGCGTGAACGGCTAAAGGTTTGGCTGGAGGCCTTCGACTGGCCGGTGAGGCTCGCCACTGATTCGTTAAGCTGGGACTGGCCGTGGATTCAGGAGATTTTCACTGATTACAACGTGAATTATGACAGCCCTCATGCACGGGACTCTTGGCCGTTTAACCTCGACGGCAAGCCGCTGATACTCACTCAAGATCAAGCTTTCAACCAGGCGGTGGAACGGGCCTTCGCCGAGGGCCTGCGCCGGCATCACGCCCTGGACGATGCAAAGGCAAACCGGCTGGCCTGGATCGCCATCGCCGGCGACACGGATTGAAGATATTATGAAAGTAAGAGATCTGATCGAGAGACTGCTGTGCTTGCATCCTGATCTGGAGGTCATGGTACCGGCGAAATCTAATGTTGACCGTGTGATGTCAGTCTATGTCGCCCGTGTTGCTAAAACAGATTGTAACTATGAAATTTACGGAGAATGCCTAGCTCTCCTTGATGAACTGAATACATTGGTTGATGGCAAAAAAATGACCGGCGCCCCCTTTGAGGCAGTCATCATTGATTTGTCTGTTTCCGAGCAAGAGTCCCCTACCCGCGTAGCCGGCAGCGTCAAGGCTCATTGTCTAACCAACTGGTTTAAATGGTTGAAAAACAAATTCTCAATACGCACCTCAGACGAAAGGTGAACGTTTATGGGGTACGGATTATCCCCCGAATATTTGGTATAAACCTGTGGGCAAATGGCCTAACCTCACGGACGAAAGAAGATTTTCTCAGTGCTCCAAAATTAAGCAATCAGGATTGATTGCCGAAACGTTCCTTTCTCATAAACGGTGATTTTGAGCGGGTTTCCGTGGCCACACTTTACCGCCACATTCCGGCCGCCGCCTCTATCGTCCCGACCTAACAGCACCCTTCCCCAGCCTGTGTGATTTCGAGTGGCCGACGCCGCTCCGCTGAATTGTCGCAATCTGCGGCAATAGACCCGCCATCCGGCGGGTTTTTTTTCGTCCTAAGAAAAGGAAAAACCATGCAATCGAAAAAGAAAATGCTTGTCGTTCTGGTATCTGCAATCTGTGCAGGAGCTTTTAATGCGCAAGCAGCGGATGTAATACTCGGCACAGGTGCTTTAACGAGCAACTGGAACGGCACGAATGTGGTGATCGGAAACAATGCCGCTGACACAAGCCCTGTTGCGACAACCAACGTCATTGTTGGAGCTACGGCGACCTCAGCCGGATCTGGCAGCATTGTTATTGGCGCCGGAGCATCCGCAACTGCTGGCGGTGATAGCGGGATCGTCATTGGAACAGGAGCCACATCATCCAGCCAAGGCGGCGTTGTTTTGGGTGCTGGTGCGCAAGCAGCCGGCAGTAATGGCATTGCCATTGGCACCAATGCCGTGGCGGCTGGCCAGGCTGGCTTCGAGCTGCAAAATACCGCAATTGGCTACGGAGCGAATATTGCGACTGGCCAGTTCGTTGTTAATGGCCTGGCCATCGGCACAGGCGCATCGATTACGGCTGGCACCGGCGGCGCGTTGACAAGCAACGCGGTCGCAATTGGCTCTCAAAGTACGACCGGTGAAAGTAACACCGTCAGCTTTGGTAATACGGGATTGCAGCGGCGACTTACTAATGTCGCGAACGGCGTTGCCAACACGGATGCGGCCACCGTTGGCCAACTGAATGCGGCAATTACCGGCGTATCGGGCGGCACGACTGACCAAACAGCTCGGGACGCGGCAGCAGCAGCGCAGACTACTGCCACGTCAGCGGGGACGGCGGCAGCCACAGCACAGGCTACCGCCACAACAGCGCAAACCACGGCAAACACGGCCAATGCGAATGCCAATATCGCGTTTACAGCGGCCGCAACTGCCAACACCAATGCCGCCACGGCACTTAACACGGCTAATTCGGCTTACACCTATGCGCAAGGATTGGGAAGCCGAATAGACGGACTCGGGAGCCGGGTTGATAACCTGTCGAATCGAGTTGACCAGGCGGAAACGGGTATTGTTTCCAGCATGGCCATGTCGTCGGCCAGTTCATCGGCCGCGATTGCGGCGCTCAGATCGGCACGGGGAATTGGCATGGGAATAGGCGCTGGAAGTTTTGGCAGCAGCACGGCCACGGCTTTGAGTTTCGCGGCGACTTTGCCACGAACCACAGTCACAGCTTCGCTTTCATTGGCCGGGAAACCTGCAGCGCAAATCGGTGCGGGCTTCGCTTTCTAAACTAATCCAGGAAAGGACTGAAGGTCGCCTCCTGGCGGCTTTCTTTTATGGAGTGTCGACGCCAGAATTTGCAGGGATAATGCCCAACCATTTTTTCGGTGGATACCATTTCATGGACATGCGGCCAGGCTGCACCTGAGCCACATCCATGGCACCCACTTTACCTTGAGTAAAAGACTCACCTTTGACTATGAGCTGGTTATTCTGCCCAACCAGTAGCACTACATCCCGGTGGCCACCTGTTAGAAGAAGGGTTGCCAGAATAGTGACTGATAGATGTTTCACTCTCATGATTTTTCCTTTCTGTGAATTTCGACAGAACCAATTTAACCACCAAAATTTTATTAATGCAGAGGGTTGAAACACACCTGTATCAACCGATAAACAGGCCGCGTTTACCTGCCGTCCTCTCCTATAGACCAGTTCCTGTTGAGCCCGAGAGAAGCCAGCCGCCGCGATCCTGAGAAGGTCGCGGGGTTTCGACTGGCGTTTGTGTAGAGGCCATGCTGTGCCGGCCGCAAGGACGCCCGAAGGGTTGCGCCGACAACCGGCGCGAGCACATGGCCGATGGCACGGGGATTTTGTGGTGCGACTAGGAATGTTTTTAGTGGATCAGAGAAGGCGAAGCTCCGATTATTGCCGGAATGCGTTATTTAGGCAGCCAGTATAAGGGTCATCAGTTCGCGGAAAAAGATAGTTTGGTGCACGGGCTCAAGATGATTTGGCTTTTTGTGTTGTTGTGTGTTGTTCGGAAAATCGAAGCTCATTTTCTGGTATCCAGCTTCTTTTCTATTTGGTGTGCAGAAAACGCATTTGGTAATCAAAGTTGCAGTATTTGGCTGCAAGTTTTCAGGAATATGTCGGCGCTCCTGGATATTTTGGCGCACGGCAATGGATTGAAGGTTGGCGAAAACTCGCCGTCAGCCGCCCCACTCACACGAAGAGTTAGGGCTATTTTTTCTTAAATAGGTCATTGAACGTCTTTTGCATCTGATCCTGTACGATATCCTTCATCATTGCTACTCCTTCCTCCTTAGCAACACCAAGGACGCTGTCATAATCATTCCCTTCACCACATTCAGTACACTTAATCTGATCGCCAGACTGGAATTCAGAGTTTTCTTGTCCTTGCAGTGGAGAGCCGCAGAACAGACATTTGAGAGTTACTTTAAGTTCTGGAATGTCTATGGTATCAGCCCTTTCGTATAAATAAATTAAGCAAGAGGCCCATTACTGCAATGGCGGCACCTAGGGCCAGAAATAAGCCTTTGTGTTCTTCGATGTAATCCGAAGCCCTTTTCCACAACGTTCTTTTGGCCAATGCTTCTTCTTTTCGCTGACGCGACCTTATGACACCTTGCCCAGTGGCCGTTAATGAAAGATGTCCATATTTGCCGCCCCCCCACCACGGTGTGCTCTAACCATTCGTTCGCCAAACACCTGTCAGCCAATCTGCAGAGCTGCTCTAAATCTATAGCGCTCCCCTTTGCACTGTTAATCTTTTCAACCATAGATTGGTCTACATCTAGACGAACAAACTGTCGACCTTCCCCACGCGCCTCCATTTCTTCGATGAAAACCCGCAAAATATCTTCTTCTGATGCCTGATTATTCATGTGAATAACCCTCCCCGTTCCGATCCCTAACGAATGAGGTAACCTACCGCCGGAGCACGATGCCTGGAGGGGATCTACATGCTCAGTTTGCGGAAGATCCGATTGAAGATGGTCAATAGTTTCACTCTTGTGCCAATCCATGAGTGAGCCAGCAATCAGATTTCCACCGACACCGGCACTGAAAATGAGGATGAAGTCTTTGATGTAATCCCTTAGCGATAGCCAGCCCTGAACCGTCTCAGTCGTCAAGTGCCTCTGTTGTTCGACCATCCACGGGCCAAGGGAATGAATTTTCTCCATATCATAGAGGCGGCTCAGAAGATTTTGTGTCAGCGGGCTAACAAAAGCATCAAAGGCGTCGTTGAGAAGGGCTATAAAGATCGGAGAAATGCTACCTAAGGCGACTCCACATACGAGATGGCGCCGCCGGACACTCGGAAAATAAACTGCAAGCACTCTGCCAGCGGCAATTAACATGAGGAACACTGCCAATCCAAACCACGCGGAAAAAATTGAAACGACTTTCAGTAGATCTATGTTCATAAATGGGTGAGAGGCACTTAGGTCGATAACAACATAGGAATATAATCCCAATATCAGGTCACGAGGGATCGAAACTGCCTAACAAAGCCGGCTTGCCGGCGTAGCGCCCCTCTGGAACGGCGAGTTGGACGTCTGTTTGTTATGACTGGCATCGATGATTTTTTCATCGGGCAGATCAATTATTTTTAAAAGATAATCTCGAACAGGCGCTATCACCTCATCGGATTTGCTCTTTAGTTCTGATTCACTTTTGCGCGCCTGCGCTTGAAGGGTATTCACAAGAACCGCCATCTGATAGGTCGACCGCTTGCCGTCTAGATTCAGGATCGTCTGTTGAGATTTACGCAAAAAATCACTCGAAACTTGTTTTTCGACAGTGGCCAATTTCGAAAACGCCTCAATGTATTGCGCCCTTGCTGCGGGAAAGTGAGAAAGGATGTCTAAGTAGGTCGTGCCGAGTTGCTCATCTAGTAACTGATGAGAAATGCGTATTCTTTCGCCGTTAACAAGTCGCCAGAATTTATTTCTGACAGCCTCTACATCGTACTTCTTCTCCAACGATTCACTAGACTCTACAAAAGAAGGCTTTAATTCTTGGTACAAAGACAATTGAACACTCTGCCAGCGATCGAGCTTAACGATTGCATTTGCAGCAGCAATTCGAATCATAATCCCCTGATCCACCGCCCTACTTTCACGATCCTTTGCAAGTGACAGAACAAGGGCTATCACTGAAAGCGCAATAGTCAACGACGTGAGTATGTCGCCAGCTTTGATGGTCTTGTCAAATTGAAGCTTCATTAGGATACTGTAGATAGTTAACGTTCAAATTGAGGGGCGACCGATTACAAAACTTGGCCGAAGTCTAAAAATTTCAAATACCAACAGGCCGCAGGATACGGGTCTTTGTCATTCTCCAGAAAACCTCAAGAAAACGATTCAAATATATGAGCATACACACTTCAGAGCGCTTTCGGATCACCTAAGACCGCTGTATAGCGATAATTTATTCGTTCACCGCTTTCCAGTAGCCAGAGCTAGCGACAGCCGAACACATAGAACGGAATGCAGTGCCCGTTCTATGCTCTCTGTATTACCCCATTCACCGGCCGAGACTAATCATGGTCAGTACCGTTGAATCAGGCAACTTTACAGACTGCGTATTAACCTCAAGCCGGTAAGCATCACGTCCTGACACCCAACGGTTAGCAGGTTCTGCTTTGGGTCTGGTCATTCCGCTTCCGCCCCCAAACACCATTCCGAAGGCGTCGGTATCCTGGTGGAGCTCAGCGAGCACATAGAAATCAAATGGGAAAGAACTGCTTCGTTGATGCCACACAAGTTTTGACTTTGAGTGACAAGCAAGACAGGCGGGGCTGGTAGCTCGCTTAACCAGCTTGATCGCTGCTGCAGTTAAGCTAGCGTTAAACACTTTACCCAGCTGAGAGGCCACCTCCAATGTGACTTTCCGCCCCTGCAGCCACGGGTCCACAAGATACGTTGGCAAAACGAGCTGACTTGCGTACCCATTGGCGTGAGCCTCAACGGACTTTGCTTCCGCATTTTGTGGGCCAATATCCTCCTTCGCACACAAAAACGAGCCTGTTTTTCGATCACATATCCAATGGGCCAACTCATGAGCAAGGGAGAAACGCTGGCGGCCATCATTGCTATTCGAGCTGACACTGATGATTGCACTATTCTCTCCTGCGACCAGGCGAGCCTCACAACCGCCCAAGGGGCGATATCTGACTTCGGCCCCATTGGCGTTCGCGATAGCGTCCAGATCGATATGGGTTGGATCAGTTACGCCATAGCTCCAGAGCAGATACTCGGCTGGAGACATCTGTTGAGAATCAATTATCATGCTCACCTGGTTTGATTGCCCCCATGGCCACCAAGTCGTCGTATAGGCTCAACCAGTCATCGTCCGTTTGCTTTTTCCCTTCCCGGAACGCGAGCCTAAGACTTTGATCCGCCTGGAAGATGTCTTGAACGAGTTGTTTAATCCTCTCCATGGGTGGACGTATAGCGGGCACACTCCTCGTGCTCGATCTTGATTGCATGCGTTCCTTCGCCAATACCATGCGATGTCGCAGGGCGGCAGAGGCGGCTTCCTGCATGGCAGCGCCGACCAATAAGGCTACCGCATCCAGATCCTTACCTTCGTCTATGGCCTCCTGCCGCAGTTGCTCGTCAGTTGTGGCCATCAAATCATCCAGGGCGGCGTTACGAAGCGCCGCAAGTTCAGTGCGCGTCTTCGAAGAATTCATGATTTTCTCTTCTCTGGAAACAATTTATCAATGCCACGCCGGAACCGTTTTCGTGCCGTTTCATACTGGATTTGCGTCATTCCAGAAAGTTCACGGATTTCGGATACTGATAGATCATCCTTGTGGCCCATAATGACCCAAGTTACTTGACTGTCCCCTGAAAAACAGGTGTCTATCTTACAGGCGATCTCATTGGCCCGGTCTTGCCGTTCGCCGGTTTCTTCCTGCTCAATGGCCTGGGTAAGCACGTCTGCGTGGCGATGCTCGAACCGCCCAAGAACATCTTCGGCGCTAGCTGTTTCCGTTGCCATAGCCTCTATGTAATCGGTTTTCGTCTGGTCAGATGAGTTCTGCGAATCATTGGCCAGCCCTTGAATCGTCTTGATCATATATGCGACAAATGGGACATTCTTGGGCCAATGGCGCCCCTTTTCGCCACTGGCTGCCTTCATCGTCCGGAAAATCGCTTCGTTAATGATTTCTTCGGGATTCTGGTACTCGGTACCCAACAAACAATATTCAGACGCCTTGCGAATGCGATAAAGCGCTTCCTTTGAGAGTGCGCCGATGGCCTGGCGTACGTCTTCAGGTGTTGCTGTGTCGTCGGGTTTGTCGCCAAGTTCCAAGTTTTTTTCCCTTTGCCTTTACTGATATATGCGGAGAACTTCAGGGATCCGGACATGCTAATGGCGATGTCCGGGTTTTTCAACTGTTCCGCATATATTGGTAAGCAGCCTCATTGTGTGGCTGAACCGATACCTTACAAGGAAAAAACATCATGCCAAACAGTAATTCCAGTCAGGCCCCAGGTCAAAACAAAATATCTATAATCATCGTCAATGGACGCCAACGTGAAGTCAGCGGTCACAAGCTGAGCTATTTAGAGCTCGTATCTATTGCCTTCCCGGATAATCAGCCAGATCCCAATATCCTCTATACAGTGGCTTATGCAAACCCTCACGGCAAAGACGGCACGCTGGTCGATGGGCAGGATGTCGAAATCAAAGAAGGGATGAGCTTCAATGTCTCCAAAACAAATCGTTCTTAATACCGACATCATACGCCTGCTGAACGAGGGGTATGAGGTTGATGTCCAAAACGGATATTTGCTCATCCATGCCGTTCCCTATGTCAATGCACAATGCGCTGTACTAAGGGGAACCATCGTGACAGATATTAGTGAGAATGCTGGGGAGCTACTTCCACCCAAGGACCATCAGGTTTGGTTTGTCGGTGAGTACCCATGTCACCATACAGGCACTCCCATAGAGCCTATTCGTAATACATCAAATGACCACCATCTATGGGATGGTTTTATTGCCCAACATCGGTTTTCCAACAAACCGCATGGAGCGAGTAACTACCAGGACTATTACTCGAAGATGACCGCTTACATTAAGATCATCTCGAGTGAAGCCAATGCGATTGATCCGACCGCGAATCCTCGCACATTTCGAGTAATACCGCCCCACGATGAGAATTCAGTGTTTCGTTATCGGGACTCTGCGTCAAGTCGAGCAGATATTCTGGCCATTTCAAGCAAGCTAGCTAAAGATCGGGTTGCCATAATCGGCATGGGCGGCACAGGGTCATACGTGCTGGATCTGATGGCCAAAACGCATGCTCGGGAAATACATTTGTTTGATGGAGATACTTTTCTCCAGCACAATGCATTTCGGTCACCCGGAGCAGCTTCTTTCGAGACTCTGGACAAAAAATTATCGAAGGTGATTTACTATCAGCAGATTTATGATGCCATGCGCAAAGGCGTCATCCCTCACTGCGAGTACGTTACTGAAGAAAACATCGGACAGCTTGCCGGATTCGATTTTGTCTTCCTGTGCGTGGACAATGGGCCTGTTCGAAAAATGGTCAGTGAATACCTTCAAGCGCAACGTATCCCATTTATTGATGTGGGGATGGAGCTAATGGTGGTCAATGAAGAACAAAGTCTGATTGGGACATGCAGGGTAACGATGTGTACCCCCGATCATTCCGCCCACTTTCCAAAACATGCGCCCATGATGGACGACGCAGCGGATGATTTATATCGCAAGAATATCCAGGTCGCCGATATGAACGCGCTGAATGCGGCGATGGCCGTCATCAAATGGAAGCAGTTCTGCGGCTTCTACCAAGACAACTATCGGCCACTCCATACCACTTACTCCATCAATTCCCAGTCGCTGACTCGGGACGAGATGGTAGGGATACCTGTTGAATGAGGCTAAAAACGGTAACGCCAAAATTTGTGGAATTTATTCCCGAGAAACTCAGTGATGGTGTTCTTTACATCAGTGAGCGCTACCGCACTGTTTCCCACAAATGTTGCTGCGGCTGCGGTGAGGAGGTTGTCACTCCTCTGACTCCGGCCGATTGGTCACTGCGCAAGGATGGAAATGCTGTAACCCTTCACCCCTCCATCGGAAATTGGAGTTTTGCCTGTCGGTCGCATTATTGGATCCGGCGCAACCAAGTTGTATGGGACGGGGCTATCTCTCAGCGACAAGTTGAGCGTGTACAGGCTCGTGATCGCACAGACAAGGAGGCATACATCGATTCCGTGAACCGCAAGAAGGGGCTGCCGAGAAAGCCGGTTTCTGCCCCTCCACAGTCGGCCAATACAACGAGTACTGGCGTGCTTCATCAATTGTGGAAGGCCTTCATCAAATGGCTGAACCACTGAAGAAAGCAAACGCAACGCGCCCATCTTCTCTTCCTGGCAATCTTCACAGAGCCGGAACCGGCGTTGTTTTACGTGACTATCGCCATCACGACTCTAATCATTGCCGGTTCCGGCAATGATTGCGTCTGGGCTGCCGAAAATTGCTTCAACAGCGCCGGTTCCGGAACTCAAATAGCTGGAACCGGCAATAGTTATGGGGCATAAGTTGATTGAACAGGATGTTTCAACTCCGGTTCCGGCATTCCAATTGCCGGAACCGGCAACGCGACACATAGTTCTGATTGCGTATTGTCATGTGCTGGTCACTCAAATTTACAACATCGATAGCCACAAAAACGGGGGCGCTGCCGGTTCCGGCTACACATATTCGGACGCGGGTAAAATCGCCAAAGCGATTTTTCACGGACGTCCGAATATGTGTCCGCTATCAAAATATTTGATCTTTTGTTATCCTACAAAACAACTTCGTAAACCCAATAACAATGCTGCAAACTGAAAAATCCGCTCATCGATAACACGATAAAAAACAGTGTGACCTACAACCTCAAGATTGCAATCCTCTATATACCCATGACTGTTGACCACAATATATCCTCCGCCCTCGACATTGCCGCCGATCTGATAGCCAGGTCAGCCAAATTGCAGCCGTCTACCAGGTTGATGCGCGAAAAATTCATAGCCAGAATACGACGCAAAAATGCGCTGCCCACGTTCCAGAGCATCGGGTACTGGCGCAACTATATTGCTTCCCTTCAACTACAAGTGGCCGAATTCTCTACGCCGCTGATGGATCTGGCGCGAGAAGGCGATGAAGATGCAATAGGGCAAATCCTGCGTGGCATTACCCTCTTGCAAGAAGCAGTAAAAAACCGTCCCCCAGAAGGGGAACGAAAGCGGAGGGTTGGGCGCGTCGGCAACTTGTCAAAGGTTCGCGAGGGCTGGCAAAAATCGGTCTATGAACAATTGAACGACAAGTGGAAGCCGGCTTTTGCCATTATGGCATTGACCGGATGTCGGCCCGGAGAGTTGAATGGGCTTGAAGTTCGCCCGACAGATCTGGAGGGCGTTTTGTTGTTTCGCATAGTGGGTAAAAAGGTCACCGAACATGCCGGCCAGGCGTGGCGAGAACTCAAGATCGACGTGCGCGGTGCGACCGGCGCAGATGAATTGATCGCCGAGATTGGTAAGGAGGGCTGGACGGTGAAAATTGAGGACAGCGCGCAGGCGATCACTAAGGCGATCACTCGCGCAGCGCAGCGCGCCAAGCTGATTCGCCTGGATCAAACTTTGCCGGCCTACGCTTGCCGCAACGCGGTGGCCAGCGGTATGAAAGCGGATGGGTACGGCGTTGAGAAAGTGGCCGCATCCCTGGGACACTCGACCGACGAATGCCAAAAGTATTATGGCCGGGCTCGCGCCGGGCACAAGTCTGGCGGTGGTAAAGTGCTTGAAGTGAGAACCGCGCGGCCGGTGAAGAAAACCTCCCGCTCACTGGGTTATCAGCCAAGCCATGGCGTGGGAGTCGAGTGATGACTGAGGTACGCCCCTGCGCTTGATGCTTATGAATTACGAATTTCAGGGAAAATTGCTTTGATGGCATACACCAACAATCCAGTAGAAAATTGGTGGTTCCACTCGGACAAAAAATCACCATTCCCTGGAAAAATTGCACTTATAGTCGGCGCCGGAATTTCGATTGATGCCCCCACTTGTTTGCCTTCAGGGAAAGACCTGACGAAAGCTCTCCTGAATCACCTTCTTGATGGGCGTGCTGCCGAGGAGATTCTGTCGGTATTCCAGGGCTGCGCACCGGTGATAGGACGGGATATGCCTAGACTCGAACATATCCTAGACACAGTGTGCAACAGAGCGGGGACTGAAACGGCTACATCCGCAACAAATCCGAGAAATTTATTGCGTTTGTTCGAGGGGAGACCCCCAAATCACCTCCATCGAATAATCGCTAATCACCTCATCGATAATCGTGGTTGGGTGATTACTACAAACTTCGACGATTGCATTGAGAGCGCCTTTCATCAGGCATCTGGACGCCTCATCCCAGTGCATGTCATGCATCCAGAAACGCACTCTCTTGACATCCTCAATTGCCCAGAAGAAAACGATTGGGGACTGGTTAAGCTACATGGGACTATCGAGCACGGAGTGGATCGCCTTAGTTCAACGCTGACAGATCTTGTGCCGGGGTTGCCGGAACAACTTCAAGAGCTGTTAACCCGGATTTTTGAATCGGTCGATGTGGTGATAGTGGCCGGATACAGTGGTACGGATCATTTCGACGTCAATGCTTGGATGCGCAAACGGATGAATGCACGCACCAAGCCTCGACTTATCTGGATAAAGCATAAAGCCCGGCATTCTGACAGCATTAACGAGAGTGAACAGGATGAGCCCATTGATTCTTGGCAAACGGCATTTTCTGGAACCGATGTGCCGCATGATTTTACAAGCGAGTATGTTGCACAATTGCTTAGCCAGCCAATTAATGCAGATCGTCAGGGTGACTCCACCATTAACCAGCCTGACTTGCCTGCACTGTTGGAATCGCTTTATAGCCCTTCACGGGCTCAACGGCACTTAAATGGAGCCCATCTAAGCCTTGCCGTAGGGCTTGGCCAGCTTGCAGAGGAAGAATTCAGACAGTTTAGGCATACGCTCGATAACGACAAGGCAGAGTTGGCGTTACTTCCTAAAATCTATGCAAGCATGGGGATGCTCCATGAGGCACACCAAATGCTCGCTTGGTTGGGCCGGCACAGCCATGCATCCATGGCTCTACAGCGCGCTAGACTTTATCGCCGAGCCGGACACCCAATACGCGCCTTTTGGCAACTATCGAACAATGCATTCTTTGGCAAACGCGCTACTCCTAATGCGCATGAAAATATCGAATCCCGGCTTGAGGCGATCGAGTGTTCCCTGGATTTTGTAGATGCAGCCCAATATTGGTCAATTTTCAGAACCAAGCCCCTGCGCTGGTCATTGGACAAGATTATTGACTATATGTGGTCGACGATTTCTGACACGACGGCCACACAAATTAGTATCGCGCTAGAGGGCAAAATTCAGATAGCGCACCTTCGCCAGGCGGCGTTGCTCGAAGACGAGGATAGTGAATTTCTGGGGCAATTATGGAGCCTCCTGGATGAGCAAGTGTCCTATCCAGATCTTTACCTTGAATCTGGGCCTGTCATTCCAGGTTTTTACCTCACAGGATTGAGCACTTGCCGCGAGGAGGATCGGTTAGCCGACATGCTTGATACCCAGCTTACCTTTGTGAGAATCCTGCAAAGTGCAATTAGGCGTAGATGGCCTGGTGGATTGAAAAATGGTAGGACGAAACATGGGTTAGGTGATGTCAACGTGAGAGTGTTAGAAAAATATTTAGATAAAGCCGATCAACTGGCTCGCGCCTTGGGAGAGCCTCATCTACTTGTAGCGGTGGCAAAGTGCCGAGTCAAAGCAGATCAAGTATTGAGAGGGCTTACTTACTGGCGTCAGCAACGGCTGTATTTGCCTGGTCGCGGCCATTCAGCTGCTCAGGAGAATACATTGGTCGAGAATCAGGAAAATACTTCGTAAGAGGTGATTCCGATGTAGAGCACATTCATGGACTCTATAAGCGAACACTACACTTGTCCGCCCATCGGTTCGCGTGCGGGAGGCCTTACGGACAATGATTTGCGCGCCCGGCCAAGACGGCTTAGGCATTCCAGCATCTTGACCTCGCTAACATCCCGGAATTGCCCTCGCAGCATATTAGACAACTTCGGCTGAGTCATACCGAGGATATCAGCAGCCTGCTGCTGGGTAAGGTGGCGATGCTTGATGATTTCCCCGATCTTGACGGCCAACCGGGCTTTGACCTGCATCTCACCGGCGTCAGGGTTTTCCAGGTCGGCATACACGTTGCCGCTGCTTTTTTCGATCTCAATCATTTTCGCTTAAGCTGCCAAGCGCGATAGAGGATGAATTTCGGGCTGCTGGCCCTGTTCTGCTAGCCACAAATCGAACTGAGTTTGCAGTCCAAGCCAAAGGTCTGGCGAGGTGCCCAGCCATTTGGAAAGGCGCAGCGCCATGTCAGCCGTAACACCTGATTTGCCATTCAAAATTTTTGAAAGCGTGACGCGAGAAACGCAAAGGTCGGTCGCAGCTTCTGTGACCGACATGCCTTCCGGTATCCATTCTCTTAGTACCTCACCGGGGTGAGGAGGGTTATGCATTCTGCTCATGGTTGATTCCTCAATGGTAGTCCTGATAGTCCACCAGTTCTGCATCCGCTCCGTCGAAGCGGAACGTAAGCCGCCAATTGCCATTTATCCAGACCGACCAATGGCCTTTTAGGTCTCCCGACAAGGAGTGCAGCTTCCAGCTAGGAACGTCCATGTCCTCCGGGCCTTTCGCGTTGTCCAGAGAAGCTAACTGTATCCGCAATCGTGAGGCATGGTGCGGCTGGATTCCGGCCTTACTGCCTTTCCGAAAGAACTCTTCCATCCCCCGGTGGCGAAATGACTTAATCATGGTTAATTGTAAACCGATAATTAACAGTTATCAACCCCATTTCTGCGCCATCTCCTCAGCCATATCCTCCGCACGCGGATGGTAATACCTAGCCAACATCCTCGTATCTTTGTGCCCCGTTATTTTCATGAGCTTGTGTAAAGGAAAAATCTCAGCCAAGCGGCTGGTGCCTTCGTGGCGGAGATCATGGAACGTCATATCTTCGAGGAAACCGGCAACCGGCTCCCGGTCGTTGGTTTTGCAATCCGCCAGGTAGTTCCGCTGCGCCCTGGTAATCGCCCTCGCCCACGATTGCTTGACTGCACTGGCCGTTGTGGCGAACACCCGTCCACCGATGGCTCTGGGCAACCCTTTAATAGCATTCACTGCAGCAGGAGACAGCGGTACATTGCGCACAGTACCGTTTTTTGTGTCCGGCAGCTTGGCAACTCGCGACGACAAATCCACATTCGCCCATGTCAGTGCCAGCATTTCGCCCTGGCGCATGGCTGACTCGATAGCCACCCGCACCAGTGCCGGCATATAAATGTTACGGCGGTCGCACTCCTTCGCTTTAGTCGCATCACCTGGATCATCCACCGCAGCCAGAAGAAAACAAACCTCTTCCTCCGACAGTCGCCGTTCCCTGGCGTTGTTTTGGCGCGGCAGCCGGATATTGGCCACCGGGTTTTGCACAGGAATATTCCATTCTTTTACCGCGATAGTGAACACATGTGAAATTAAAGCGAGATCGAGGCGCACGGTCGCCGCTGCAGCACCAGCTGCCAGGCGTTCATCGCGATATTTGGCAAAGTCGGCACCCCGCAAACTCGCCAGAGAACGAATAGCCAAAGCATTAGCCTGCCATGATTGAATCCGGTATTTTTCTTGATCTCGCCCCTTTTTTTTCGTCGACACTTCGCGCTCGTAGCGTTCCAGCGCTCCATACAGCGTAGTTGATTCGGCCTCGGCCATGGACACGAATATCCCTTTGTCCATTTTGCTTTCAATATCACGCGCCCACGCCTCAGCCTCGGAACGAGAGTCGAGCGTTTTGGTTTGGCTGGGGAATCCCTTACGGCGAATTTGGACATGCCACTGACACTCGCCTTTCTTTCTGATTGTCGCCATTATCGCCCCTCACTGTGCCGAATTTGTGCCAATAAATCATTATTGGCATAATATATCCGGCTGCATAGCGCGTCAATGCTGGCTATTGATGATACTAGAATTTCGGATTGTGATTCCGGTTGTCGTGGGTTCGAGCCCCATCAGCCACCCCAAATATTCAAAGGGTTAGAAAAATCTAGCCCTTTTTTACGTCTGTCATTCCGTAAACTGCAACCAGTTTGTAAGCGCATTTTCTCAATGCCTCATCCCAAAAGCCTCCCGATGCATACCTACCTTCTGCCCGCCCTAATCTGCATTCTCTGTAATGGCTGCGCGGTAGTTGCTGTTGCCGATGCTGCGGTTACCGTGGCGGCAACAACCGTTCAGGTCGGCGCTGCGGTGGTTGGTACGACTGTCGATGTTGCAGCGGCTGGCGTTAAAGCGGTTGCGGGAAGTTCTGACAAGGAATAAGGCGTCAAGGACAATCGCACCAAGGAAAAAACCCATCTCGTGGGTGGGCATGAACTCCTGCAATGCGTTATCTGTTCTGACTTGTTTCCGCTGAACAATGCTATTCACTGGCGGGCTAATTGCGCCCAGCCCCACTCCTCGTTTGAAAAAAACCACCAAAAAATCCGGCATGGCTCCTCAGCTAATGCGACGGAATTCTGAAAAGAAGTTCAGAATAGCGCCTTTCTACGCAACACCCGGAGCATCATGATTACCAGCATCACCCAACGCATCGCCCAGGAACTTTCCGTTCATCCCAATCAAGTCCAGGCTGCCGTCGATCTGCTCGACGAGGGGGCCACGGTTCCCTTCATCTCGCGCTACCGCAAAGAGGCCACCGGCAGCCTCGACGACACCCAGATGCGCAATCTGGAGGAGCGCCTGCGCTACCTGCGCGAGCTGGAAGAGCGGCGCGCCGCCATCCTCAAGAGCGTCGCCGAGCAGGGCAAGCTCACCCCGGAGCTGGAAAAGGATTTGCTCTACGCGGACAGCAAGGTACGCCTGGAAGACCTGTATCTGCCCTACAAGCCCAAGCGCCGCACCAAGGCGATGATCGCCCGCGAGGCCGGTCTGGAGCCGCTGGCTGAGGCGCTGTTGGTCGATCACATGCTGGTGCCGGAAGAAGCCGCGCTGGCTTACGTCGATGCCGATAAAGGCGTGGCCGACGTCAAAGCCGCGCTGGAAGGCGCACGCTATATCCTGATGGAGAAATTTTCCGAGGATGCCGAATTGCTCGGCAAATTGCGCGAATACCTGTGGGATAACGGCGTGCTCAAATCCACCCTGGTGGCAGGCAAAGAGACGGAAGGCGCAAAATTCCGCGACTATTTCGAATCTCGCGAACCGATGAAAGCCATCCCCTCGCACCGCGCGCTGGCACAGCTGCGCGGACGCAACGAGGGCTTCCTGCATCTGGCACTGGTGCTGGAGGAAGACGAGCAGGCGCAGGGACGCGCCGCGCCGCCCAACCGCTGCGAACAGATGATTGCCCGGCGCTTTAATATTGCCGACCGGGGGCGTCCTGCCGACAAGTGGCTGAGCGAAACCGTGCGCTGGGCGTGGCGGGTGAAGATTTTCCTGCACCTCGACCTGGAATTGACCAACCGTTTGCGCGAAGCCGCCGAGGCCGAAGCGATCCATGTCTTCGCGCGCAATCTCCACGACCTGCTACTCGCCGCGCCCGCCGGGCCGCGCACTACCATCGGTCTCGATCCGGGTCTGCGCAGCGGAGTGAAAGTGGCGGTGGTGGACACAACCGGCAAGCTGGTCGATTTCGCCACCATCTATCCTCACGAGCCCAAACGCGAGTGGGACAAATCCATCGCCGTGATCGCGGCGCTGGCCGCCAAGCACCGCGGCGAACTGATCAGCATCGGCAACGGCACCGCCTCGCGCGAAACCGACAAACTGGCGAGCGAGGTAATCAAGCGTCACCCCGAACTGAAACTGCAGAAGCTGGTGGTGTCGGAAGCCGGCGCCTCGGTGTATTCCGCCTCGGAACTGGCGGCGCGCGAGTTCCCCGACGTCGACGTGACCATACGCGGCGCGGTATCCATCGCCCGCCGCCTGCAAGACCCGCTCGCCGAACTGGTGAAGATCGACCCCAAATCCATCGGTGTTGGCCAGTACCAGCACGACGTTAACCAATACGAGCTGGCGCGCGGCCTGGACGCGGTGGTGGAAGACTGCGTCAACAAGGTCGGGGTGGACGTGAACACCGCCTCCGCGCCGCTGCTGGCGCGCATCTCCGGGCTGAATGCCACACTCGCCGGCAACATCGTGACCTACCGCGACCAGCATGGCGCCTTTCCCAACCGCTCGGCGCTAAAAAAAGTCCCGCGCCTCGGTGACAAGACCTTCGAGCAGGCCGCCGGTTTCCTGCGCATCATGAACGGAGACAACCCGCTCGACGCCTCCGCCGTCCACCCGGAAGCCTACCCGCTGGTGGAACGCATCGTCGACCGCCTCAAGGTCGGTATCAAGGGGCTGATCGGCGACAGCACCACGCTGCGTCGCCTCGCCCCGGCTGAATACACCGACGAAAAATTCGGGCTGCCGACGGTGAAGGACATCCTCAGTGAACTGGAGAAACCCGGCCGCGACCCGCGCCCGGAGTTCAGGACGGCGACTTTTCAGGAGGGGGTGGAAGAGCTCAAGGACTTGCAGCCCGGCATGATCCTCGAAGGCGTGGTGACCAACGTTGCCAACTTCGGCGCCTTCGTCGATATCGGCGTGCACCAGGACGGCCTGGTACACATCTCGGCGCTGGCGCAAAAATTCGTCAAAGACCCGCACAGCATCGTCAAGGCGGGCGACGTAGTGCGGGTCAAGGTGCTGGAAATCGACCCCGTCCGCCGCCGCATCGCGCTCACCATGCGCCTCGGCGACGACATCGCCCCTGCTGCGTCGGCCGTGCGCAGCGAACCATCACGCAAACCACAGGCCAAACGCGAGCCGGCACCCCAAGTTGGAGGCGCGATGGCTGCGGCAATGGCCAAGCTGCGCAAGGGGGGATGAGGACGAAAGAGTGCGTATCCGAGAGCCGGACGGGATTCCGGCCCAATCCGGCGTGTTTGCATATAGGCTGTGTGTAAAGCTGTGCCAAACAAAAGCACTTGCGTCGCCATCTCGCAATCCTTCACAATATGGAGGCGACGACCCGCGTGCCAAAGGATCTGGACTATCAATGCCGACAGACGGGAGAAGCCCGTCCCATTGGGTTAGGTCGACGATGCGGCATTCAAATTTTTCAACGATGGAGCAAAAATCATGAGCAAAAGCCAGGACTCGAAGAAGGCGGTCAAGAAGGAACCCGCTAAAACAATGAAGGAAAAAAAGGCTGACAAGAAGATTAAGCAGGAGGAAAAGAAGCGCCAAGGACCCTGATGAATTATCAGTATGCTGTTACGCGTCGCCTGAACGGGGTTCTATCTTGAGATTATCGTTCGGATTTCGGATTAAGCTCAAAGCCGTCTAACCGCACCAAGCCAAACGCGCATGAGTCGAAACATTTAAGATCTTGGCCTCTTCACTTCCGGCCCAGGGAGACAAACTCGCGGCGCAAATCTACTGTACTAACCTCGTTCCACGGCATGGCTACCTCCTGATGACTTCATAATTTAAAGTCAAATAGTGTTACCCATGTCGCCGAACAAGTGTTACCTATGTCTCCGCTCTGTACAGAATAGTTAAATAATTAGTTCTCATCCGGAAACGCTATCCCCTCTCCCCAACCCTCCCCCATCAAGGGGGAAGGAGAAGCAGGTGTTTCCGAATGAGAATTAATTTAAGAAACAGTCTGATCATCAGCGCAATAGCTTACGCCCCGCCTTGGGGTGTTCCGGCACATGACAGGCACGGCGGAAAAGCTGTAGATTTTTCTGGGCGTGGCCCAGCACGCTGCCATGAGGATAGCTGCCCGCCTCGTTCGCCATGCCGGCGGGGAGGCCGGTAAGCAGTTCGATGCCCTCGTTCGCATGCTCTGCAGTATAAATATGGAAAAGCCCCTTGGCGACGGCGTCCACGACCTTGCTCCCCAGCATCAGGTGGCGCCGGTTACGGTGGGGAATCAGCACCCCCTGGCTACCGTCCAGTCCGGCAGTTTCGCAAATACGGAAATAGCCCTCGATTTTTTCATTGATTCCGCCCACCGGCAGCACTTCGCCGTGCTGGTTGACCGCGCCAGTGACAGCGATGCCCTGCCGGAGCGGCTGGCCAGACAAGGACGAGAGCAGTGCATAAAGCTCGGCGCAGGAGGCGGAATCCCCTTCCACGCCATGGTATTCCTGCTCGAAGACGATAGAGGCATTGAGGGAAAGTGGCGCGATATGCGCAAATAATGCAGCCAGATAGTTTTGCAGAATGAATACGCCCTTGTCGTGAATCGGGCCGGACAATTCCACCTCGCGCTCGATATTCAACAGACCGTCCTCGCCGGCAAAGGTGCGGGCCGTTATCCGCACCGGAAAGCCGAAACGGTAGTCGCCCAAATCGACTTGGGTCAGGCCGTTGATCTGGCCGATCTTCCCGCCCCGCAGCTCGATCATGATCTCGCCTTCGGCAATGGACTCGCGCAGGCGCTGGTCAGGGTAATCGTGCCGCCAGATGCGCGCCTGCAGGGCCGCATCGACGTCTGCCGCCTCGACCAGGCCATCCTTGCGGGCGCGGCAGAGTGCAGCGCTTTCCATCACCAGCGCCTCGGCGCGGCCGAATATCGCGCTCTGACGCGTCTGATCTTCGACCTCGCGGTGCGCATCCTCCAGAAGGCGCGCCACCGCGGCTGCGGAGAAGTGGGGCAGCCCCAACTGGCGGCAGGCATGGGCGACAAAAACCGACGAGGCGCGCCGGGTCTCCTCGCTGGCGGAAAAACTCTCGGCAAAATCCACCTTCACCCGGAAGCGGCGAGCGAATTCCGGGTCCGCCTCCTGCAGCTCGTAATACTGCTCGCGCGAACCGATCAAAACGATCTTGACCTCGACATCCACCGCCTCAGGCTCAAGAGAAACCGCCGCAATCGGCGTGAATGCCGTGCCCGGCTCCTCGATCTGCAACCTGCCGCTGCGCAGGAAGCGCCGCAGCTTTTCCCACACCAGTTCATCGGCCAGCAAATCGCGCAGGTACAGCATGAGAAATCCGCCGTGCGCCCGCAGCAGGCTGCCAGCGCGGATGCGGGTAAAATCCGTCACCAGCACATCGTTCTCCGACTGATACTCGATGCTGCCGAACAACGCGCGGAACAGCGGATTGTCCTCGACAATCACCGGTGCGCCCGAAAGGCCGCCATTGTCCACCACCAGGTTGACCCGGTAGCGGGACAGTGCCCTTTCCTGGCTCTCCTGCCGGCTTTCCTCATCGTCATCGTCAGCCTGGAACAGCCCCAGGTTGTCGAGCACGTCATGGGCCATGTCGTCCAGCCAGGCATTCAGCTTGGCGGCATCCTTGATCTGCTTCTTCAGCCCGGCCCGAATTTCCTGCAACCCATGATCCAGCAGCGGCTTCACCACTTGGCGGCGCAGCGCCGCCAGCGCCTCATTCATCACCCGCTCCAGCGGCCGGGTTTTCTCGAAATAAAGGGTGATCTCGGCGCGCAGTTCCTGCTCTGCCTGCTCGACCGCCGCCCGGCGTTCCTTCGGCAGGGAAAGCACCTCATCCTCGACCAGCGGCTGTCCCGCCTCGCCCAGCAGGGTGAACACCATCCGCCCGGCCTCGCGGTGGATGCTGAAATTGCGCGCCTCGGCAAAGGCGGAGAGTTCGGCAAAAGCCTTGGCCTCCTCATCCTTGAAGGCTTTTTCGATGTGCGCGCTTTCGGTCTTGAAATCCTGTCCCGCCAACTGCTGCGGGATTTCCGTCACCAGGGATTTTGCCATCTGCTGCAGGAGCTGGCGCAGCTGGCGCCCCTGCCCGGCCGGCAGGCGCAGCGCCAGCGGCCTTTCAGGGGTATCGAAGTTGTGCAGATAGCACAGGTCCGGCGGCACCAAGCGCTCGACGGCAACCACCTGCATCGCCTGCCTGAGCAGGGAAGTGCGGCCGCTGCCGACCTCGCCCAGCACGAACAGGTTGTAGTCCGGCTGGTCCATCCCCAAGCCGAAACGGGTGGCCGTTTCGGCGCGTTCCTGGCCAATCCAGGGCAATGGCAGGTTGAGCAGTTCGGAAGTATCGGAGAAACCCAATGAATCTGGGGCTATGGTCAGGCGAAGATCAGCGGGCGTCAGATTTGAAATTGGCATTTGCTAACCACAGAGACACAGAGGCACAGAAGAATCTTGCATCCTGACCCGAATTGCTCGCAACGCCGCAATCATCAGGAATCTTCCTTGATTTTCTCCGTGTCTCTGTGCCTCTGTAGTGAAGTTTCTGGTTATTTGTTTCCGCTAATTGCGCACTGATTCGGCTCGCCGGCCTGCAACGCCAAATCGCCGCTCCTCCCGCCGATACTGCCGACGGCATGCATCGCTGCCACATAATGCTTGTCCTCGTGCAACCTGTCCCAGCTTTCCGGGTGCGGCCGACCGTGCATACGAATCAGGCGCGCCATTCCCAGTGCCGGCATTTCCCATTTCAGACCGGCCAGCAGTTCGTCGGCGCTGTCCGGCTTGTTGCACACCAGCACCATGTCGCAGCCCGCCTGCAAGGCGGCTTCGGCACGCTGCACCACGCCGCCTGCCATGCTGGCACCTTCCATGGAAAGATCATCGCTGAAAATCACGCCATCGAAGCCCAGTTCCTTGCGCAGGATGTCCTTCAGCCAGATTTTGGAAAATCCCGCCGGCAGCTTGTCTACCTTGGGATAAATCACATGCGCCGGCATCATCCCGGCCAAGCCGAAATCGATCATCTGCTTGAACGGGATCAGGTCATCCATCTCGATGTCAGCATAGTCGCGCTCATCCACCGGGATTTCCAGATGGGAATCGGCACGCACGAAGCCATGGCCGGGAAAATGCTTGCCCACCGCAGCCATGCCGCCCTGCTTCAGGCCCAGCATCAGGCTATGCGCAAGAACGGCAATGGCCTGCGGGTCACGATGGAAGGCGCGGTCGCCGATCACTCCGCTGTGTTCAAAATCGATGTCCAGCACGGGCGTGAAGCTGAAATCCACGCCACTGGCGCGCAGCTCCGCCGCCAGCACCCAACCGGTCTGGTGCGCCAGGGTCTTGGCGCGGTTCGGATGTTCGTTCCAGATATGCCCCAACTCGCGCATCGGCGGCAGGCGGGTAAAGCCATCGCGGAAACGCTGCACCCGGCCGCCCTCATGGTCCACGGCAATCAGCAGATGCGGGTTGCGCAAGGCATGAATTTCGGCGGTCAGCCGGGAAAGCTGTGCCTGCGAAGTGTAATTCCTGCCGAACAGGATCACCCCGCCGACCAGTGGGTGTTTCAGTCTTTTCCTGTCCTCGTCAGTCAATTCGGTGCCGAGAACATCGAGCATTACCGGGCCAAGAGTCATTTTTAATTTCTTTAGATTATTGTTCCAGGACGGAAAACGCCACCACCATCTCCACCTCGTCACTGATCGACAGGTGATGGCCGCAAATATTGCGCTGCGCCAGAACTTGCGCCAGCTCTGGCTCCAGCCCGAATCCCGGTCGGCCAAGCGCATCGTGCGTTACGTGGATGTTGTGCCAGGTTGCCGGATGGCGCATCCCCGTGCCCAGCGCCTTGACGAAGGCTTCCTTGGCCGCAAAGCGTTTGGCGAGAAAACGGGCGCGGTGGGTGCTGGTCGCAAAATCGTCCCATTCCACCGCTGCCAGAATACGCCGCGCAAACCGGTCGCCGTGACGGTTCAGGGCTTGCTCGATACGCCCTACCGCAATGATGTCGGTGCCAATCCCGTAAATCATCTGGCGGCGGCCACCATCAGCGCTTTCATTTCCGCCACCGCCCGCTCCCAGCCCACGAACAATGCCTGCGCCACGATGGCATGACCGATGTTGAGCTCGTAAATGCCGGGGATGGCGGCGATTTTCTGCACGTTGTGGTAGTGCAAGCCGTGGCCCGCATTCATCCGCAGGCCGAGCTTCATGCCGTATTCAACCGCCGCTCGGATGCGCGCAAGTTCCGCTGCCTGCGTCGCCTCTGTTTCGGCATCGGCAAAGTGGCCGGTATGAATTTCCACCACTGGCGCACCCGCTTCCCTGGCCGCATCGAGCTGCGCCTTTTCCGGCGCAACGAACAGCGAAACGCGAATGCCGGCATCGCCCAGCGCAGCGCAGGCCTGTTTGATGCGCTCGAAATGGGCAACCACGTCGAGTCCGCCTTCGGTGGTCCGCTCCTCGCGCTTCTCCGGCACCAGACAGACATCCTGCGGTTTCAGGCGCAGAGCGATTCCCACCATCTCGTCCGTCACCGCCATTTCCAGATTCATTCGGGTCTGCAAGGCTGCACGCAGGATTTCCACGTCCTCGTCCTGGATGTGGCGGCGGTCTTCGCGTAAGTGCAGGGTAATCGAATCCGCACCGGCCGATTCCGCCATCAGCGCCGCCTGGATCGGGCTGGGATAGCGTGTTCCGCGCGCCTGCCGAAGCGTGGCGACGTGGTCGATGTTGACCCCCAAATGAATCATAGTGCCTGTAAGTCCTTTAATATCTGGCGGGTGTGCAAGGTATCCTCGCCGAGATAATGATTGATCAGCGCCCGCATCAACGCCTTGCTTTGCTGCAGGGTGACCGGATCGCCGTAATCGTCGACGACCATGTCCAGCAGCGTCTTCCCCTGCAATTCTACACCGTTTTGGCCGGTTTTTTGCCTCACCGGGCCACGCTCGAAAACGTAGCGGTAATTCACATCCGGCTCAATTGCCGCTCCGGAATCAGCATCATGGCCGAGCGTCAGGGCGTAACCCAGTTCCTTCAGCAGATTCATTTCGAAGCGCCGCAGCACGGCGGCATAATCCGTGCGCCGCGCGAGTTCCTGCAAGGTTTCCTGGTAATAAAGGAACAACTGCTCGTGCGGGTCGTCGCGGTGCAGCAGCTTGAGCAGCAGCTCGTTCAGGTAAAAACCACAGATCAGCGCCGTGCCCTGCAACAGCGGCTGCCCACCCTGCCATTCGGCGCTGTGCAGGGTGCGCAGCTCGGCCTTGCCGAACCAGCTCAATGAAAGCGGCTGGAAAGAAAGCAACAGTCCGCGCACGGCCGATTTCGGTCGGCGCGCCCCGCGCGCCATCAGCGGCAGACGGCCGAAATCACGGCTGAACACCTCGACGATCAGGCTGGTTTCGCGATAGGGATAGGTATGCAGGACGTACGCGGGTTGATCACCCTGCCTGGCATTATGTTCTCGTGCCATACCCTCAAATAATATCTAACAAATCAATAGCGTTCATTTTTAACTACGTGAATTATACGGTGTAGAATGCAGGCCCATCCATTATTTTCGGCCTCCAGTTTCCCCGCAAGACAAAATATTGCCGCACGGAAAATAGTTATCTACCCTCCTGGAGGTGGTAAAATCATTTAATTTAGGCTAAATCATATGGCGGCGGCATGCGCTTATATTAAAGCCAGTTATAACTATTGACGTTAGTCCGAGGGTAGCAATGAAATGTGTGGATGATTTTCGCCTGCAATTCGGCAAGCAGGAACTGGTGCCGATCATTATTGGCGGAATGGGTGTGGATATTTCGACGGCAGAGCTTGCACTCGAGGCCGCGCGCCTGGGCGGCATCGGCCACATTTCAGATGCCATGCTGCCGACGGTGACCGACCGCCGCTACGAAACGCACTTCATCAAAGAAAAACTCAAGCAGTACAAATACAACATCGACAATTCCGACAAGTCGGCGGTGAAGTTCGACCTCGGCCAGATTGCCGAGGCCACCCGCCTGCACGTGAGCAAGACCATGGAAGCCAAGCGCGGCGAAGGCATGATCTTCATCAACTGCATGGAAAAACTGACCATGAACGCGCCGCGCGAAACGCTGCGCGTACGCCTGCGCACGGCGCTGGATGCCGGGATTGACGGCATCACGCTGAGCGCAGGGCTGCACCTCGGTTCGTTCGCTCTGATGGAGGACCATCCCCGCTTTCGCGATGCCAGACTCGGCATCATTGTCTCCTCGCTGCGGGCGCTGCAGATATTCCTGCGCAAAACCGCAAAACTCAATCGGCTACCGGATTTCATCGTGGTTGAGGGGCCTCTGGCCGGCGGACATCTTGGCTTCGACATGGATTGGGCGAAATACGATCTGCGCACGATCATGGCTGAAATCCTGCAATATTTGCAGACCGAGAAATTGAATATTCCGCTGATTGCGGCCGGCGGAATTTTCACCGGCAGCGACGCCGTGTCCTTCCTCGAAAACGGCGCAGCGGCGGTGCAAGTGGCAACACGCTTTACCGCGGTGCACGAGTGCGGCCTGCCGGAGAAGGTGATTCAGGAGTACATCAAGGCAACGGAGGACGACATCGAGGTCAACACCATTTCACCCACGGGCTATCCGATGCGGATGCTCAAGAACAGCCCGGCGATCGGCTCGGGCATCCGTCCTGGCTGCGAATCTTACGGCTACCTGCTCGATGCCTCCGGGAATTGCGCCTACATCGATGCCTACAATCACGAAGTGGCCCTCCACCCGAAGGCAAAGAAAATCTCGGTGATGGAGAAGACCTGCCTTTGCACCCACATGCGCAACTTCAACTGCTGGACCTGCGGCCATTACACCTATCGGCTCAAGGACACCACACGACGCCTGCCGGACGGCAGTTACCAGATACTCAGTGCGGAGCACGTGTTCCGCGACTATCAGTTCAGCGTCGACCAGAAGATCGCATTGCCGGATTAAAGCGTAGGGCGCAACCTCTCTACTCAACAAGGAAATGGCCGTGAAAAGAACTGATCTGGAAAAACATATCGGCTTGAAAATAAAGAGCCAAATCAACCGACCCGGCACTGCCGGACGCATCGGCCAAGAGGCTGCCGTTGCCGTGGACCGGCGCGAACAACGCAAACTCGATCAGGCGCTCGGCCTGGTGCCGTTTGCTGTCAAATTGAACGGTGAACTGGTGAAGCAGATCCAGTCACTGGCGCAAGAACGCCAGGTAGGACTGAACGAAATGGTAGCGGAGTTACTGCAAAAAGGCTTGAACAGCTGAGCGAATTTAGCGTGCAAAGATAGTCAGACGCTTTCATTAAAGACTTAAGGGGCCAAGTCCTGCATGCATGAAAATGCAGGACTTGGCCCCTTCGGCTTTTAATCAGCGATGGCGTCCGCCAGAACGGTGCAGCGGCGGCGTCCGTGGTGTAGCCACATTGCCATTTGCCTCTCTGGTCGGCGCTGCTCCCCGGCCCTGTGAGGGCGCCCTGGGCGCGGAAGAACGGCCTCTCGGCTGACCACCGCGACCGCCCGGTGTTGACCCGCGTCCGTTCTGGATCGGCTCGGGCTTGGCATTCCGGTCCGGCTCGAAGCCCGGCACCACTTCCTCGGGCAACTCCCGCTTCAGCAATCTTTCGATATCCGCCAGCAACTTGTACTCATCGACGCACACCAGCGACACGGCTTCGCCCGACGCGCCCGCGCGACCGGTGCGGCCGATGCGGTGAACGTAATCCTCCGGCACGTTGGGCAGCTCGAAGTTGACCACATGCGGCAGGTCGACGACATCGATGCCGCGGGCGGCGATGTCGGTCGCCACCAGCACCCGCAGGCTACCGTCCTTGAACTCGCTCAGTGCGCGAGTCCGCGCCGACTGGCTCTTGTTGCCATGGATCGCCAGCGCCGGGATGCCGCCCTTGACCAAATGCTCGGCCAGCTGGTTGGCGCCGTGCTTAGTGCGGGTAAACACCAGCACCTGCGACCAGTCGTGCTGCTTGATGAGTTGAGTGAGCAAGGCGCGTTTCTTGTCGCGGTCCACTGGGTAAACCTTGTGCGACACATTGTCGGCAGTGGCGTTGCGGCGCGCCACCTCGATCATCGCGGGCTTGTTCAGCAAGCTGTCGGCCAGCGCCTTGATCTCGTCGGAGAAGGTGGCGGAGAACAGCAGGTTCTGCCGCTGCCTGGGCAACAGCGCGAGGATTTTCTT
The DNA here is from genome assembly GCF_035531155.1 of Sulfuricella sp. Lineage (NCBI taxonomy): Bacteria > Pseudomonadati > Pseudomonadota > Betaproteobacteria > Nitrosomonadales > Sulfuricellaceae > Sulfuricella > Sulfuricella sp. The sequence goes on along the minus strand of NZ_DATKTK010000003.1, from coordinate 75,697 downwards.
GATGTCGCGGATAAAGCCCATGTCCAGCATGCGGTCGGCTTCGTCCAGCACCAGGATTTCGACGTGAGATAGATCGACGGTTTTCTGCTGTACGTGGTCCAGCAATCGTCCCGGCGTGGCAACCAGGATATCCACGCGACTCCTGAGTTTGGTGATTTGCGGATTGATGTTGACCCCGCCGATCATGGTCATGGAATTCAGTTTCAGGTGCTTGCCGTACTCGCGCACGCTCTCCTCCACCTGAGCCGCGAGTTCGCGGGTAGGAATCAGGATCAGCGCCCGAATCGGCGGACGACCGCTGGAGGGGCCTTTGACGCTGGTGTCGGAAAGCCGGTGCAGGATGGGCAGAACGAAGCCGGCGGTCTTGCCAGTGCCGGTCTGTGCGCCGGCAAGCAGGTCGCCGCCCGACATCACGGCGGGGATCGCCTGCATCTGGATGGGGGTGGGAACGGTGTAGCCGCGTTCAGTGACGGCACGAACAATTTCATCGGACAGGCCGAGGGAAGCAAAGGACATGGTGACTCCAGGAATAACATCGGCCTGTCGCCGTTTATCGGCGCCAGTCTTAGACAGATGAGGGGGTTTTTACAAGCCCGAATGGGCAGCGGCGCGATGACTGGATGCGTACGCCGCAGGCGCGCATTATAGCAGAGTGGAGGCAGTTGCGCCGTTTAACCGTAAGGATAGGAGGGAGGCTACTCGTAGCCCAGACTTTTCACCGCCCGTTCGTCGTCGGCCCAGCCGCTTTTCACCTTGACCCAGACTTCGAGGTAAACCTTGAGACCGAACAGTTCTTCCATGTCCTTGCGGGCCTGGGTGCCGATTTCCTTGAGCTTTTCGCCTTTCTTTCCAATCAGGATCGGCTTCTGGCTATCCCTGTCGACGATGATGGCAGCGTAAACGCGGCGTAGGTCGCCTTCGGTTTCGAACTTCTCGATCTCGACGCTGATGGAATAGGGAATCTCGTCGCCCAGAAGGCGGAAAACTTTTTCGCGCACGATTTCGGCGGCGAGAAAACGCTCGCTGCGGTCGGTAATTTCGTCCTCGCCATAGATCGGCTCGCCTTCCTGCAAATGGCGGCGGATCTCCTGCACCAGTTCAGGCAACTGCGCGTCGCGCTTGGCGCTGACAGGAATGATGGCGGCGAAGGGAAACGAGGCGGACACTTTCTCAATAAACGGCAGCAATGTTGACTTGTCACTCACCTTGTCGATCTTGTTGATCACCAGCACCACGGGTTGATTGCGCGGCAGCAGGGCCAGCACCTTTTCGTCGCGGGCGTCGAAGCGCATCGCTTCGATCACGAACAGCGCCACATCCACATCCGACAGGGATTGCGTCACAGTGCGGTTCATCACGCGATTCAGCACATTCTGGTGCTGCATCTGGAAGCCCGGCGTATCCACGAAAACATACTGCGCATCGGCATCGGTGCGAATGCCGACAATGCGGTGCCGGGTGGTCTGCGCCTTGCGGGAGGTGATGCTGATTTTCTGCCCGATCAAATGATTGAGCAGTGTGGACTTGCCCACATTCGGGCGGCCGACGATGGCGATGTAACCGGTGCGAAATTCCATGCTAGTCTCTTTATTAAGTCGTGAGGAGTTAGGGATTAGGAGTGAGGAGTGAGGAGTGAGGTCAAAAGCAACGCCGTCACCGGTTTTACTCCTCACACCTCACTCTTCACCCCTCACTATTCAATATTTGCATGACACTGCCGGCAGCCTGCTGCTCTGCGCTACGGCGGCTGACCCCTCCGCCACAGGCGCGCACGCCCAGATCAGGAATGGCACACTCGACTTCGAAGTGCTGCTCGTGGGCTTCGCCGCTGATCGACAGCACGGTGTAATTGGGCAAAGGCAGCTTGCGGCCCTGCAAATATTCCTGCAGCAGGGTTTTCGGGTCCTTGCCCAAGGTCTTAGGGTCGAGGCCCTTCATCAGTGGTTCGAATAGGCGCGCAATCATTTGTTCTGCGCTGGTAAAGCCGCCATCGAGGTAGACCGCGCCGATTATCGCTTCCAGCGTGTCGGCGAGGATGGATGGGCGGCGAAAACCACCGCTTTTCAACTCCCCTTCCCCCAACTTCAGGTAATCGCCCAAATTCAGGGAGGAGGCGATTTCAGAGAGCGTCTGCTCCTTCACCAGATGGGCGCGCATCCGGCTCAAATCGCCTTCCTGCACGCGCGTATGGAGATGATAAAGATGCGTGGCGATGGCGCAACTCAGCACGCTGTCACCGAGAAACTCCAGCCGCTCGTTGTGCGGCATGCCGAAACTGCGGTGGGTCAGTGCCCTGCGTAGCAGCGCCGGGTCCTTGAACTCATGGCCAATCCGCCGAACCAGTGCTTCAGTACCCATGCAGATGAGTTACTCGTGCTGCGCGGAGGATGAGGCCGTGAAGTCCATGTAGGCGCTGATGTTGGCCACGACCGGCACCTTGACGGAATATTCCACGGTCACTACCGATTGATTCCCTTCACGGCTAACGGTCAGGTCTTCCGGCTTGACGTTTTTGACGTCATCGACGTCGGCGCGCTTGAAGAAGGAATTCTGTATTTCCTTGGGAGACATAGTCTTTAGGTCGCCGCTGGTCGCCATGCTGTTGAGGATCTTTTTCACCGACATGAATTCAATATAGGCAGGCACCAGCTTTGCCGCCAGGATTAACCCTGACCCCACCAGACCCGCAATAAACAGCATTCCCACCACCGTGGCGCCCTGTTGCTTTTTCATGCCTCCCTCCTTAATCAATTGATTTCCCGATACGCTTGAGATCGTCGAAGTTCCACCAGATCATGAAAGCCTTGCCGACAATGTTGCGGTCCGGGACAAAACCCCAGTAGCGGCTGTCGTTGCTATCGTCACGGTTGTCGCCCATCATGAAGTAGTGGCCTTGCGGCACCGTACAGGTAAAGCCCTCATCATTGTAAGCGCAATTTTCGCGGTTGGAAAACTGCCGCACGTCGCCCAAGCGGACAGTAGGCGCATCAGGCTGAGCCAGCGTCTGGTGGTTGTGCGCCCCCAGTTGTTCGCGGTACAGGTTGGCGTTCACGAAATTCAGGCCGCTTTTGACGTAGCTGTAGCCGCCCAGACTTTCGATTTTAAGCGGCTTGCCGTTGATGGAGAGTTGCTTGTTACGATAGCTGATTTTATCCCCCGGTACGCCGACCACACGCTTGATATAATCCAGCGAGGGATCTTCCGGGTAACGGAAAACCATCACGTCGCCGTTCTTCGGCTGGTTGATCTCGAGGATCTTCTGGTTGGCCACCGGCAAACGGATGCCATAAGCGTATTTGTTCACCAGGATAAAGTCGCCCACCAGCAGCGTCGGCATCATCGAACCGGACGGAATCTTGAACGGCTCGACCAGGAAAGAGCGCAGGAGGAAGACCACCAGGATGACCGGGAAAAAGCTCTTGGAGTATTCGACCAGCAGCGGCTCTTTGGCACCCGCCGCGCGACGCGGCTTAAGAGCGTAAATCTCGAATAGCCAGATGACTCCAGTAACGACCAGCGCGATCAACATGATTAACGGAAAATTCATTCGATACCCTTTTTGGTGATGGGTAATGAGTAATGGGTGAGGCAAAACCACCTTCCATCACTCATTACCCATGACTCATCACTATTTATTGTCCACCTGCAAAATTGCCAAAAAGGCTTCCTGCGGAATTTCCACATTGCCGACCTGTTTCATGCGCTTCTTGCCCGCCTTCTGCTTTTCCAGCAACTTGCGCTTGCGGCTGATGTCGCCGCCGTAGCATTTCGCCAGAACGTTCTTGCGCAGTGCCTTGACGTTTTCGCGCGCGATGATTTGAGCACCGATAGCCGCCTGGATCGCTACGTCGAACATCTGGCGCGGAATCAGCTCGCGCATCTTGGCCGCCACTTCGCGGCCGCGGTACTGGCTGTTAGCTCGATGAACGATCACCGACAGGGCATCCACCTTGTCGCCGTTGATCAGAATATCCACTTTCACCAGATCGGAAGTACGGAATTCCAGGAACTCGTAATCCATTGAGGCATAGCCGCGCGATACCGATTTCAACTTGTCGAAGAAGTCCATCACCACTTCATTCATCGGCATCTCGTAAGTCAGCATCACCTGCCGCCCCATGTACTGCATGTTCTTCTGCACGCCGCGTTTCTGGTTGCACAGCGTCATCACTGCGCCAACATAATCCTGCGGCGCCAGAATGGTGGTGGTGATGATCGGCTCGCGGATTTCCTCTATCTTGGATAGCTCAGGCAGCTTGGCGGGGTTCTCGATTTCCAGCACCTCGCCGCCGCGCATCACCACCTCGTACACCACCGTCGGCGCGGTGGTGATGAGGTCCATATCGTATTCGCGCTCCAATCGCTCCTGCACGATCTCCATGTGCAGCAGTCCGAGGAAACCGCAGCGGAATCCGAAGCCCAGCGCCTGGGAGACTTCCGGCTCATAGTGTAGCGAGGCATCATTGAGCTTGAGTTTTTCCAGCGCATCACGCAGGGCTTCGTACTCATGAGATTCCACCGGATACAGCCCGGCAAAAACCTGCGGCTTGATTTCCTTGAAACCCGGCAGCGCCTCGCTGGCGCGCTTCCCGGCCAGGGTCACGGTATCGCCGACCTTGGCCGCCTTGAGTTCCTTGATGCCGGCGATGACAAAACCCACCTCGCCCGCCGCCAGTTGTGTCCGGGGCTGTGATTTAGGGGTGAACACACCGACCTGTTCGCACAGGTGTTCCGTGCCGCCGGCCATCAGCAGGATTTTATCCTTGGGTTTCAGTACGCCGTCCACCACGCGCACCAACATCACCACACCGACATAGTTATCGAACCAGGAGTCGATGATCAACGCTTTCAAGGGGCCATCCGGGTTGCCCCTGGGTGCCGGTATGCGGGCGATGACTGCCTCCAGCACGTCCTGCACGCCCAGACCGGTCTTGGCCGAGCAGAGAACCGCGTGACTGGCATCAATGCCGATGATGTCCTCAATTTCCTTGATCACCCGTTCAGGCTCGGCGCTGGGCAGATCGATCTTGTTGAGTACCGCTACGACCTCTACCCCCTGCTCAATGGCGGTATAGCAGTTCGCCACGCTCTGCGCCTCCACGCCCTGCGAAGCGTCCACCACCAGCAGCGCCCCCTCACAAGCAGAGAGCGAGCGACTGACTTCATAGGAGAAATCAACGTGGCCGGGGGTGTCGATCAAGTTGAACTGGTAAACCTGCCCATCGAGGGCCTTGTACGTTAGCGCAGCGGTCTGTGCCTTGATGGTGATGCCGCGCTCGCGCTCGATGTCCATCGAATCCAGTACTTGCGCCTCCATCTCTCGATCAGAAAGGCCGCCACATAGATGGATGATACGGTCGGCCAGGGTGGATTTGCCGTGGTCGATATGAGCGATAATGGAAAAATTGCGGATGTGCTTCAACCTAGAAACCTCAGTTGGACGGGGTGGAGTGTGCGGTTTTTGTGGTGCAGGGCAAGGCGCAACGACGCGGAATGGTCGTTCCATTCCAAGGAGTTGCAACGCCGCCATGCGCTGCAAAAACCGTGCAATCCACCCCGTAGCGGACCCACCAGCCGGGTGAAACGGTAAATCATGAAAAAGTTTATTGGGATCACGCTGTTAAATATCCAGTCGAGCGGTCAACTGAGGTTTCTAGGTTCATAGTTTGTGTCAGTAAAAAAGGGCACTTTGCGGTGCCCTTTCTTTTTTGGGAAAGACGGATTTTACCGGATTTTGCCGAAATAAGCAGCAAGCGCGACCGGATCGAGATGGTAATGACAGATTTTCTCGCCGTTGCCTGCCAACACAGGCACTAAATGACCGTATTGCCGTTCCAGGATTTCGTCTTCGTCCACATCGACAACTTCCAGCGCAAACCGGTATTCCGGCTGAAACGCCTCTAGCGCCGCAATCATGTCGTGGCACAGGTGGCAGTCTTCGCGCCCGTAGACTGTCAACAAAATTCCACTGTTCATCGTATCTTGAATGCGATGAACAGTGCGCGCTCCCCGCGACGCACCAGTAGCGCAATGTTCTGCCCTGCCTTGTAACCGGCAAGAATCTGGTTGAACTGCTCGACACTTTTCACGTCCCTATTGTTGACCGCCGTAATCACGTCACCGCGTCGGATTCCCGCTCGTGCAGCCGATGCTTGAGCTTCCACCACCAGCACTCCGTACGGAATCTGCATCTCTCTTTTCTGCGCCTCGGAGAGGTCATTCAAACCCAAGCCCAGCCTGCCAGCAGCGCTTTCCATCTTGCCAGGACGCTGCGCCACTTTCTCGTCCGGCGTTTCTCCCACGGTCAGGACCAAATTCTTGGCTGAACCTTTGCGCCATACCTGGACCGCCACCTGTTTTCCAGGCTTGGTCGCACCGACCAGGAGCGGCAACTCGCTGGCGTTGCTCACCGGCTTGCCGTCAAACTTCAGCACCACATCGCTCGGCTCCAGACCACCCTTATCCGCCGGACCACCCTTCTCCACGCCCGCGATCAGGGCCCCCTCCGGTTTCTTCAACCCGAATGACTCGGCCAATTCCCTGGTGACTTCCTGAATCATCACACCGAGCCAGCCGCGGCTGATCTTGCCGTGAATACGCAACTGGTCGGCAACGTCCATCGCGACGTCGATCGGAATGGCAAAGGCCACTCCCATATAGCCGCCGGTGCGACTGTATATCTGGGAGTTGATACCGACCACCTCGCCCCTGAGGTTGAACAACGGCCCGCCCGAATTACCCGGATTGATCGCCGCATCGGTCTGGATGAAGGGCACGTAGTTTTCCTGCGGCAGGGAGCGCCCCTTGGCACTGACGATGCCCGCAGTCACGCTGTTCTCGAAACCGAAAGGCGAACCGATCGCAGCCACCCATTCACCGACCTTAAGCAGATTAGGATTACCGATGACCACTCTGGGTAGCCCAGCCGTCTCTATTTTAATCAGCGCCACGTCCGTCCTGCGGTCTGTGCCGATCACCTTGGCCTTGAATTCACGTTTGTCGGTCAGGCGCACGGTCACTTCATCGGCAGCGTCCACCACATGCGCATTGGTGAGTATGTAGCCGTCAGCACTGATAATAAAACCCGAACCCATGGCCTTCGACTCGAACTCATGCGGAATACCGCCGTGGGGCGGACGAAAGCGGTGAAAGAAATCGAAGAAAGGGTCGCCCTCGGGAAGATTGGGGATTTGAGGAAGCATTTCCTCCTGGCTGACGGTCTGGGTGATGCTGACATTCACTACTGCCGGGCCCTGCTTTTCAACCAACTCGGTGAAATCCGGCAGGTCCTTGGCATAGGAAAACGTTGAAAAAGAAATCAGAAAAAAAGTGCACAGCAACTTCTTCATTTTCTAGCCACCTCAACCAAGTTAAGTCCTAAATAAAAACCTCACTTCTTCAAGCCACCCTCAAAACTGACCACCCGTACCGGCATATCAACCATCCGGCTCAGGATGACCGGTTGGAATTGTCTGCCCATAACCATCTTCGACGAAAGAAGCTTCAATCCGAGAAAACCCGCCACCAGCCCGATGAAGGCGCCCGCTACGGAATACCCGTCCTTAACCTCCGCGCTAACCGCCAGCGCGCTCCCCGCTACCGCCCCGACAAACAATAACAGCAGGGGAAACAGGTAAAGCAGCAGCGTCCCCTTGAACAGGGCCGACTCATCCATGCCGACCACAACCCGATCGCCGACCTTTGCGCCAACTTCGTTGCTGGCGCGATAAAGCGGCGTCCTTTGTCCAAAAAAGTTTGCCAATACCGAAGTGCCGCAGCTGCTTTCGCTGCAACCGCTGCAGCTCGACTTCCGCTCCGCCTGAACGTAGGCAACGGCATGCTCTATTTTCACGACGACCGCTTCAGTTTCTATCATGGAATACACCTAATTTTTGCTGACGGAATTCGCGATCTGCATCACGGTAATGGCTGGCACCTCGCCTAACACCGTGATCCGGTGGTCAGCCACGGTGCGCGAATAAACATGGATCGCACCCTGGCGAACCACGCTTTGCATGGGTTTTGTCACGGTCGCGACAGGCTCGATGAAAACAGAAACCGTCGCCAGGCCATCAGAAAACACCAGGTGATTCACCGGCACGCCTTTTCCCGGAATCATGCGTTTCATCACCGTCACCAGGGCAAAGCCGGGCGGGAGCTGCTTCACAGCCCAGCTCAAATCGCTTTGCTGCAGTTCCGTCGCGGTTGCCGGATCATTGGACACCCGCACCTTTTTGCCGGCAATTTTCGGCTTGAGGGATTCCTTGTCTATCTGACCACCGATCTCGACCTGGGTGAAGGCAAACTGGCCGATCACCTCGTTCCTATCGTTGAGCATACCGGCTTTCAGCAGCAAGCCCGTGGCCTGGTCGATCCAGAGCTTGTGCCGGTAACGGTACTGATCCCTGGGCTCGAGGACAATCACCTTGCAAGCATGGCCTGCCATGCGGTCGGGCTCGGCGAACCGAGCCCGGTAATTCTCGGCGATACCGTCAAGCTGCGTGGGCAGCAGCGCAGGGAAGGACTTTTCGACCTTCCTTTTCTCCACCACGACGGAAGCACTGTTGTCCGGTTCGAAGCACAGCACCTCTTCATTATTGCGGATCACCTCCCGGGGAGAACCATCCAGCGCCTCGAGCTTTTCGTGCTCGCCGCTTTCATCCTTGATATGGGTGATTTTGCTGGTTTCAAGATAGTCGCCGTACTGATAGACGTAGGTACCGCTGTAATTGAGCTGGTGCGCCGCAGCGGCAGATTTTTTCAACCAGCCCAGCGCATCTGTCTGCTGCGCCACATCCGCCGCCTGCGACACACCATGCAACCCCACCAGCGCGGCTACCGCGAGAAATAGTGCTCTCATCGACCTCCATCCCGTGATTTTTCGAGAGACGCGCGCTGATAGTGCCGGGGCAGCTGGACGGCAGGTGAATATTCCTGGTGTGCCGCAAGATAACTATTGACGTTTATCTCGGACGAGACACTCGCCGTGCTTGCCTCCGCAACAACGGTATTGGTTGCCGCACTCAAGCCACTCTCAGGATTGAATTGCAGCACCACCCACGCCACCAGGGAAACCGCCGCGACCGACGCCGCGGCAGATAGTGCAATCAAGGGGCGCAGGTGCAGAAGGAGTCGCCGGGGAGCCAGAACCGTCGGCTCTTTTGCCAACTGCCCGGCGAATCGTGCGTTGAAATCGGGTGAAAGTGGAGCGGTTTGTCTTAAGGAATCGCCGATCAAGTGATACATATTCCACTTCTGCTGCAATTCCGGCTGCTCTCTGGCAGAGAGCAGGATTGCATTTGCCTCTTCATGATCCAGTTCACCATCTGTCAGCGCAGATATTCGACTCTCCATCATGTTTACCACCTCGTATCTTTATCAGTTCCCAGCATAGGTCGTAACTTCTCGGCGATCGTTTCGCGAGCACGGAAAATCCTCGACCGCACCGTACCAATCGGGCAATTCATCATGGTCGCAATTTCCTCATAACTCAGACCCTCGATTTCACGCAGCGTGATCGCGATTTTAAGTTCCTCGGGCAGGCTATCCATTGCCTTGTTCACGGTTTCGGCAACCTGCTTGCTCATCAGTTCATTTTCAGGCGTATTGATATTGCGAAGCTGTTCGGCGTCTTCGAAACCTTCGGCCTCTTCGCTGTCGAACTCCGTCGTCGTCGGCGGTCGTCTGCCTTCAGACACCAGATAATTCTTGGCGGCATTGATTCCGATCCGATACAGCCAGGTATAAAAAGCGCTTTCACCCCGGAACGAAGGCAGTGCGCGGTACGCCTTGATGAACGCTTCCTGAACCACGTCTTCAACTTCGGTCGGGTTACGGATGAAGCGCGACAGCAAACGCCCCAGCTTGCGCTGATACTTCGCCACAAGCAGCTCGAAAGCGTGCTTGTCGCCGTGCTGCGCTCGCTCGACCAGTTGCTGGTCAATCTCACGATCACCCATGAGGGCCTTCCCTGAATTTCAGCGCCATTATCCTTGTCCCTATTGATGGCATAGACTTTCCATGCCACCTAATGGTCTCAGTATAGCGCCCACATCCATTTCAGGGAACGCAGCCCTCTTCACAAAGACCTCCTCGTCGCGGAATAGTTCATATCCCGACAGGGTTATTGACAGTCCGATTCCGCGAAAAGGTCGCCCTGCCTCGCGCCCACGTTGCGTGCTATCATTTCCACCCAGGCATTTTAAAGTCAAAGGAACAACGCACATGTCGCATTTTGACGTGATCATCATCGGCAGCGGGCTGGCCGGCATGACGCTGGCACTGAACCTCGCCGAGAGCCGGCGAGTGGCGATCGTCACCAAGCGTGGGGTGCTGGATGGCGCCAGCGACTGGGCGCAGGGCGGCATCGCCGCCGTGCTGGCGGGCGATGACTCGATCGAGGCGCACATCAGAGATACCCTGATCGCCGGCGCAGGGCTGTGCGACGAACAAGCCACCCGCTTCGTGGTGGAAAACAGCCGGGCCGCGATCGAATGGCTGATCGAGCAAGGCGTGCCCTTTACCCGGGATGCCGACAACAGCACCGGCTACCATCTGACTAGGGAAGGCGGCCACAGCCACCGCCGCATCATCCACGCCGCCGATGCAACCGGCCATGCGATACAGGTCACCCTGGCGGGAAAGGTCAAAAACCATGCCAACATCACCTTGCTGGAAAACCACATCGCCATCGACCTGATCACCGGTGGCAAGCTCGGGCTTGAGAATAATGCTTGTCACGGGGTGTATGTTCTCGACAAAAACAGCAGCAAGGTCAGAACCTTTGCCGCCCGGCATATCGTGCTAGCCAGCGGCGGGGCCGGCAAGGTCTATCTTTACACCACCAATCCCGACGTTGCCACCGGTGACGGCGTCGCGATGGGCTGGCGCGCCGGATGCAGGGTGTCGAACATGGAATTCGTCCAGTTCCATCCCACCTGTTTGTATCACCCCCACGCCAAATCATTCCTGATCACCGAAGCGGTGCGCGGCGAAGGCGGCATCCTGGTATTGCGCGACGGCACCCGCTTCATGCCGGAGCACGACCCTCGCGCCGAACTGGCTCCGCGCGACGTGGTGGCACGCGCGATCGACTTCGAAATGAAAAAACGCGGTCTGGACTGTGTTTATCTCGACATTTCGCACAAACCGGCGGCTTTCCTCAAGGAGCATTTCCCCAACATCTACGAACGCTGCCTGGAACTGGGCATCGACATCACGCGCCAGCCCATTCCCGTGGTACCGGCGGCACACTACAGTTGCGGCGGCATCGTCACCGACCGCTCGGCGCGCACCGATATTCCCAACCTGTATGCCATTGGCGAGGTCGCCTGCACCGGACTGCACGGCGCCAACCGACTGGCCAGCAACTCGCTGCTGGAATGCATGGTATACGCCCAGGCCGCCGCGAAGGACATCCTCAAGCAGCCGCAAACACCGCCCGCAGCCCTGCCGGAATGGGATGAAAGCCGCGTCACCGACGCCGACGAGGAAATCGTCATTTCCCACAACTGGGACGAGCTGCGCCGCTTCATGTGGGATTACGTCGGCATCGTGCGCACCAACAAGCGCCTGGAGCGGGCACAGCACCGCATCCGCCTGCTCACCGAGGAAATCAACGAGTATTACCAGAACTTCCGCGTCAGCAACGACCTGATCGAGTTGCGCAACCTGGTGCTCACCGCCGACCTGATCGTGCAATGCGCCATGCTGCGCCACGAAAGCCGCGGCCTGCATTACAGCCGGGATTATCCGGAGCAGTTGGCCGAAGCAAAAAACACGGTGCTGGTGCCGGGCGGCAAATAGCGATTAACCAGAAAAAGTTTATCCACGGATTATCACGGATGTACACGGATTATCAATAGGTTGCATTAAAGTGCGTGGTTTACCTTTCGGGTAGCCAACGACTTAGGAACCACTGATTTATTCGTCGCACCGGCGAAAGCCGGTGTCCAGTGCTTTGAATTTTCTAGATTCCGGCTTTCGCCGGAATGACGATTCTCATTTAATCAGCGCTTCCTTAGGTTCAACCGTTTGTTTTATCTGTGTAATCTGTGTTCATCCGTGGATAATCATGTTTTTTGCGATTAATCCATCTTCGAGCATCGCCATTTCAGCCACACCCGCAGCCGCCTGAAATCTTCCCCATTGACGGCATCCGGAAGAATCACCAGATGCTTCACCAAGCGGCCCCCCGCCGGTTTCAAATTCAGCACGGTCAAATAAGGGGCAACGAAGCTGCTGCCGAGCAGGGTAGCTTCGTGCCATGCCCCGGTGCGGGTCTGGAATTCGCAACGGCAATCGGCATCGAGCCGCAATGCAATCAGCGAATGCTGCAGCGTGCGGAAACCATCGCGCCGCAGAGTATGCCAGGCGCTGCCGAGAAGCACCGCCATCAGCAAGACGGCGAGCCAGTGCGGCAGTGGCGCCAGCCAAAACAGGGCGGCGGCAAAACCATGCATACCCGCGAGCGAACCCGCCAACCGCCGGGACGGCCCGACCGCGATCGTCAGCATCCCCGCCCGAAACCCTTGTAAAAATGGCTAATTGGCCTTATGTTAACCATCATCACTTTCAACTCCGTCAGAATTATGAATCCCACCTGGAAAGACCATCTCGTTAAAGCGGGCGCTACCCTAGCAGACGATCATGCCATTCATTTCGGCAATCCGGAAAAAGAATTGCTGGCTGCACAGTCCGGTACCATTCTCACCGACCTCTCCCATCGCGGCGTGATCGGCATCAATGGCGAGGACAGCCAGACCTTTCTGCAGGGCCAGACCACCAACGATGTCAGGCTGGCCACCGACCGCGCGCAGTACAACAGCCTGTGCACGCCCAAAGGCCGGATGCTGGCGAGCTTCCTGCTATGGCGGGACGCTGGCGGTTATTTTCTGCAACTGCCCGCCACTCTGCAAGCCGGCATCCAGAAGCGGCTGACGATGTACGTGCTGCGCTCCAAGGTCAAGGTGCGCGACGCCGGCGATGAATCGGTGCGCCTCGGCGTGGCCGGCATGGGTGCCGAAGCCTTGTTGCAAGCAGCTATCGGCGCATTGCCGCCTGACCTGCTGGGCGTCGTCCGCCACGACAAGGGAACGATCATCCGGCTCGGCGCAGCGCGCTTCGAGATCGTTGCACCCCTTGAGCAAGGGCCTGCCCTGTGGGAGGAATTGAGCAGTCAGTCCACTCCCGCCGGCAGCGCCTGCTGGGAATGGCTGGAAATCCACGCAGGTATCCCCGTCATCCTGCCCCAGACCCAGGAGCAGTTCACACCGCAAATGGCGAATTTCGAAGCCATCGGCGGCGTCAGCTTCAACAAGGGATGCTACACCGGCCAGGAGATCGTGGCGCGCACACAATACCTCGGCAAGGTCAAACGCCGTTTGTATCTCGCCCATCTCGGCTCGGACAGCGCACCCCAGCCAGGAGACGAGCTGTTCGGCGCAGAACCGACGGCGGGCATGGTGGTGAATGCCCAGCCCGCCCCCGATGGCGGCTACGACCTGCTGGCGGTGATCCCCACCGGCAGCGTGGATGCCGGCGCGGTGCGCTTTAAAACCCCGGAGGGTCCGGCCCTGCATTTCCTGCCCCTGCCTTACCCGGTCTAGAGCAGACATACCCGGAGGTCACAAGTGAAAATTTCCTTCCTCGGCGCCGCCCAACAGGTCACCGGCTCCTGCTACCTGATCGAAACCGGGGAGGTCAAATTCCTGGTGGATTGCGGCATGTTCCAGGGCGGCCGCGAGGCCGACAAGCTGAATGCGCAAGCCTTCAAGTTCCTTCCCCGGGATATCGCTTTTGTCTTGCTGACTCACGCCCACATCGACCACAGCGGCCTGCTGCCCAAGCTGGTCGCTGCGGGTTTTGACGGTCCGATTTACACCACGACCGCCACCGCCGACCTGCTTGGCGTCATGCTGCCGGATTCCGCCCACATTCAGGAAATCGAAGCCAGCAGGGAAAACCGCCGGCGGGAGGAAAAACCAAGAGAGAAGCGCAAACTCAGCGCAGCAGCTACTCCGCTGTACTCCATGGCCGAAGCGGAAATCTGCCTGGGCAGATTGACGCCAATTTCCTACGACACACAGATCTCCCCGCACCCATCCGTACACTGCTGCTTTCGGGACGCCGGTCATATTCTGGGATCGTCCATAATCGAAGTCTGGGTCAAGAGTGGAGACAAACAGACCAAGCTGGTCTTCTCGGGTGATCTGGGCCAACCCGGCCAGCCTATCCTGCGCGACCCCACCATAATCGAAGAAACCGATATCCTGTTCGTCGAATCCACCTACGGCGACCGGCTGCACAAAGACCTGCCATCGACCACCGAAGAATTCGTACATGCCATCAATGACACGCTGTACCGGAAAAAAGGCAATGTCATCATTCCCGCCTTCGCAGTGGGACGTACGCAGGAAATCATCTATTTTCTTCATGAACTCACACGCCAGGGGCGATTCAAGAATCTGACTGTCTATGTTGATTCGCCGATGGCGACCAAAGCCACGGATATCACCATGCGACACATGGAAATGTTCGACGAGGAGGCGAGGAACCTTACCGCCTGGCAGGCAAAAAACCACACTCCGCTAAAGATCACTTTTACCGGCAGCGCGGAAGAATCCATTGCGCTGAACGACATCCATTCCGGTGCGATCATTATTTCCGCAAGCGGCATGTGCGATGCCGGACGCATCAAGTTTCACCTGATCAATAATTTGGGAAAAAGGCAGAACACGATCCTGATCACCGGCTTCCAGGCCCAGGGCACGCTAGGAAGACGGCTGGTGGATGGGGCAAAAACGGCGCGCATTTACGGCAAGGACATTCCCGTGCGCGCGGAAATTTATACGATCGGCGGGTTCTCGGCCCATGCCGACCAAGCCGCCTTGCTGCACTGGCTCAAACAGTTCAAGCGCCCGCCCGCCCAAACCTTCGTGGTTCACGGCGAACCGAACGCCGCCCAGGCGCTGGCCGATTACATCAAGAAAATGGACTGGGAAGTAGCCGTACCCGTCTTGGGGGACTCGGCCATCTTTGTGAAGATGACCGAGGGAAAACCATAACCCTTTAGAGATGTCCTTTACTCAGCCGGAGGCGGATTGGCGCTACCCTCTTCCGGCGACTGATCCGGATTTTCCTGGGGCTGGGTTTTGTTCAGTTTCTGCTGTGTTTTTTCTTCTTTTTTTCTTTTCTTTTCCAGCTCTTTTTGACGCTTTTCATATTGAAAATTAGGTTTTGCCAAGTTATCACCCTTTAAGCTGGTATTCGTGATTAAGAAAGGAAATGAAGCCGGGCCTGGTAGCCGGACTCACTGATCTGATATTAGTTAGTTTAACAGAAACAACAGCACAACTGCGCCCCATCATCAGAGTCGACCCGGACTATTGCATAACCCGGGAAGGCCATGACAGGGTAAAATGGCATTTTATCCGCTCGCCCGCCCATGCCCTCCCCTTCTGCCCAGCAAATCCTCCACGACGTTTTCGGCTACTCGGCCTTCCGCGACGAACAACAGGCCATCGTCGAGCATGTCACAGCCGGTGGCGACGCACTGGTACTGATGCCGACCGGTGGCGGGAAATCCCTGTGCTACCAGCTCCCCGCGCTGTTGCGGCACGGCGTCGGCATCGTGGTGTCGCCGCTGATCGCGCTGATGCAGGACCAGGTGGACGCCCTCAAGCAACTCGGCGTGAAGGCCGCCTTCCTCAACTCCAGCCTGAACGCCGATGCCGCCCGAGACGTGTTTGGCCGCCTGATGCGCGGCGACCTGGATATCCTTTATGTGGCCCCGGAGCGCCTGCTGATGGCGAATTTCCTGAGTGCGCTGGAGCAAGTTCAGGCCGGCCCGGGATTGGCGCTGTTCGCCATCGACGAGGCACACTGCGTGTCGCAGTGGGGCCACGACTTCCGCCCCGAGTACCGGGAATTGACGGTACTGCACGAACGTTTTCCGGCGGTGCCGCGCATCGCGCTCACGGCCACGGCGGATGCCCCGACCCGGCGTGAGATCGTCGAGCGCCTGACACTGGAACAGGCACGCCAGTTCGTCTCCAGCTTCGACCGCCCGAACATCCGCTACCGGGTGACGCTGAAAGCCAACGCGCGGAACCAGTTGCAGGCATTTCTGGAAGCCGAACACGCCAACGATGCCGGCATCGTTTATTGCCTGTCGCGCAAGAAAGTCGAGGAAACCGCCGCCTGGCTCAAGGAAAAAGGCTGGGACGCCCTGCCCTACCACGCCGGCCTCGACGCCGCCACGCGCAACGCCAACCAGCGCCGCTTCCTGCGCGAGGAAGGCGTGATCATGGTCGCCACGGTGGCTTTCGGCATGGGCATCGACAAACCCAACGTGCGCTTCGTCGCCCATCTCGACCTGCCCAAGAGCATGGAAGGCTATTACCAGGAAACCGGCCGAGCCGGCCGCGACGGCCTGCCTGCGGACGCCTGGATGACCTACGGCTTGGGCGATGTGGTCTCGATGCGCCAGATGCTCAATTCCGGCGACGCCCCCGCCGAGCGCAAACGGGTCGAACTGCAGAAGCTCGACGCCCTGCTCGGCTTCTGCGAAGCCACCGCCTGCCGCCACCAGACCATCCTGCGCTACTTCGGCGAGGAGCACCCCGGCGACTGCGGCCAGTGCGATAACTGCCTCGAACCCGTCGACTCCTGGGACGCCACCCAGCCCGCGCAGATGGCGCTATCCTGCGTCTACCGCACGGGCCAGCGTTTCGGCGTCGGCCACCTGATCGACGTCCTGCTGGGCAAAACCACACCCCAAGTCGAGAAATTCCGCCACCACCAGCTCACCACCTTCGGCATCGGGCAAGCACTCGCCCAAGCCCAGTGGAGCAGCGTCTACCGCCAACTGGTCGCCGCCGGTCTGCTCAACGTGGACATCGAAGCCTACGGCGGCCTGCGCCTGACCGAGGAATCCCGCCCGGTATTGCGCGGCGAGCAGGAAGTCTGGCTGCGGCGCGATGCCGAACCCGCCAAGAAGAGCCGAACCAGCAAGGCCGAGCGCGGCGCCCGCGCCCGCGAAGCTTTCGCCGGTGCCAACGAAGACCCGCTGTGGCAGGCACTCAAGGCCAAACGCACTGAACTCGCCCGCGAGCAGGGCGTGCCGCCCTATGTGATCTTCCACGACAGCACCCTGCTGGAAATCCTCAACCGCCGCCCCGGCAGCCTAAGGGAAATGGGCGAAATCAGCGGCGTGGGCCAAGCCAAGCTGGCGAAATACGGTGATGAGTTTTTACAGGTGCTGGAGAATGAGGCGAACAAAATGTAGGGCGGGTTAGGCGCAGCCGTATCCCGCCGTGATTGACAATCCAAGCCCGGTAGGTTGGGGTGAGCCCGCGAACCCCAACAAACCCCTCATAATTCCCCCCACCCTGCCATTTCCGCCTCGGCGTAATTCGCGCCCCAATCCGCTGGAAGAATCCTATCCCGAATATATCGATGTATCGATGAATGCGGCCAATCGAGGGGTGTTTCCGCGTAGCCGTGTTTGACCGGGTTGTAATGGATGTAATCGATATGCCGGGCGTAATCGGTTTTGTCGCGGATTTGGTGTTCCCAATATCGCCGTTGCCAGATGCCCCGTTCGCCCTTGGCGATTCTGCTCGAACCGATGCGCTCGTTCTTGGGCAGGCCGCGAGAGAACCCGGCTTTGATCAATGTCCAGCGGGTGGGGTAATCTGCATCGCCTGGCGGCAATGTCCAGATGGTATGGAGGTGGTCGGGCAGAACCACGATGGCGTCGATATGGAATAGATGCCGATCGCGGACATGCCGCAGGTTTTCGCGCAGCTTGTCGATGTGGTCGGTAAGCAGGGTTTTCGATCTCTCGGCCAGGTTGACCGTAAAGAAGAACGTCCCGCCTGGCGTAAATGCGCGTGTGTAGCGGCTCATGGCTCTCTATCACTTTGGGGGTGTTGGGGTTCGCATGCTCACCCCAACCTACAGATACTAGCGGATTGGGTTATTCCGGCACGGTCCATTCCAGACGGATTTTGCCGCTTTTTTCCGCGCCCAGCGCGGCCAGCAATTCCGGCAACACTTCGCCCAGTTGCGTGTCGAGCTTCCAGGGCGGATTGATGATCGTCATGCCGCTGCCGTTGAGTTGAAAGTTGTTGAGCGGAGCGAGGTGGATCTCCGTGGTGAGTATCCGCTTGATCCCGCTGGCAGCCAATTGACGGTGAAAGTGGCGCACCGGTTCCGGGCTTTTGATCGGGTACCAGATGGCATAGGTGCCGGTGGGAAAGCGTTTGTGCGCTTCTTTCAGGGCTGCCAGCTGGCGGCGGAACTCGTCTGGCTCTTCGTACGGCGGATCGAGCAGCACAAGGGCGCGCCGGCTTTCCGGCGGCAACAGCGACTTCAGCGCCAGCGCGGCATCGATCGGCTGGATGCGCACCTGGCGGTCATCGCGGAACAACCTCTCCAGCGAACTCAGCGCATCCGGGTGGATGTCGCTCAGCAGCAGCTTGTCCTGCGGCCGCAGTAACGCGCGCGCCAATCGCGGCGAGCCAGGATAGCTGGTCAGCCTGCCCTCGGCGTCCGGCAAACCCAGGCGGCGCACCAGGTTGAGAAAGTCGGCAAGCGCCGGCGAAGGCTTGGGAAATTCCAATACGCGCAAAATCCCCTCTGCCGCCTCGCCCGTCTTGGCGGCCAGTTCACCGCGCAGACTGTAGGACCCATCGCCGGCGTGTGCGTCAAGCACGGTAAAACCCTTTTCCTTCTGCTTGAAATGTTCGATCAGCAGCATCAGGATGAGATGTTTGAATACGTCACAAAAGTTGCCGGCATGGTAGCCGTGGCGGTAATTCATCAGAGGATAGTCCCGGTCATGGAAGGCGCGATCAAGGTCGCGGGGGAATTATAAGCCAAAAAACGGCCATTGATTTCCGTGCTCCCAAAACCCGCCGCCTTGGGTTAAGCTACGCATTTCCTCGAGCACCTAACTAACGCCATGGCCCAATACGTAATGTCCATGCTCCGCGTGAGCAAGATCGTCCCTCCCAAGCGTCAAATCATCAAGGATATCTCGCTGAGTTTCTTCCCCGGCGCCAAGATCGGCCTGCTCGGCCTGAACGGCTCGGGCAAATCTACCGTGCTGCGCATCATGGCGGGCGTGGACAAGGAATACGACGGCGAGGTGCAGCGCCAGCCCAACATCTCCATCGGCTACCTGCCGCAGGAGCCGCAGCTCGACCCGGCCAAGACCGTGCGGGAGGAAGTCGAAGCGGGCCTGGGCGAAGTGATGCAGGCCAAGCAGAAGCTGGAGGAAATCTATGCCGCCTATGCCGAGCCGGATGCCGACTTCGACAAACTGGCCGAGGAACAGGGGCGGCTGGAAGCCATCATCGCCACCTCGGGCACCGATGCCGAGCACCAGATGGAAGTTGCCGCCGACGCGCTGCGCCTGCCGCCCTGGGACGCCAGGATTGAACACCTTTCCGGCGGCGAGAAGCGCCGCGTAGCGCTGTGCCAACTGCTGCTGGAAAAGCCGGATATGCTGTTGCTGGACGAGCCGACCAACCACCTCGACGCGGAATCGGTGGACTGGCTGGAGCAGTTCCTGGTGCACTTCCCCGGCACCGTGGTGGCCGTCACCCACGACCGCTACTTCCTCGACAACGCCGCCAAATGGATTCTGGAACTCGACCGCGGCCACGGCATCCCGTGGAAGGGCAACTATTCGAGCTGGCTGGAGCAGAAGGGCGCGCGACTGGAGACCGAGAACAAGCAGATCGACGCGCACATGAAAGCGATGAAGCAGGAACTGGAATGGGTGCGGCAAAATCCCAAGGGACGCCAGGCGAAATCCAAGGCGCGCATCGCCCGCTTCGAAGAACTCAATTCGCAGGAACACCAGCAGCGCAACGAAACGCAGGAAATCTTCATCCCGGTCGGCGAACGCCTCGGCAACGAAGTCATCGAGTTCGACGGCGTCAGCAAAGCCTTCGGCGACCGCCTGCTGATCGACAACCTCAGCTTCAAGGTGCCGCCCGGCGCCATCGTCGGTATCATCGGCCCGAACGGCGCGGGCAAATCCACGCTGTTCAAGCTGATCACCGGCAAGGAACAGCCGGATAGCGGCACCGTGAAGATCGGCACCACCGTCAAGATCGCGCACGTCGATCAGGCGCGCGACTCGCTGCAGAACGACAAGACCGTGTTCAACGCGATCTCAGGCGGCAACGACATCCTCACCGTCGGCAAATACGAGACCCCGGCGCGCGCCTACATCGGCCGCTTCAACTTCAAGGGTTCCGATCAGGGCAAGACCGTCGGCCAGCTCTCCGGTGGTGAGCGTGGCCGCCTGCACTTGGCGCAGACGCTGATCGCCGGCGGCAACGTGCTGCTGCTCGACGAACCCTCCAACGACCTCGACGTGGAAACCCTGCGCGCGCTGGAAGACGCCCTGCTCGAATTCGCCGGCTGCGTCATGGTCATCTCCCACGACCGCTGGTTCCTCGACCGCATCGCCACCCACATCCTCGCCTGCGAAGGCGATTCCAAGTGGACGTTCTTCGACGGCAACTATCAGGAATACGAAGCGGACAAGAAGAAACGGCTGGGTGAAGAAGGGGCAAAGCCCAAGCGGATTCGGTATAAGCCGATCAGTCGGTGATCTAATGGGGGCAGAAACCGTGGTCTGTCCCCAGTTGCTCTTTAATGGGGGCAGAAACCGTGGTCTGTCCCCAGTTGCTCTTGCAGTTGCTCTTGGTCGAATGGCGCCGACCTTGATCCTTCGTGGGTGCATGAAGAGATCAGTAAAAACAAAACGTGGTCTGTCCCCGTTTAGTCCCCGTTTAGTCCCGTTTAGTCCATAAAACGTGGTCTGTCCCCGTTTAGTCCCGTTTAGTCCATAATGCCCCGGGTCTCTGCGTGGCCACGCCGAGCATAATTGAAGGTACACAGATGAAAAATGATTGGCCGACCGCGCTTACGTTTGGCGCAGTAGTTTTGGTGGTATTTACGTTCGCGCAATGCAGCAAGTCGGGTAAGGGTTCTGCCCCGGCGCTCACCGCTGACGAGGTAACCTCAAAGCTTGCGCAGTTCCAAACGTGTCCGATATTGCCGGACATTGCCCGGCTCCAACCCCTGCAAGGCATTGACCCGAAGGACTCCGCGAAAGAGCAACTGGCGCGCGAATATATTGAGCTGAAGCGGAGGGCTATTGACGATAAGTGGGACGTCGCCGGAACCGTATTTTCAGTAGAGCAAGCGCAGTACGCCATTCATCGCGGATATGTGGACGAGTACCCGCGTAGAGCGATCGAGGCCGTCCAGCAATACATCCACGGGACGTACCCCTTTACCGACGCATTGGACGATCATTTGGCCGGGATTAAGGCGATGTACGACAAGGATTGCGAAGCGCAGAACAAGGCCCTAGCCCGCATGGTAGCGCTTGAGCCGGAACTGGCCGTGCTCAGAGCTGAACCGGTCAAACCGTGGCTCAACCCCAAGAGGAAGTTGCCTTGCCCGGTCATGCGGACGCCGGCCTGCCGGCCATGATTATTTGTGCTGGTGCGGCGGTGAAATAGTAAACAAACGGGGTCAGCCCGCGTAGGGCAATAACCAACGGGCATTGCGCCGTATGTAGCCATATCTAAACATCCGGTGCAATGCGCTGCGCTTATTGCACCCTACGAAACCTCACTGCCGCGATACAAGCCAATCAACCGTTAACATGCCATCCGCGCTCGAAAATATCCAACCTCATTCCGTCTGGGCACACTTCGCCACGCTGTGCGCGATACCGCGACCGTCGCTGCACGAGGCGGCGCTGCGCGAGCATTTGATCGCCTGGGCGCAAGCACGCGGGCTCACCGCTGTGGTCGATGACGCGGGCAATCTGATCCTGAAAAAGCCCGCCAGCCCAGGCTGCGAGGCGATGCCCGGCGTGATCCTGCAAGGCCATCTGGACATGGTGTGCCAGGCCAATGCCGGCACGCAGCATGATTTCGAGCGCGACCCGATTAACACTACTGTGCGCGATGGCTGGGTAGTGGCGGAGAACACGACGCTGGGCGCGGACAACGGCATCGGCGTGGCGCTTGCACTGGCCGCGCTGGAAGAGCCGGGGCTGATCCATCCGCCGCTGGAGGTGCTGCTGACCGTGAACGAGGAATCCGGCATGGACGGCGCGCGCGGTCTGACCTCCGGCACCTTGCAGGGCAAGACGCTGATCAACCTCGACACCGAGGAATGGGGGCATTTCTATCTGGGCTGCGCGGGCGGCGTGGATGTGGAGGTGCGCCACGATTGCGAACAGGAAGACTTGCCGCCGGGCTATGAACTGATGCGGCTGGAAGTGGCCGGGCTGCGCGGCGGCCACTCCGGCATCGACATCCATCTCGGGCGCGGCAATGCGATCAAGCTGCTGGCGGAGGCGCTGCGCGAGCTGGCCGAACGCTTCGATTTGCGTCTGATCGGCATGCAGGGCGGAACGGCGCGCAATGCCATTCCGCGCGAAGCGGTCGCAGTGTTTGCGCTACCTGCTGCCGATGCGGCGCAACTGGAAGCATGGAGGCAACAGAAAAATGCGGCATGGCGGAAGCACTTCGCTGAGGTGGATGCGAAGGTGTCGCTATCCATTAAGGCCATTCGTGGTGAGCTTGTCGAACCATGGACGGGTGTGGACGTTCACCCTTCGACGAGCTCAGGGCGAACGGAAGTTTTTTCTGCCATTTCATGCGCAGAGCGAGATCGCTTGCTCAATTTCCTCAACAGTGCCACCAACGGCGTGGCACGCACGAGCGACGAATTCCCCGGCGTGACCGACACCTCGGACAATCTCGGCGTGGTTGCGCTTGAACAGGGGGCGTTCCGCGCGACGTTCAAGGTGCGCTCGCTGCACGACGCACGAGCCGATGCTCTAGCCGACGAGTTGGTTGCGCATGCCGCATCATTTGGATTGCGCGCTTGGAAGGACGGCGCCTATCCGGGCTGGACGCCGAACCCGTCATCGAACTTGCTCGCGTTGTGCCAGCAGGTATACACCGCGCAATTCGGCCAGTCCGCTGGATTGCAGGTGATTCACGCGGGATTGGAATGCGGCCTGCTCGCGGCCAGCCATCCGCATCTGGATATGATATCCTTCGGCCCCGATATTCGCGGCGCACACGCGCCCGGCGAAAGCGTCGAAATAGAATCGGTCGCACGCTGTTGGCAATTGCTCAAGGCAGTGTTGCAGGCGCTAGCCAAGTCACGCTGAGCGAACATGAACCTGGACCCTCGCACCCTGCTGTTTTCGCTGATCCTGACCAATGCCTTGATGGTACTGAGCCTGTTCGTCGCCGCCACCGGCGGGAACGGCGACAGAAAACGGGACGGCATGGGCAAATGGGCGGCGGCGATGCTCCTGGAAACCCTGACCTGGACGCTGATTGCGGCCCGCGGCACCATTCCGGATGTCTTCTCGATCATTGTCGCCAACGGATTCAAAGCCGCTTCGCATGCCCTGATACTGGCTGCCATTTGTGAATTCCAGCAACGCCAGGCTCCGCGCTGGCAGTACCTTGCACCGGTCGCGCTGACGCTGGTGATGGCGGCCATTCTGGTGGACGACATACGCGACCGCTTCATCTGGGGCAGCCTCATCTATAGCTTCCAGATGGTGCTGATTGCCCGCACCCTGCTGTCCGACACGGAAACCCGCGCCGGGCGGGCCTGGCGGCTACTATTCGGTGGTTGCGCCATGATCGTGCTGGTACTGGGACTGCGGGCCGTCGTCGCCCTGTCCGGCTACAGTGAATTCGCCCAACCCCAGAACGCCGCATCACCTCACCCGGTTCAGATCATTTCCTTCATCGCCGTCATGGCGACCGCGCTGCTCGGTTCGATCGGTTTCGTGCTCATGGTCAAGGAACGCACGGACCGGGAAATCATGCACCTGGCGATGACCGACAGCCTCACCCAGGTTCCCAACCGGCGCGCCCTGATGGAACACGCCGAACATGCCCTGGCCCGGCGCAGCGGTTCGCCCTTGGCGTTGCTGATGATCGACGTGGACAACTTCAAACTCATCAACGATACCCACGGACACCCTGCCGGAGACGAGGTGTTGCGCAAAGTCGCCGGTCGGCTTGCGGGACGGTTGCGCGGACACGACGTTCTGGGGCGTTACGGCGGCGAAGAATTCTGCGTGATCGCCCCGGATACCGACACCGGGGGCGCACTGAACCTGGCCGAATCCTTGCGGGAAACCATCGCTTCCTCATCGTTTGCCACCGAATGCGGGAACCTCTCCGTCTCAATCAGCATCGGCATCTCGCACTGCCCATCCGATGTCACGCGTGAACTCAAGGACGTTCTGGCAGAAGCCGATGCCGCGCTTTATGCTGCCAAGCAAGCAGGCCGTAACAAGGTGGTCTGCTGCGGTATTGAGAACGCGTAGAAATCGAATAAACGGGATCGTAATACCCGACGGAGAAACCCCTTGCAGGAGAATCCCGCCGGAAGTATGAGCTGCATCCGGCGCAATGTGCTGCGCTAATTCACCACGGGGATCAACCGGGAACAGCCTCAATGCCCCATCATGCCGCCCCGACCGTGGCGCCTGAACATTTCCTGTTGCTCCTTGGTCAATACCGCCTCGATGCGATTGTGGGTGTCGACATGCAACTGCTTCATCTGCCGCTTGAGATCGTGAATCCGGATTGTTGCATTGCCCACTGCGGCCGGATTGGGCGTTTTCATCGCCAGCGCCTCCCGCAGCTTATGGGACTCCTCCAGCATCACGGCCATCAGCTCCATATGCTTTTTGGCAATCTCGTAGTTGATTTTTTCAACCTTGGCACGTTGATCGTCAGTCAAATCCAGCCCCATCATCATGCCGCGACCCATCATTCCGCCCATCATGCCCTGGCCTGCCATGCCACCCATCATTCCTGATCCCATCATGCCATCCATCATTTCAGGGCCCATCATCCCTCCCCTCATCATGCCCATACCAGGGCACATGTCGGCATCGTCAGCGATGGCGGGCGTCATTGCCGCGCCCAGCGTAAGAACCGCAGACAAGACTGCAGTAAAGAAAAAACGTGTGGTTTGATTCATGGAAAGCTCCTCAAAAAGTCGTTATTAAACCGGCAATGAAATCCCCTCCTATAGGACCGGATTTAGCCGGCTGGCGCGAAGTTCATTCGCGCTTACAGTTGGTTGGGATTTTCATTCAGGCACATACCCGGTAGATGCTGCCACAGGGTCTATTCCAGCATAGTCCGGATTCAGCCGCTTTCAAGAACTCCTGGGGCAGCGTGTGACAAAAAGGTGATGGGAGCCATATGTGCCGATGCGATTCTGTAGGCGATTTCACCGACTTTTTGAAGACATCAAAAACCGCTTGCTCTTAAATGCCGCCATCAGCCACAAAGCCCTACAAACCACACAAAGCCAACCCTTATTTCCCCTCAGGGCAATTTGCGATGCACTTCACCTCCGGAATCCGCTTGCCGCCGCAGGCCAGAAAGCAGGCGTCATAGATGGGCTGACAGCCGCATTCAATCTCGCATCTTTCCTTCCTTAGCCGGTCGAACTCCTCGTCGCGGCTGGGCTTTTTGGGCGGAGCAGGCGGAAAATAGAATGGGCCAGGCCAGGGATAGTAAAAACCGTGACCATACCAGAAGGAATCTGGCCAGCTCAGCGACAGGTACCACTGATAACGCTCCAGCTCCCAGCGATAACGGTCCAATTCAGCCGCATAGCGTTTGAGAGCCTCGCCGTAACGCCCTTCCACCAACGGCTCAATGCCTGCCAGGCAAGCCTGGTAATCCGCCGTGCAACGCTGCTGACAGGCTTCCATTTTCTGCCCGCACTTTTCCAGGCAAGCCTGTCCTGCGCTATCGGCTGGCGGTTCGTAACGGTAAGCGAATTGGTAACGCGGGCTCGGGCTGGCGCAGCCTACCAGGCCAATGGCCACAATACCCAGAATCAGGGTACGCAGAGCAGGGACCATGTGTCTCCTTAATACCGAATTAAGCGGCTTCGCTGACCATCATAGCCACTTACAGAAAGTAAAAAATTAAGTATAGTAGGCTTATCCACTGCACAATTGCAGGCAGGAATCCGGGATTTCAAAACCGGCACTGGATTATGCCCTTCTGGTTTCATCAAGACTGCTATAATTCTCGACTTTGGCATCCCTGATATTCAAAAGGAAAAGTGATATGAAGCGTTCTGCCCTTCTGCTGTGTTTCCTGAGCTTAGCGCTCTCCGCCCGCGCTGCCGACTCCTCGACCGATGCGGGGCTGACTGAGGTTCGGGATTTGGGCCGCATTAACGGTCAGGCGCTTGCCTGCGACTACGCAGAAGCCGTCTCCCGCATCAAGACCGCGATGATTCAGCACGCACCCAAGTCGCGGCGCTACGGGGCAGCCTTCGAGGAAGCCACCAACAACGCCTTCCTCGACCAGAGCAGGAAGGAGCGGACGACCTGCCCTGATGGCCCCACTCTCAGCGGGCAAGTCGATGAAGCAACCCAGCGCCTGCAGGCTGCCGTACCTGCTTCTGTGACGAAGTAACCTCCATGAATCGATTGTATCTTGCCATTCTAGCCTCAGCCCTGCTGTTCGCGGCTCCCGCCCGGGCCGAGACGCCTTCGCCCGTCGTGGATGATCAGCCGGAGATCGGGATTGTTTCCCGTTATCTGCTAATGGATCATAAAGGACGGGCGATTTCCGATCAGGATTTTCTCGGCAGCTTTCAGCTCATCGCCTTCGGTTACACCTTCTGCCCGGATATCTGCCCAACCACCCTGGCGGAAATGTCGCTGATCATGGAAAAACTGGGAACCCGTGCCGAACAGCTGCAACCCCTGTTCGTGACCGTGGACCCGGAACGGGATACGCCCGAAGTGTTGAGCCGCTATACCGCGTATTTTCACCCGCGCATCATCGGCCTCACCGGCTCCCCGGAACTGGTACGACGCGTAGCCGACCACTTCAAGGTGAGGTACGAGAAGCACTGGGAACCCGGCGCGGGAAAAAACCAATATACGGTGGACCACTCGGCGGGCATGTACCTGCTGGGGCCGGACGGGAGCTTTCTCGGCAAGTTCGCCTATGCCACCCCACCCCAGGAAGTAGCCGACCGAATTCGGGCACTGATGGATGAGGTCAATTTGCCGCCAACGGCGAAACGACCCGCCGCCAAGCAGGCGCATTGATCTCACGAGCTATCTCATTGCCCATTTGGGCAGTGGCTAAACGCGAACAGCTTGTTTAAACTATTATTTGTCCTTCATTCAAATTACTCAAGACGATGAATCTCTCTTACGACGTAGAAGAAGCCGATTTTGACGAGCGGGTGGTTGCCCGTTCGCACGAGGTACCGGTGTTGCTGGATATCGGCGCCGAATGGTGCAGCCCGTGTCGTGTGCTGGGGCCGATGCTGGAAAGGCTGGTCAAGGAATACGACGGCAAATTTGTGCTGGCGAAAGTCGATGCCGACGAAAACATGAGAATCGCCGGTAGGCATCAGGCGAGAGGTTTTCCGACGGTCATCGCCTACAGCCGCGGGCAGGGAATCGACCGTTTTCACAGCGCGCAGACTGAAGGCTTTCTGCGCCGCTTTCTCGATAGCTTTATCGAGCGCCATACCGCCGGAAACGACGCAACCGAGACCGCGCTTCAGCCGGGCTGACAGGCTCTAGAGGCACCCGCCGCAACTGCCGCACCGCCAGTCATGGGGGTTGGCAGCCTGATAGAACCAGCGCATGTGTGCCGCATCGACAGGGATGTCGTGCTCGGAAAAAAGATCGGCCAGCCAACCGGCGTGCTCAAGAATCCAGTCGTCCTCTAACAGCCCTTCGGCAAAATCCTCGTCGTCGGGGTAGATGTAGCTGAATATGCCGAAGGTGCCCATATCTTCCTCGCGCCGTCCGGCATCAAGGGTCAGAAGCCGCCCAAGGTAGTGGATTTCCCATTGGCCAAGACAAAGGTTGTTTCCTTTGCTCGTCCAACAGGCAGTAAACGGGTTCGACATGTTAAGCAAGATTTACAACGTGGCTCGAATGGCGAATATTATACCGTCACGAACCCGAGTTACAGACCCACGACGGCAATCCGTACCCCAAGACATTCGACTACCTGGCCGACGCGGATTTTCGCCGTTTTGCGGCTCTCGGGCCGACCATCCACAGTAACCTTGCCCTCAGCGACCAGGGTTTTCCCGCGTCCGCCACTCTCCGCCACGCCGGCAAGCTTGAGCAGGTTACAGAGTTCGATGTATTCGCCGTTAAGCGGGAATTCGACGGATTGCATAGAGATTTCCGAAAAATAGATTCACCACGGTACGACGCCGCAATTTCAGTGTCAACCATGCATTGATCAGACAATAGACATTGCTTCGCGGGCGCAATCAAATCGGTTATTCTTCGAATCCCTGATGCGACACACCAAAACGGCACCCACGACAACCTAAAAAGTATATATATGGCTATTAAATCAACCATCTTCAAAGCCGAGTTGCAAATCGCCGATATGGATCGCAACTACTACCATGACCATGCGCTCACCATCGCCCAGCATCCATCGGAAACCGACGAACGCATGATGGTGCGAGTACTGGCCTTCGCGCTGCACGCCCATGAGGCTCTGTCGTTCGGCAAGGGGCTGAGCGCCGATGACGAACCCGATCTGTGGCAAAAGGACTTGACCGGCACCATTGAACTCTGGATAGACGTGGGTTTGCCCGATGAAAAACTCATACGCAAAGCCTGCGGCCGCGCCAGGCAGGTAGTCGTCTATACCTATGGCGGCCGTGGCGCCGATATCTGGTGGAACCAGAATGGCAGCAAACTCGGACGGATCAACAACCTGACCATAATCAACCTGCCGGAGACCACCAGCCAGGCTCTGACAACGCTGGTACAACGCACCATGCAGCTGCAATGCACCATTCAGGATGGAGAGATTTGGATCGCTGACAATAACGACAGAATGCAGGTCGAACTGGCGATGCTAAAAACACCGCCGGAGTCCTTTCGCTGAAGCGGCGCGAAGTCGCCTCATCGAGTACGCTGATCACGCGATCCAAGCTGCGCGGTTCATTCGCCAAGTCTTCATTGCCGCAACTGTTGATCCCACCGCAGTTAGAGAAATTCCGGCAGCGAGAATCCCGTGCAGACCAGTCTCACTTCTTCGAAGCGTGACGCACCACTTGCTCCCTGGCTGCGGCGACAACGTGAGCAGGCTCGAACCCGAAGTGCTGCGCAACGACCTTCATCGGTGCAGACAATCCGAAGGTATCCAGGCCAAGGATGCTTCCGCCGAAACCGGTATAGCGTTCCCAACCGAAGCTGGACGCAGCTTCGACGGCGACGCGCGCAGTTATCTCCGGCGGCAGCACGCTGTCGCGGTATTCCTGGCCCTGGCTCTCGAACAGTTCCCATGACGGCATGCTGATCACGCGCGCCTTGATTCCCTCTACCTTTAGTTGCTCATAAGCTGCAATGCACAGCGCGACTTCGCTGCCGGTCGCCAGCAGCAGCACATCGGGGCTGTGGTGCGGGGCGTCGGCGAGCACATAGGCGCCGCGCGCCACGCCACTCGCCGGCGCGTAGCGGGTGCGGTCCAGCGTTGCCAGCGCCTGCCGTGTTAACACCAGGCAAACAGGGCGATCCTTGAGCTGCATGATCACCCGCCACGCCTCGACCACCTCGTTCGCGTCCGCCGGGCGCAATACCAACATGCCGGGCATCGCGCGCAATGACGCGAGTTGTTCGACCGGCTGGTGGGTGGGCCCGTCCTCGCCCATGCTGATCGAATCGTGAGTCCAGATGGTGATGACCGGAATCTCCATCATCGCGGCCAGCCTCAGCGCGCCGCGGCAATAGTCGGTGAAAATCAGGAAACTCGCGGCATAGGGCCGCAGATTCGACAGGCTGAGCCCGTTGCTGATGGCACACATGGCGTGCTCGCGCACGCCGTAGTGGAAATTGCGTCCGCCGTAGTTGCCCGCCTCGCCCGACTCACCCGGCGCCTGAAAATCGCCGGCAGACTCGAAGTTCAAGTGGGTTTTGGTTGACGGCGCCAGGTCTGCCGCGCCGCCCAGCAGCCACGGCATCTTTTGGGCGATGGCGTTCAGCACTTTGCCCGACGAGTCGCGCGTCGCCATGCCCTTCGCATCTGCCGGAAAGATCGGTAGCGCGCTGTCCCAGCCTTCGGGCAAGTCACGGCGCTGCATGCGATCGATCTGCTCGGCAAGATCCGGGTACTGGTTGCGATAGGCCGCGAACAGTTTCTCCCAGGCGGCGCGAAGCCCCGCACCGCGGCGGCCAATCTGCTCCCGGAAATATTCCGGAACGCCGTCCGGTACATGGAACTGAGCGTCAGGATCCCAGCCGTAGAATTCCTTCGCCAGTCGCACCTCTTCCACGCCAAGCGGCTCGCCGTGGGCTTCCTTGCTGTCCTGTTTGTGAGGTGCGCCATAGCCGATGTGACTCTGCACGATGATCAGGGTGGGACGATCATGGGTAGCGAGAAAAGTGTCGTAGCCGCGCGTCAACAGCTCCAGGTCGTTGGCATCGGCTACGCGCGTGACATTCCAGCCGTAGCCGAGAAAGCGCGCTGCCACATCCTCGGTGAAAGTGATGCGGGTCGGGCCCTCGATGCTGATGTGGTTGTCGTCGTAAATCCAGCACAGGTTGGCAAGCTGGAGGTGGCCGGCCAGGGATGCCGCCTCGCTGCTGACCCCTTCCATCATGTCGCCGTCGCTGCATAGGGCATACACTTTATGCTCGAACAGGGCGTAACCGGGACGGTTATAGTTGGCCGCCAGCCAGCGTTCCGCGATGGCCATGCCGACACTTGTTGCCGCACCTTGCCCAAGCGGCCCGGTGGTGGTCTCCACGCCGGAGGTCCAGCCATACTCGGGATGGCCGGTACAGCGGCTGCCGGCCTGGCGAAAGCGCTTGATATCGTCAAGCGTCACCGCCAGGCCGCCGGCCTGTTCATAGCTTGGACTCATCGCCTTGACCCCGCACAGATAAAGCAGGCTATACAGCAGCATCGAGGCGTGACCGCACGACAGCACGAAGCGATCGCGGTTCGGCCAGTTGGGATCCTCCGGGTCGTAGCGCAGAAAACGCTGCCACAAACAGTAAACCGTCGGCGCGGCGTCCATGGGCGTACCGGGATGCCCGGACTGCGCTTGCTGCACGGCGTCGATGGAAAGTGTGCGCAGGGTGTTGATGCACAACTGGTCGAGTTGCGCTGCGACTGTCATGGCTTGGCTCCACCTGGGTGGGCCTGCATAAGCGCAGCGCTTTTTGACGCAATGCAGTCCATCAGGTCAGCGGGTGAATAGGCTGCGATATTCCTGGGGTCGAGCGCGATGTGTCCTTGGCGCGGCAAGAGTATCACCTCGTTCGCCGCTGTCATTTTGCCGCCTTAACCAGCATGGGATTGTGCCAGCTTCCGTCTGCCGCAATGAGCGCGTCAGCTTGTTTCGGCCCCCAACTGCCGGGCTTGTAGGGGTGAGCCCGGTGGTGCGTATCAAGGACTGGATCGACCACCGCCCAGGCAGCCTCAACCGCATCTTCACGGGTGAAGAGCGCGCCATCGCCGGCCATGGCGTCACCCAACAGCCGCTCGTAGGGTGTTTCCCCTCCCGGCTGTTCATCCAGCAGGTAGAGCTCGTGCTGGTCGCCGACGAACTCCTTGCCTGAGCGCTTGACGCGCGCGGCGAGGGCAACGGCGGAGTTGGGGGAGAGCCGGAAGCGCAGATAGTTGGCCCGCCCGTCCACCGGAGCTGAATCGTCGAACAGCCTTTGCGGTGGTGGCTTTAACTCCACCAGAACCTCAGCCGCTGTGGCAGCCAGACATTTGCCGGAACGCAGGTACCACGGCACCCCCTCCCAGCGCCACGAGTCGAGGAACAGCCGCAGAGCGCAGAACGTCTCGACATCCGAATCCTTCGCCACGCCAGGCTCTTTCCGGTAGCCGGCGTACTGGCCACGCACCACGTCGTCCGACTGCAGGGGGCGCATGGACTGGAACACCTTGGCTTTCTCGCACTGGATGGCACCATAACCCTGATAGGCCGGCGGCTCCATGGCAAGCAGCGCGACAATCTGAAACAGGTGGTTCTGGATGACGTCGCGCAGGCAACCGGCGCTTTCGTAAAATACGCCACGACCCTTCACGCCGAAATCCTCGGCCAGCGTGATCTGCACGCTGGCCACGCAGTTGCGGTTCCAGATCGGTTCGAGGAAGGAGTTGGCGAAACGGAAATAGAGGATATTCATGATCGCCTCCTTCCCGAGATAGTGGTCGATGCGGAAGATCGAGTCTTCCGGAAACACCGACAGCGCGATGCGGTTGAGCTCCCGCGCCGAAGCCAGGTCGCGTCCGAACGGCTTTTCGACGATGATGCGCGCCTGATCGGCCAGACCCGCAGCGCCGAGCCCTTGGATAACCGCGGCGAACAGCGCGGGAGGAATGGCGAGGTAGTGCGCCGGGCGCCGGGCATCGCCCAGCGCCTGCTTGAGCGCTTTGAACGTACCCAGGTCGTTGTAATCACCGTCCACATACTGGAGCAGGGAAAGAAGGTGGTCGAGGGCCTCCCGGTCATCGATCTTGCCGGCTTGCTTGATGCTGTCCGTCGCCTGTTTGCGCAGTTGCGCCAGGCTCCACTTCGAGGAGGCGACGCCAACCACCGGCACGTTGAGGACGCCGCGCTTGGCCATCGCGTAGAGCGCCAGAAAAATCATCTTGTGGGCGAGGTCGCCGGTCACGCCGAAGATCACCAGCGCATCAGCCGGCGTCGTGCGGCTATAGGTATTCCCCATCTCAGCACCCCTCTTTCTTCTCATCATGCCCGCCAAGTGGTAACTCTCCAGGATGAATCAACGCGATGCGGCCTGTCGGTAAAACAGCGTCAGTTGCTTGTGGACACTGGGACAGCGGTTTTTCAAAATATCCGGCGCAGTAAAAAAAACCTCGCTCAATACCGCGAAAAACTCTGCCGGGCTGGTGGCAGCATAAGGATTGATAAAGGCTGATTCTCCTGCCGCTACTTGCAGGCACAGTGCATCGTAGGCCCCACTCAAGGCCTCGGCCCATCTTTTCCGGCTCATGCCACGACGCAATGGCGGCATGCCATTCGTTGCCCCATTGAAGCCATCCAGCTTATGTGCGAACTCGTGCAACACAACATTGTGTCCGGCCTGGTAATGATAGGTGTCCCGCTCCACGTCATCCCAGGACAAAATTACCGGGCCACGCAACCATGACTCGCCGGTTAAAACGCTTGCTTCGTCATGTACCAGGCCAATGGCATCCATCTGCGCATGATTAACGCGAAACGCACCCGGATAGAGTATAACCTCGACCCAGCCGTCGAAATACTCCACTCCCAGATTCAGGATCAACAAACAGGCCTGGGCGGCCACCGCCACCTTCATTGTCGGCGTTACCTCCAAACCCTGGGCGCCGGTGATTGATTTCTGATCCAGAAACCATGCCGTCATCTCGCGCAGATGCGCCATTT
Organism: Sulfuricella sp.; assembly: GCF_035531155.1. Classification (NCBI taxonomy): domain Bacteria; kingdom Pseudomonadati; phylum Pseudomonadota; class Betaproteobacteria; order Nitrosomonadales; family Sulfuricellaceae; genus Sulfuricella; species Sulfuricella sp. Next base: position 42,196 of record NZ_DATKTK010000003.1, on the reverse strand, counting down.
GTACCGCGTCCAGGCTTCTCAAAATCAACACGCGCCGAGTCACGCTTCGCCAGATGTGGTGAGGTATCGGATGACGCTTGAGAATCCTGCGCATGCGCCAGCGCTGTAGCGCAGTTCCTAGTGGGCGCATCTCTTTTTCTCAGTGACCGGCGACATGGCGCGGCATGAGCTCCAGTGGTTTGCCCACTTCAAGAACATGGCAAGTAGTCTTGATCTCCTTGTTGGGACTGTGACTTGGAAATTGCGATCGGGATTATTCAAAATTCTGCCGATGAAAGTGCGTACTGTTGCATTTGGGGCAAGGCGGGATGTGGCCAGGTTTGTGAAAATGCAATTTTTCACCACACTGATCGCAAACCAGCGTTCCTAGCCCAATGAGCTCACCGGTATGATATTCGGCGCTTGCCGCCTGTTGCTTTAATCGATATAGCGCTTTCGTGGTCTGATCTGCCGCCGCGGAAAAACGCTCCCAAAATTCGTGCTTCATCAACGCCACGTCAAAGCCCACCCACTCCTTCAATTCCTTGCCGGTCTTGTCCAGATACCCCGCAGCATCGATCAGATCCCGTTTCACATAGGCTTCCAGCTTGACGACTTCATCTTCACTAAACTTAGTCAAGGCCACGACATCCCCCCGAATCTCATCAATCATTTGGTGGATGGCGGCGCCGCTTTGATGCGCTTTCTGCTGCGCCTTCTCCAGCAACAATTCATAAGCTTCACCCATTGATTCGATTTGATCGTGCGGTGGAAGTGATTTCTTCATTTCGACGCTCCTTAAATTGTGTTATTTCACTCCGTTTTACCGGATGAATCGGTGACCGAACCAAGCGCACTGGCCCCAAGGTTCTGTTCCGTTTAGCCCAGCAATTCCTTTTCGATATCCTCCAAGGCCTTGCGTATTTCCGCCAAAATAAGTTTATCCGCAACGTTTTGATCGATCTCCGGCACATCCCAATCGAATATGGCACGATATTTTTCGACCAAACTTTTCACGTCCGCGATGATTTCACTGCGATGCCCCTCCAACTCCATCTGTTCCAATTTTTTCATGATGTTTCCTTTTGTAACAACAAAATGGCAATTTATTTCCACATTACGTTACAGCCTGCCTTTGCTGCCGCAGTAAGTAGGTTAATTAGAGGCAGCGCTCGATTAGCCATGCTCACCACCGGCTCATCCCCATCCTTATCCTCAACTGGCGGCGAGGCTTTTTCTGCATCGATAGCGGCTGTTAACCGACTCAGCGCGACAGGAACATCTGCCGCCAGAATAGCGCCAGGCACGGTTGCGCTGTGTCCCATCATTTTCAGCATGGCAAGCGCGACATCCCCAAACATAGTGATGTCGGCATGGGCGTCTGTTGTAAATGTCACCAGCATACAGTCCTCCTCGAATAAATAAATAGTATCTGCTTGCGCAATTGCACAAGCCAATCAATGAGCCAGTGCAGGCCGAATTTATCGAGCTCAGTTGCCACTTGGACCTTCCTTCATCAGCCGTTGGCGGATCGACTGCAATTCCTGCCGGCGCTTTGCGTTGGCTTTGGGATAGCGCATCTTGAGCGCCTTAAAAGTATCTAGAATAATCCTTGAAATAATCAGCCGAGCGTTCTCCTTGTCGTCGGCGGGCACCACATACCAAGGCGCAATTTTTGTACTCGTTGCGCTCAGGCACGCCTCATAGGCCTGCATGTACTGTTTCCAGAATTTCCTCTCTTCAATGTCGGCAAGACTGAATTTCCAGTTTTTTTCGGGCTCGTCGATGCGATCGAGAAAGCGCTTTCGCTGCTCTTCCTCTGAAAGGTGAAGGAAGAACTTGATGATCCGTGTGCCGTTACGGTAGAGATGGTTCTCCAAGTCCACGATGGAACGATATCGCTCCTGCCAGATGGTTTTCTCGTCGAGCAGCCCATCAGGAAGCCCCTGGCTGCGGAGAATCTCCGGATGCACACGAACGATCAACACCTCCTCATAATAGGATCGGTTAAAGATGCCGATCCGACCGCGTTCCGGCAAACACTGGGAGGTGCGCCACAGAAAATCGTGTTCCAACTCCGTAGCACTCGGATGTGTGAAACTGAACACTTGGCAACCTTGGGGATTGATGCCGGACATCACGTGCTTGATGGCGCCATCCTTCCCGGCCGCGTCCATGGCCTGAAAAATCAGCAATACTGCATAACGGTTGGATGCGTAGTGAAGTTGTTGCAGTGCGCTTAGCTCCCCCACCTGTTCTCCGAGGAGTTCTTGATACTGCTCCTTCGACTGGTAAACGGGCTTCACAAGCGTCGGCCACTTCTTGAGTTTGACCTTTTCGCCTTCCTGTACCCGGAAATCCTTTGAATTGATTTTCATCGCTATCCTTTCGGCCGTCGCTAAGACCCTGTCAGCGCCTAGAAGCCGGAGACGACGTCGAACAATTCCTCGTCGATACCGCTCTGGCGCAGGCGGTGGAACGTCCGGTTCAGGTCCTCCAGCAGTTCATCTTGCGCAGAAGATCAGGCGACAACGGTTGGTCCTTGAGCTTAGGCTTTTTCGTCTTCATGACCATATTCATTTTCCTTTTCAATTGGGAGACCCAAAACGTGGCAGACCGATTTCGCGATCATCTTTTCCTCATCCGTATGCATGACGCGAACAGCGACCCGGCTGGTCTCCGCGGAAATCGCGCCTGCATTCGTCGCGTTGCGGTTTTCATCGATCTCGATTCCAAGAAATTCCAGCCCGTCACAGATCCGCGCACGGACTTCAGGCGCGTTCTCTCCGATCCCCCCCGCGAACACCAGCGTATCCAGTCCGCTCAGCGCTGCGGTGTATGACCCGATCAATTTCTTGACCTGGTAACAAAACAGTTCGACCGCCTCGGCTGCGCGCACGTCCTCAATTTCGAGCGCCAGCAAGTCGCGCATGTCGGAACTGGTCTCAGACACGCCGAGCAGTCCGGATTCATGATTGATGAGCTTGCTGAACTGTTTGGGTGTCAGGTTCTCACTCTGCATCAAGTACCATGCCACGCCGGGATCCAGGTCGCCTGTCCGGGTGCCCATTGGCAAACCGCCGGTCGGTGTAAATCCCATGCTGGTATCGATACTTCGGCCGTCGCGAACGGCAGCCATGCTCGCCCCGTTACCAAGGTGAGCCAGGATCACGCGGCCTTGGGCGGCTTTCGTGCCGGCAACATGTGCGAGTTCTTGCATAAGATAAGCATAGGACAGGCCGTGGAACCCGTAGCGCTGGATCCCCATGGCGTCGAAACGACGCGGGATAGGCAAGAGCCGGGCTACGCGCGGCAAGGTGTGGTGAAAAGCCGTGTCAAAGCAGGCCACCTGAGGCAGTTGCGGATAACGCCGGCGGAATGCTTCGATCAGCTCAATCTCGCGTGGAAGATGATCCGGGTCATACGGACTGATGCGGTGCAGTTCATCCAGCAATACCTGAGAAACACGCTCGGGCTGGATGTGTTTCATGCCGTGGACCACGCGGTGTCCCACAGCCATGACGTGCGTAAAACCGACCTGCTGTTCGAGCCAGTCGATCAGAAAATTAGCCGCCGAACTGTGATCGTCAGCTTCTATGCCAAGACTGCCTTGCTGACCTCGGGACGCATCGCTGTAAGTCATATCCGTCCCGGATAAGCCGATGCGATCAATTTTTCCTGCCAACCCTCGTTGCATCTGCTCACCGGTCTGATACAGCGCGAACTTGATGCTCGATGAGCCGCCGTTGATCGTTAGCAGAGAAAACGACTCGCGGCTTGCCCCCAGGGTTTTGGCATGTGTGGCCAACTCTACTGGGCTTGCTGAACCTGACAGCTGATCATTGATTGGCATGTTTCTTTCCTGGTTGCTGTTATCAATGTCTTGATTATTTCTTCAGTCTCAGCAGTCGCGCGTTGATTGCCACAATTCGACGCGCCTCTGCTTCGTTGTTCGCAAATATCTGGTTTTAGTCGTTTACAAACACCTGGTGACTGACGAGAATCCGGTCGGGTTGTCGTCGTAGGGCAAATCGAGCCAGAAAATATCTCAGAGTTTCGGAATGTGCAGTGTCCGGCTGATCATCAATGAGCCGGAAACCGCGAACATCAACACGAGCGGGTGGAACTGCCATGGACCAATGTGGGTCATCCCAAACCAGATATGGTTGCCGATCGCACCGTATACCGCGGCGATGGCAATGACGATGACGAGCAACAGCGAGCTGGGGATTGGCGTGCCCTCGAAATACTTTACCTTGTCGCTGCCTTGCGCCAGGGTCTCGGCAGTAATGTTGTAGCGGGCAAGGCGGCTCACACCGCACGCAACGAAGTAGATCAGAATCAAACGATCCCAGAGGCCGTCCATGCCAGCTCCATAGGCGATAGCTACCGGCGCAACGCCAAAAGAGATGACATCGGCCAGGGAGTCCAGTTCGCGCCCCAGCGACGAGGTTTGCTGACGCCAACGAGCAATGCGGCCATCGAAGACATCGAATATCAACGCCAGCGGAATCAGGGCGCAGGCAAACAACAGGTGCCGCACGTCCTGGCTCTGCAAATAGCTCATCACGGCGAAAAGCGCACCGACGCCGCAGGCTGCATTCCCTAACGTAAACCAGTCCGCGAGATGGAAGCTGCGGATCATTGAGAGATGCTTACCTTGTTTCATGGCGCGGGATCCTTAATTAGACTCATCGGAACAGCCTCCCTAACTTAGCAAAATTCACGGGACGTTTTTGACCTGCATCCAATATCCACGATTGAGGTTGGAACAACGGGTCGTGGTCGCCGTATCTTTCAAAACCGAATCACCGCTGCCACAGGATATGAGCATCTTCCAGAGGAACCGCCACATGATCATGGTGCGGTATGAGTCGCGCCGTATAGTCCGACGCCGGGCGGGCTGCAGGCACGCCTGCGCGATAGGCGTAGCCATTTGTTGCGCCCACCAGTTGCCGCACGCGCTTCATCTCCACTCGCTCCGGTGCTGCACCGTTAACGCCACCGGCATAAAGCTCGACCCGCACTGCCTCCGGGTCGAGGTCATCGAGATACGTTTGAACCTCAAATACGTGTTGCTTGCCATCGGTTTCAAACTTAACTTCGCCGAAGCGTAGTGCGGCCCATTTTTGGTTCAGATCGTGCCGCCAATTAACCATATCCACGCCGATTGCGCCTTTATCGGCAGCCCGCGTACGGTAGGCTGAGGCCGCCGGAAGGTAGTGCTGCTCGGTGTATTCGCACACCGAGCGATTGGTGGAAAAACGCGGCGTCAATCGCGCCATGCTTTCCCGCATCCGGGTCACCCAGGCGCTGGGGATACCTTGTTCGTCACGAATATAGAACTCCGGGACCACCTCGCGTTCGAGCAGGTCATAGAGGGCTTCAGCTTCGACAGCGTCCCAGGCGGGATCGCTATCATGTTCCTGACCATCCCCCAACGCCCAGCCTACTTCCGGCGTGTAGGCTTCCGCCCACCAGCCGTCCAATTCAGACAGATTGATGCCGCCATTGACCAGCACCTTCATGCCGCTTGTTCCACACGCTTCCCAGGGGCGTCGTGGCGTATTGAGCCAGACATCCACTCCCTGCACCAGCTGCTCGGTCAAATCCATGTCATAGTCACTGAGGAAGATCACATGGGGGCGTACCTCGGGCCGACAGATGAAACGCATCCATTGCTGAATCAGGGCCTGCCCTGCCAGGTCTGCGGGATGGGCCTTGCCAGCCATGATGATCTGTACCGGGCGTTGCGGATTTGTCAGGAGGCGCAGCAGTCGTTCCGGGTCGTGGAGCAGCAGATTCGGTCTCTTGTAGCTTGCAAAACGGCGAGCAAAACCCAGCGTCAACGTATTGCTGTCAAACAGGTGCTTCGCACCATCAACCGCCTCGAGCGATGCGCCGGATACCGCCAATTGCCGGGACCATCGTTCGCGGGCGTATTCAACAAGGGACTTGCTGGCGGCGGTACGAAATTGCCAGAGCCTGGCGTCGGAGACGCTACGAATGTCCTGCTCCAGGGTTTCCGTTGCTGCACCCAGCCAGCGGTTCTTGCCACAAAACTCTGTCCAAAGATTATCGGCAGCCGCCGAATCCCAGGTCGGCATATGGACGCCGTTGGTCACGTGTCCGACCGGTACTTCTTCAGCTGGCCAGTGCAAAAAGAGCGGCTCAAACAGATGCCGGCTCACTTTTCCATGCAAGCGACTCACGCCATTCGCCGCCCCACTCCCACGAATCGCCAGATACGCCATGTTGAAAGGTTCCGACGAGTCATTCGGGTTCTGGCGGCCCAAGGCCAGCAAATCGTGGTGGGTTATACCGAGCTGCGTGCGTGCATAACCAGCCAGGTATTGCTCGATGAGCGCCGGAGCGAAACGATCAAAACCGGCAGCCACCGCCGTGTGTGTGGTGAAGAGGTTGCCCGCTCTGGTGACAGCCATCGCGACCTCGAAGGTCCGCCCGGTTTCCTCCATGAAGCTTCGCGCGCGCTCCAGCACCGCGAAGGCCGCATGCCCTTCATTCAAGTGGCAGACCTCCGGCTTGACGCCGAGCGCCGCGAGCAGCCGCCATCCGCCAATCCCGAGCAGTATTTCCTGTTTGAGGCGCAACTCCGGTCCGCCTCCATAAAGCTCGCTGGTAATGCCTCGATGCGCAGGGTAATTCGCTGCGTCATTACTGTCCAGCAGGTATAGTTTCACGCGACCGACCTGAACCTGCCAGGCGCGCAGCCAGACCGAGTAACCGGGTAACGCCACCTCTAATCGCAACCACTCTCCATTCGGTTTACGCAAAGGTGTGATCGGCAACTGTCCGGGGTCGTTGTACGGAAAGAGGGCCTGTTGCGCGCCATCCTTATCGATCACCTGGCGAAAATAGCCTTGCTGGTAGAGCAGCCCCACGCCGATCACAGGGACGCCCAAATCGCTGGCGGCCTTGAGTTGATCGCCGGCCACATTGCCCAGCCCCCCCGAGTAAATGGGCAACGCTTCGCTCAACATGAATTCCATACTGAAATACGCCACGCAGCCTAGCTGCGATTGCGGGTAGGCTTGCTGAAACCACGCAGGCGCCTCTGCCGCATCGCGCCTGGCTTGCAGCAGATCGTCAACGTTTTTGCGGAAAGCGGGATCGGCTAAAACAAGCTGGAGTTTCTCCCGTGAGACCGTCTGCAAGACGACCCAAGGGTTATGCGTGAGCTCCCACAGCACAGGATCCAGCTGCCGCCACACTTGGTCGGTGGCATGATTCCACGACGAACGCATATCCAGGGCAAGCTCGGTAAGGGAATCGAATCCCTCTACGTCCGTCGACAAAAGACGCGCCTTCGGGTGACTGACCCGTGTTTGTTCGCTCATAGACTCTCCTTCAAACTTGTCCTGGACGCAATCTCCATCTGCTGCTTGGGCGCCGCCAGCGCAGCACCGACGATGGCCTGTGCTTCCGCCAGGAGTAGCGCAATCAGCGCGGCCCAACAAGGGAAAACGTCTATTGGGAGTTAAATTATCTGCGCCAGGAGGAGATTCGTCGGTACGCTAGCGCACATAGTTGGAAAGGAAACGCTTTGACAGTCTTAGCGTAGATGCTGTCAGCACTGAAGATTGGCAATGACGTAGCAATCACGGCCACCATTTTCCCCTTTGAAAAGCGCCATGTCAGCGCGCTTGATTGTAATGGACTTCAATCAATCGCATCAAATTCCACACGATGGCCATCGATCACCAGATAATAATCTGCTTCATTTTAAAAGCGCTGTGTGCGCCAGCGTACAGATCGAATTTGAAAATAGCCGGATCATCCGTACCTCCTACTTAATAAATGAAAAGGCAGATCATGAAAACCAAACTCGCGACAACATGTCTCATCATCGGCACCTTGCTGGCCCCAGTTGCGGCCTATGCCGCAGATTCTGACAAGGACCGTTCACACCCCATGACATACGTCAAAGACTCGGTAATCACAACCAAAATTAAGGCCAAGCTGGCCGCGGATCATCCGGGCAGCATGAAGCATATTCAAGTCGATACCGATAAGGATGGCGTTGTGTGGTTAACCGGCACTGCCAATACCCAGGAAGAAATAAACCAGGCGATTGCAACGGCACGCAACACTGAAGGCGTAAAATCGGTTTGGAGTGATCTCAAAATCAAGATGGACCGCTAAGGTTCCGGCTCGACGCTAACGCTTAGACCGCGGCGCGTAATTCGCGCTGCGCAAACCGGTCCAGAGGCCGATGTAATCGCCTCTGGCCCTTTCATCTCTGCCGATCCAAAGTGCAATATCCGGGTGTTTATCGCTCGCGGACGAGCGGCTGCAGCGACAACAATTCAACCTTCATTCGTTACTCTGTACTGCGTACTGATTCGGTATCGTTTGCGCTCAAAGGGTCTCATATCCTGGGTTTTCATTTCGCGAGGTTACGTTTCCCAAAGTTATCAGGGCTTCCAATTCTTCTCGACAGCCGTTCATATACGTTTAATAAGTTCTAAAACGCACAAGTTCATCACGCAGCCATTGTTTACTTGTCACCGGTGCGCTGCCAAAGCACCTCACCAGATACGGGTTACCGCTAATACTGCTTTCAGTGGCCGCCCTCTCAATAAAGTCTTCGGTGGTATTGATCAGATTTCTTGCAATAAGCCATTTGAACTTATCGCGCAAATGCACTTGTGCGGATTTCGAGTCGTACCAGGTGCCGTTGCGATAAAACTCACATCCTGACCCCTCGATATAACCAAGTAGGAAATTGACTTCTATTGGCATACTTGCCGGGGGCTCCGCACCCGCAACTGGCACCGACAAGAGTCCCAGCATCAGTACCGAACCCATTGTCAATCGTATGTTCATAGTTCCTTATCCAGTGGCAGTAGCGATAAAATATTGACCTCGACTCTTTGCCAGTCACTCCGGGCCGGTTCCGTGTCGTACTCAACGGCTTTGCCGTCTTCCTGAGTGTGCCACACCGAACTTGGCGACCCCCCCGCATCGTTCTGACGCAATGCCAGCCTGTAGGAATTGACCGGCTGCACCATGGCTTCGAAACGCGCAGCAATTTGTTGAGCAAGCTCGGGACTGTCAATGATCAAGCCAATCTCGGTGTTAAGATGCATCGATCGTTGATCGAAATTCATTGAACCTATGAACAGCTTCTGGCGGTCAAATGCAAACAGTTTCGCGTGCAGGGAATAATTTCCATAGCGCGATATTGCCGTCGTTTCACCGCTGCCTCTGGCATTACCCAGAAGTGAGCGGATCTCATAGAGCTCCACGCCATTCTCAAGCAGGGGCACCCGATAATGCATGTAACCGGCCTGCGCCAGCAACACCGTCGATGATTCGAGTGAGCTGGTCAGGACGCGGACGCGAACGTTGCGCTGGCGCAGGTCTTTGAACAACTTCATTCCTTCTTTCCCCGGTATCAGGTAGGGCGTGACCATCAGCAGCTCGGACTGCACCGCGACAGTGGCATTGGCCACCGGCCGATGCATCAGCCTGCCCACCATCGCGCCATTTTCCACTTTCTTCTTGTCTGGGCTGTCGCAGATCAGCTGCGCGTGCGCCCAGACCAGGGGCAAGCGGCCGGAGATCATCCCGTTAAATGGCTCGCCAGTCGCTAACCGCTTCACATAGCCGATACCGTCCGACTTCAACTGCCGGCTCTGTTCGTGCAATACCTCGCGATGCTCGTTCAAGGCGGCATGTGACGACTTCCCGCCTGAAAGCGCCTCGGCCGGGATCGACAGAGCACTGCTCCAGTACTCGTCGAAGGTCGCCGAGAGCTGTTGGGCGATAGGACCGGCGGCGAATACGTCGTCGTCGGCGAATTGGGACTCAGGGTCGATCTGAAAGTATTGATCACCTATATTGCGCCCGCCTACGAGCGCTACTGCATTGTCCACGACGAGCAATTTATTGTGCATTCTATAGTCGAGCCGGGAGGCATTGAACATGAATTCGATGGCTCGAAACACGTTGGTATGGCCGCGATACGCAAATGGGTTGAAGATTCGGATCTCGACTGAAGGATGCGCTTCAAGCGCCGTAATCTGTTCGTCGCCGGCCACCGTTTCGCCATCGTCGATCAGCACACGCACACGCACCCCGCGATCGGCCGCATGCAGCACAGCATCGGTAAGCAGTCGGCCAGTTTCGTCCCCGCGAAAAATGAAATATTGAAGGTCGAGTGTTCGTTCTGCGGCATTGATCATTTGCATTCGGGTCAGGAACCCGTCGGCACCTACTGGAATGATGCGAAATCCGGAGTTGCCATTATGTTCGCGCGCCGCATTTTCAAACTGTCGGCCAAGCCGGGTCTCCTCCGGATGAGCCAGCGCCGAGGACGCTATTTTTGGGAAGTTGGAGCCGGGGGGAAGCGACGCGCATCCACTGAAGACCGCGACGATCAGTACGACAAGCGAAAAGTGGAACCGGCCGATCATCACCGTGCTCCAGCGAGGTTGCCCCATCGTTCATGCCTTCATTTTGTTAGTGACGCCCCACTCGGGCCGCTTTAAAAACCGGATTGTGAAAACGCGCATACGAAGTCCGTTTGGAAAACGATACAGGTTTTTATTGACAAGTTATGTGCGATAACGAACAGAGCACCTAAAGAATAGTAGAAACGATGGCCATCGTTATGAGGAACGCCAGGGAATTGAGCTTCTCCCGGTCAGTACAATTATAGAACTTGGTGCGAAGAGCTGTGCGGTGCTAGAAATCTTTATCCAGGAAAGCGACCAGCGAACCTGGAGACAATGGCAGAGCGGGGACGCCGTGCCCACTGCGCGCCACCTAATGGCTGTTGTTTCAACAGCTATTGGAAGAGGTGATTACAAAGGAAAGCTCTTGGCAGATGTCCCCACCACTCCGCCTGCAAAAGAATTACTAGCTTTGATCTGTCAATTGTAAGCGCCAAAAACAAACCACGGGAAAATTTTCAAGGCAAAAATCATGGTAGTCAATGATCACGAGTTATAACAAATCGCCATAACTCGTTGATTTATTGGTGCCCGGAGCCGGAATCGAACCGGCACGCCGCGTTAGCAGCGAGGGATTTTAAGTCCCTTGTGTCTACCTATTTCACCATCCGGGCATCGATTTATTCATGACGTTTCTAGAAAACGTCGTTGCAATCTACTCACGAATCGAAGCGCGTGATTTTACCACAGCCACGCGCAGGCTCATTGTTTTAAACAAACCGTCATACTTTCCCAACTTTTGGGCATTATCTATGCCTTGGGGTTACAAACGAGGTTACTGGAAAGGGGATCAAGCGGGGTGAAATCACTGAATGGCAAAAGCGCTTCGCCAAACGTTAGCGTAAGCTTGTCACGGAAGTGATTGATGGAGGCGGGGGTCGGAATCGAACCGGCGTAGACGGCTTTGCAGGCCGCTGCATAACCACTTTGCTACCCCGCCGTTGGAACAGGAGCGCACAAAAACGTGCTGAATTCAACTAAAAAGGGAAAGCGTTTGCTTTCCCTCGGAATCTGGAGCGGGAAAAGAGACTCGAACTCTCGACCCCAACCTTGGCAAGGTTGTGCTCTACCAACTGAGCTATTCCCGCATTTAAGAAGCCGCTATTCTAGCGACTTTGGCGCCAATGTCAACACCGAGCGCCATTCACTTTCCTTCAAACACCTGCGGTGCAGCCTGCTTGAGATAATAAACCATTGACCATAAAGTCAAAATAGCCGCAATATAAATCAGCCAGGTTCCCCAAACATGGGTGTCGATTACCTGCAATATCGGGTCATGGTATAGCAGCAGCAGAATCGCCACCATTTGCGCGGTGGTTTTGAGCTTGCCGATGAACGAAACCGCCACGCTTTTACCCTGGCCGATCCCGGCCATCCATTCGCGCAACGCGGAGATGGTGATTTCCCGTCCGACGATGACCAAAGCAATCAGAGCGGGCACGCGATCGAATTTCACCAGGATGATCAATGCTGCCGCCACCATCAGCTTGTCCGCTACGGGGTCTAGAAAGGCGCCAAAAGCGGTGGTTTGTTTCAGCACACGGGCCAGGTAACCATCAAGCCAGTCCGTCACTGCCGCCACGGCAAAAATCACTGTCGCGGTGAGGTTGACCCACTGCGGCTGCAGCCATGTGGCCGGCAGGTAGAACACGGCCGCAAACACCGGAATCAGCAGGATACGCAGCCATGTCAGTAAGTTTGGAATATTCAGTGGCACTAATGAAGTCCCTGGTAAATTTTTTCTGCTAGCGTCTGGCTAATCCCTTCGACCTGGGCCAATTCATCTACGCTAGCGGCTTGCACGCCTTTCAAGCCACCGAAACGAGCCAGCAATTTCTGCCGCCGTTTCGCCCCCACGCCGCCGATATCCTCCAGCGACGAATGCAGACGTGCCTTGCCGCGCCGCGCCCGATGCCCGGTGATGGCGAAACGATGCGCCTCGTCGCGGATTTGCTGGATCAAATGCAGCCCGATATGATCTGCAGGCAATTGTAACGCCTTTTCGCCGCCCGGAAAAATCAGCTGCTCCAGACCCGCTTTGCGCTCTGCCCCCTTTGCCACGCCGACCAGGCGGACATCGCTCAAGCCCACCTCGGCCATCACCTCCTCGGCTACCGCTAACTGCCCCTTGCCGCCATCGATCAGGATCAGGTCCGGCATACTGCCCTCGCCTGCCGCAATCTTGCGGTAGCGGCGTGTCAGTACGTCGCGCATGGCGGCATAATCGTCCCCCGGCGTGATGCCGGTAATGTTGTAGCGCCGGTACTCGCCATTCTGCATGGCATAGTTGTCGTACACCACGCAGGACGCTACCGTCGCCTCTCCCATGGTATGGCTGATGTCGAAGCACTCGATGCGCCGCGTCCCCTCCGGCAGGTCCAGCGCCTGGATCAGCGCCTGCAGCCGTGCCTCCTGGGAGGATTGCTGGCTGAGCCGCTGCGCGATCGCGAGCCGCGCGTTTTCCAGCGCCATCCTCAGCCACACCCGCCGCTCGCCGATGGGCTTGGCGCTGATCTGAACTTTTCGTTTCGCTTGCTCGGTAAGGAGCGCCGCCAGCATGGTGTCATCCAGCTTTTCACTGACGATAATCAGGGGCGGCACGGAGCGGCCGATATAATGCTGCGCCAGAAAGGCTTCCAGCGCGGTGACCGCATCGCACTCGTCGGCATTTTTGGGGAAGAAGCTTTTGTCGCCCAGATGCCGGCCTCCCCGGATCATCACCAGATTGACGCAAACCACGCCTTCCTCTGCGACGCAGGCCACCACGTCCGCATCCAGGCCGCTCTCGCCGCTGACGAACTGCTTTTCCTGGATCGTACGCAAGGCCATGACCTGATCGCGCAACACCGCAGCCGCCTCGTAGCGCTGCGCCTCCGCCGCCGCATGCATGGCCACTTCCAGGCGCTCCAGCACCTGCTGCTCCTTGCCTTCCAGGAACAGCTCGGCCGCCTTCACGTCTTGATGATAGTTTTCGTCTCCGATCAAGCCGACGCAGGGCGCGGTGCAGCGCTTGATCTGGTAGAGCAGGCAAGGACGGGTGCGGTTGTTGAAAACGCTGTCCTCGCAGGTGCGCAGACGAAACACCTTCTGGAGCAACTGCATGCTTTCCCGAACCGCGCCGGCATTGGGGAACGGCCCGAAATACCGGTTCTTCTTGTCGGGCGTGCCGCGAAAATACCCCAGCCGCGGGTAGCGGTGGCCGCTCAGCATGATGTAGGGATAGGACTTGTCGTCGCGGAACAGGACGTTATAGCGGGGAGCCAGCGCCTTGATCAGGTTGTTTTCCAGCAACAGCGCCTCGCCTTCGGTGCGCGTGACGGTGGTCTCGATCTGAACGATCTGCGACACCATCAACCCGGTGCGCGGCGCCAGCGTGGTTTTCTGGAAGTAGGAAGAAACCCGTTTCTTGAGATCGCGCGCCTTGCCGACGTAGATGACCTCTCCGCCCGCGTTGAGCATGCGGTACACCCCCGGAAGATGGGGCAGATTAGCAATAAAATGTCTGGGGTCGAACAAATCAGTCGGCGTCGAGCAGTTCACCCGCAAACGCCCAGTTTTCGTAGGGCATCTCATCGAAGGAGATGACCGTATAGGACCGGGGTTTGTTGGCGATGCGTTCCAGGGTGTCGGTAACCTCCTCAGCGATTTTCTGCTTCTGCTCGCGGGTGAGCGTACCGGCGATGCGAATATTGACGTAGGGCATGTCAGCTCCTTGGCAAGTTGTTGCGGATGTTGGCGAATACGGACTCGAACATTTCCGCGGTCAGGCGTCTGGTCTGGGTATTATAGCGACTGCAGTGATAGCTGTCGTACAGGGTCATTCCCCTGGGAAGGGCATGCACCGCGCCATGGCCGAAGGAAAAATCCTTGAGCTTGAGCCCCAGCGCGCGCAACACCGCCTGATGCGCGATTGTGCCCAGCGCAAGAATCGCGGCACCCGCTTCAAGACCGGCGATTTCCTCGCCGAGATAGCCGTTGCACTGCCTGATTTCAGCAGGCTCCGGCTTGTTTTGCGGCGGCAGGCACTTGACCGCATTGGTGATACGGCAGCCAATCAATTCCAGCCCGTCCTCCGCGCTGACCGAATCCGGTGCGCTGGAAAATCCGTACTTGTGCAGCGTCCGGTACAGCAATATGCCTGCAAAATCGCCGGTAAACGGCCGGCCGGTCCGGTTGGCCCCATGCATTCCCGGTGCTAGGCCGACGATCAGCAAATGCGGATCCTCAGCACCAAAAGGCGGTACGGGCCTGGCGTGGTATTCCGGATGATCGCTGCGCACCTGACCCAGAAATCCTGCCAATCTTGGACATCTCATGCAATCAGTTGAAAAGCCTGAATTATTTGTTATTTCCATTTCCAGCCTTCACTTTTTTTCATCATAATTTTTAGAAAATACCACTATTCACCTATTGCATCGTGTTAAAAATAGGATAAGGATATCGTTTCGAATAGTGTTTGTAATCTTCAGAAAACCATATGGTCAACGAACCCATCTTGCAAGACCGTTTCGGCAGACACGTCGAGTATCTGCGCCTGTCGGTCACCGACCGTTGCGACCTGCGCTGCACCTATTGTATCCCGGAAGGTTACAAGGGTTTCGAGGAGCCCGAACTATGGCTCAGCTTTGACGAAATCGAACGCGTGATCGGTGCATTTGCTCGCCTCGGGGTCAGCAAGATCCGGCTGACCGGCGGTGAACCCCTGACGCGCCGCAACCTGCCTGATCTGGCTCGCCGCCTGAGTGCCATCGATGGCGTCAAGGATCTCTCCCTCAGCACCAATGCCACCCAGCTTGCCAAACATGCCGTGGAGCTCAAAAAAGCGAAAATATCCCGCCTCAACATCAGCCTGGACTCCCTCAATCCGGAGCGTTTCAGCCAGATCGTGCGGCGAGATTGCCTCGATCAGGTCCTGGCAGGATTGATGGCCGCAAAGGAAGCCGGCTTTGCCCCGATCAAGATCAACATGGTCGTCATGGCAGGCGTGAACGACGACGAAATCGACGACATGGTGGCGTTCTGCATCCAGCACGACTTCACCCTGCGCATGATCGAAGCCATGCCGATGGGCGAAACCGGCAGGAACGCGCAATATCTTGACCTTCAGCCCGTCAAGGCGCGCTTGCAGCAGCGCTTCGGGCTGATCGACGGCGTCATGGCCGGAGGAGGCCCGGCGCGCTACCTGAAATCCCCGGATGGCGCCTTCACCGTCGGCTTCATCACCCCGATGTCGCAGCATTTCTGCGACACCTGCAACCGTGTCCGATTATCGGTCGATGGCACCCTGTACATGTGCCTGGGCCAGGACGAAAGCCTGGCGTTGCGCCCCCTGCTGCGTGCCGGCGCTTCGGACGACGAACTGGCTGCCGCAATCCGCGCCGCCATCGAACTCAAGCCTCAACGCCACGAATTCCGCGAAAAACCGGACCAGATAATCCGCTTCATGTCCCTAACCGGCGGTTGATGCCTGCGCCGCGGCCACTGGTCGATTTTTATCTCGGCACCGCCCCGGACGATCACGGCAGGACATTCGACGCCATTCTGGCACACGACGACGAATGGCTGGAATACACCCACAATTTCATCCAGTGGCTGTTCCCGCTGACCAGCAACAGCGGCGCAAACCCCACCGCACCCACGTTGGAGCCGCACAGATCGTCGAATTCCGCCACAACCCGGCGCTACGAAAACAACTGTTGCGCGCGTTCGACCGCATGCTGGATTTTTACGGCCTGGTCAGAACCCCGAGCAGCATCCGCAAGGCACCCAACTGGGCGCAAAGCAAATCCCTCTGGTTCACCCACCCCAGCTCCTTCGTGATGTGTGAGCGCGGGTTCTTGAATGGTCGCCAATCGCAACACAGAGCATGGCCTTCAGGACAACGGTATTCGTTGCCCTCTGCATTCCACTGGAAATCGCTCCGCGAAAGGGTGCCATCGTCACGAGCCGTCTTATCCCAAACAGGCACATGTGGTGCAATCCCTTTGTCATTCACCATCCAGTCCAGCATGGGAGCGGTGCCATAGGCTGTGTCTCCCACCAGATGCTCAGGCTTCATTTCGAACCGCTCTTCCACGCAGTCAACCATAGTCTTGGTCGAATTCACTTCTTCCGTACGGTAGGCTGGAGTGGCTTCCGCATCAACGATGATGCCGGCTTTTAGATCGATCAGATAGTTGATCGAGTAAGCGTAGAAAGCGGGTTCGCCAGTTGCGGCAGTCCAACGTGCAGCCGGATCGGTCAGCGAGATGTTCTTGGGTGGCGTTTCGGTCTGATTGGTTTCCTCAAGGCCAGCCAGGTACTCATGCACTGCACGCGTCATACAGATCTCATGCGCCCAGTCGATCGGCTGGTTCCCTGGCAATCCTCGCGCTCGGTTCGCATCGGCCTTGACGATGCTGGCATCGACGGCGAATCCTTCGCCACCCACCAGCCCCTCGGACATGCAGCGACGCAGAACCGTTTCAAACAAATGCCGGAATGTCTCGCTATCGCGGAACCGGCCATGACGGTTCTTGGAGAATGTAGAGTGATCCGGGACGGCATCTTCCAAACCCAATCGACAGAACCAGCGGTAGGCCAGATTGAGATGTACTTCTTCACACAGCCGGCGTTCTGAGCGGATACCGAAACTGTAGCCGATGACCAGCATGCGGATCATCAACTCGGGATCAATGGAAGGTCTGCCTGTGTGGCTGTAGAACTCAGCTAGGTGCTGGCGCAGGTCACTCAGATCAAGGAAACGATCAATGCCGCGGAGAAGGTGATTCTGGGGAACGTGGTCTTCGAGGTTGAATGCGTAGAACAGTCTATTCTGACCACCCGGCTGACATCCCATCATGATTATTTATCCTCAATAAATCAATGATGTAATTATAAATCAGCACGCCTGTTATGGCCAAATTTGTGGGGAGTTTTTCAACACAATTAACCCGAAAGAGTTCATCATGGAAGCCAATCCGAAAGTCAAACATGCTCAAGTTCCCTGGAACAAAGGCAAACTCACTGGCCAGAAACCACCGCTAAAGCTGAAGGAAATTTGGGCAATCCGCATCCACCTGCAATTGGCCAAGCAAACACGGGAGTTGGCGCTGTTCAACCTAGCCCTCGACAGCAAGTTACGCGGGTGCGATCTCGTTGCACTACAGGTGCTGGATGCTGCACATGGCAATCAAATCGCACCACGGGCAATCATCATGCAACGTAAGACCCAGAGACCGGTACAGTTCGAGATCACGGGCCAGACTCGTGACGCACTAACCGCCTGGATTGCCATTGCGCAGCTTAAACCGGAGCAGTATCTGTTTTCGAGTCGGATAAAAGCCTCGCCACATATTACGACACGGCAATATGCCAGAATCGTCAATAAATGGGTTGCTTCAATCGGATTGGATCCATCGGCGTATGGTACTCACACGATGCGCAGAACAAAGGCCACATTGATTTACCGACGCACCAAGAACTTGCGCGCTGTTCAACTGCTGCTCGGGCATACCAAACTGGAGAGCACGTTCGGTATCTTGGTATCTAGGTCGACGATGCCCTGGAAATTGCCGAACAGACCGAGGTATAGCCTCTTACGCTCACAAGCGGCCATCTGGATAGGTGGTCGCTAAGGTATCAGAAACGAACCGTCCCCAGTGTATAGAGAGACTTGAATATGCCCATGAAGAGTTCGTGGCACAATAGAACAATGATTCCTTCATCCCCTCGGCGCACTTGGATATTCCTGCTGGTCAGTTCCTTGGCCTTTTATGGACCGGGCCTTTTCGCGCCTGCGGCCTGGGACAAGAACGCGACCTATTTGCTGCTTTACAATCTTTACCAGGGGGTACTGGTGATGGCGTGGTTCTGGTACGGGCCAGCTATCTGCCGGGCACTCGTTGTGAAGAAGGTCGCTATCGGGCCGTTACGTCAAGCTGTGGACTGGGCTCTGGCAGAGCTGCACAAGAGCAAAGGGCATGTCCAACTGGCCGAGATACCAGTCATTCTGGCGGAATATTCAGCCCCGTTCATCGTCACTGCCGGATTGTTGCCTGGACAAAGCCAGGTTTTTATCTCTTCCGCCTTGGCGGAGCAACTTGGGATAAACGGGCTTCGCTTTCTCTTGGCGCGTGCCTTGGTGCATAGCAGCTTGTCCCAGCGGCTGGCTGCTCTATTGCCGGTACTGGTGTTGACGGTGATGTTTCCCGATACGCCCTGGGATGTGACGACTTGGCTCGGCTCGGCTGGATTTCTCGTGTGCTGGCTGGCCATACATTGGTTTTTCGAACTGCGCGCTGATCGTCAAGCTGCTCAAGCCTTGGGGCTCGGGGCAGAAGAGGGGCTGCGGGAAGTTTTGGTGGCCAATGCTTCGCCCGTCGGCTGGCTTTCCGTGCAACCCCCCGTCCGCTGGCGTTTGCACATGGTGGCTGATGACTAGACTTACCATATAAATGGTGTGAAGCGATTTATCGAACATATCCGAAAACTATTAGGCAATTGCGAACGGCTGGCTGGTGCCAATAGCGGTCACCCCTGGATAATTAAAATTCTTCCCAGCGAATATTTTCTCGTTTTGATTCTTAGGAAATGGGAAAATGGAAAACACTCAATAAAACGTGACAACAAGGGATGTCTATCTCGAAATCGATCCAATCTGACTCCGCCCGACGCATATCTTCTCTTTGGGATCTGTGGCCCTTCCTGCGCCCCTATCGAGAGAGGATCGCGCTGGCTTTTGTACTCCTGTGCCTTGGCTCGGCCACCATATTGTTGGTGCCGTTGGCGTTCCGTGATCTGATCGATTTTGGTTTCGGGCAACGGCAAAACGCCAGTGGTGGGCTATTGGGTACGCTGAGTTTGAATGGACATTTCGCCGCGCTGTTCGGATTGGCGAGCCTGTGGGCTTTGACAGTGGCGGCGCGGTATTACACCGTGACCTGGGTAGGTGAGCGGGTGACGGCAGATTTGCGAAGTGCGGTGTATGCGCGGATGCTGGCGCAGTCTCCACAATTTTTCGAGACCTTGCAAACCGGCGAAGTTCTGTCACGTCTTACGGGCGACACCACACTAATCCAGACCGTGATCGGCAGCTCTATTTCGATGGGCTTGCGCAGCCTGTTCCAGTTTATCGGCGGCATGATCATGCTGGCGGTGACCAGCTTTTATCTGTTCTCCCTGAATTTTGGCCTGATGGCATTGCTGACGCTACCCATCTTTGCCATCGGCCGTAAAGTCAAAAAGCTCTCGCGTGAATCCCAGGACAAAATTGCCGACGCCTCGGCGCTGGCCGGCGAGATACTCAACGCTGTTCCAACAGTTCAGGCCTATACGCAGGAACAACACGAAATCAAACGGTTCACCGACCGCGCTGAAGTGAGCTTCAAGACTGCGATCCTGCGTACCCGCGTGCGTGCGGCGCTGACGGCGCTGATCATCACGGCTGTGATGGGCGCCATTATTTTCGTGCTGTGGATCGGCGCGAACCAGGTGCATGAAGGCAGCATGACTGGTGGACAACTGGCTTCTTTCGTCCTATATGCGGTTTTGGTAGCAGGCGGTGTGGGCACCATGGCGGAAGTATGGGGCGATGTAATGCGTGCGGCTGGTGCAACCGAGCGCTTGCTGGAATTGCTCCACGCAAAGCCCACCATTGTCGAATCCACCTCACCGCAACCGCTGCCGCAGCCCAGAAAAGCGAAGATCCAGTTCGAAAATGTCACCTTCCGTTACCCGTCGCAAATGCAAACAGCTGCGCTTGATGACATCACCCTCGACATCGCACCTGGCGAAAGCGTCGCGCTAGTCGGCCCTTCTGGCGCGGGCAAGACTACCCTGTTCCAACTCTTATTGCGTTTTTACGATGTGACGAATGGGACTATTCGCTTCAACGGGCAGGATATCCGCCAACTTTCTTTGCACGAATTACGCGACAAGATCTCCATCGTGCCACAAGACTCGGTGATCTTCTCGGCCAATGCGCTGGAAAATATTCGGTACGGATGCCCCACTGCCAGCGACGATGCAGTCATGGCCGCCGCCAAATCGGCGCAGGTGGAAGAATTCATCAACCGCCTGCCAGAAGGCTATCAGACCTTCCTGGGAGAACGTGGCACCCGCTTGTCCGGCGGGCAGCGCCAGCGCATTGCCATCGCGCGTGCGATCTTGAAAAATGCGCCACTTTTGCTGCTTGATGAAGCCACCAGCGCGCTGGACGCGGAATCCGAAATCCTAGTGCAAGAAGGATTGAACGCCGCTATGCAGGGGCGCACAACCCTCGTCATTGCACACCGGCTTGCCACCGTGAAGAAGGCCAGCAGAATCATCGTGTTGGAACATGGGCGCATCGTCGAAACCGGCGCGCCGGAAGATTTACGAAAACAGAGCGGGCTGTACGCGCGACTCGCACGCTTGCAATTCGACGTTTAATAATGCAAAGCGCATTAATAAAAAATGCTGGAGAGGCGCGAATGTCGGCTTGGCGCCCTACTCCCGCGACCGGCAGCAGCGTGCCATAAACCGCCGCTCAGGTTAGCCGTCGCGGATGTCCGCTCCTCGGCTATTCTGTTGAAAAACTCTTTTTTCAGGATGCTTAAAAAAATTTAAGCCTCTTGGGTAAGCTTTCCTTCGAAAGACGTGCCGAGGATCGCATATTGCCTGATCGTTCGCTGTAGAGCGTCTGATTTGCCTATAAAAAAGAATTTGATTGCTTTTCTATGGGCAACGGACTTTTGGCAAGATTTCAGCGGTTATAAAAATTAGAGTTTTTCAACAGAATTCGGCCAAAGCGGCCTTTCGATCTAAAAGCTGCTGAGGTGATTCGCCGCCTTCACCTCGTCTATGGCAAGTCAGAAAACCGGCAGAATCTTAAATTCTCATATTGCCAATGTTAATTCGGCACGAAGATCTTGAACCTTATTTGCACTTGATCCGCAAGCGTTCCAATGTCGGCCCACTCTATTTCTCCCACTTTATAGGCTAGGTGAGAGAGAGGAATGCTGCCTTCGAACCACATGCCGGCACCCTCTGGGCGTGCCGTAAAAGGAATGATCAGAGGAAGGCTCTTGCCCTTTAGAGTTAATTGCGTTGGCCAGGAACTTGCCGGCGACCGCTGCCGTGATCGATGTCGAAGTAAATGTAGCATGTGGAAAGTGCATCGCATCCAAAAAATCCTTATCTTTCCCCGTCCATCTTCAAGCTGGCCTGAATGGATGGATCTTCGCATTGTTCGTTCTGACCGAAGATATTGCAGCAGTTCCTTCTTCAGTACGCCGCGCGCCTGTATGAACAAACTGCGATAGATCGTCTCGTGTGACACTTGCTTACTCTCATCTCCCGGATGCGTTCTCTTTAGCCAACCTGCTATCTGCTCCGGTGACCAGTTTAACCTGAGCTTTATCTCCACCGCACGCCTTAACCACGGACTACCGGCAAGCTTGCAGCTTTTAGGTCGGCAGGCTCTATTCCATGCGGCTTGATCAGCTTGTGCGGCTCTATAGTTACCATCGCCACCATTGCGTTCGATTTCTCGGCTGATAGTCGAGGGTGAGCGTCCCAGTTGAGCCGCTATCGAGCGCAAGGATACTTGGCTGGCAACTCCTCTGGAAATCTCTTCGCGTTCGGTCAGCGTAAGAGCCGACGCTGATCGTCGACGAGGAGATGGACGTATCCCTCCACTAGGCGCAATCTGCCCATGGATCGAGGATGAAGGCCTGTCAAACGCCCGTCCAATTGATTTTAGTGATTCCCCACGTTGCCAGCGGTCCCAAATCTCAGCTTTATGCTCGGCCGTGTATTTGATTCGAGTTCTGTATGTCATATTTCACACCCCATCTATCGAACTTATAGATTAAAGTGTTGCATCGACCAGTTGAGAGCGCCAGCATAAAACAGTCATTCAGGTGCCTGACTGGCACATCCCGGCCAAGACCAGTCTTCAGGCTACCCTCCTTAGTTTCACGCCTAACCTTGTAGAGCAAGCAAGGAGATGCTGATTGTTCCTGAGCTTTGAGTCGTCGGTAGGAATATACGGTTCTGTCGTGTTGCCGGCGCCGTCCTTGACGCCGACTTGGCGGGTCTTTTGGGCAGATCCAAAGACTCGGCCAATCATAGGCGGAGTCTTCGCGCGGGCGCAATTGAGCTAAGATTTAATTCTGAGCTGCACCAGCCGAGTAGGATCGCCAGAGGAAAACGGCTCCGGCAACGTCAAAAGGATCTCTCATGAAGATTCATCAACTTTCCGCCGATGAAGCGATCGCGAGCCTGCGCAGCACGCCGCAGGGGTTGTTGTCAGTCGAGGCGACACGCCGGCTCATCGAATTCGGGCCCAACCGCGTCCAGAAAGTTACCCGCGAGTCATTGATACTGCGCTTTCTCAAGCAATTTACCCAATTCTTCTCCCTGATCTTGTGGGTTGCCGCCGGCCTGGCCTTTCTCGCCGAATGGAGCGCTCCCGGGCAGGGCATGGCAAAGGTGGGCTACGCCATCATCGCGGTGATCCTGGTTAGCGGTCTGTTCTCTTTCTGGCAGGAATACCGTGTCGAACAAACCCTGGTCGCATTGCGCAAGCTGCTGCCGCAGCAGGTCAAGGTGTCACGGGAAGACAAGGTGGACCAGATCGACGTGGAGCAACTGGTGCCGGGAGATATCGTCCTCCTGGAACAAGGTGACTACATTCCAGCAGACTGCCGCCTGATCGAGGCTTTCGGCGTCAGGGTCAATAACGCGACGGTAACCGGGGAATCACTCCCCAAAGCGCGAGATATTTCACCCTCCGAAGAAAGTGAATTGATCCACGGCAAAAACATATTGCTTGCCGGCACCTCGATGGTATCCGGGCAGGCCAAGGCGGTTGTCTTCGCTACCGGTATGCATACTGAACTCGGCAAAATTGCCCATCTCACCCAGGTGAGTGGGGAGGCGATTTCTCCATTGCAAAAGGAGGTCGCGCACCTCAGTCGGCTGATCGCCGCTCTGGCCGTCCTAATCGGGTTGGTATTCTTCGCGATCGGCTGGGCAATCGGCGTGCCTTTTTGGCAAGACTTTATTTTTGCCATCGGCATCATTGTTGCCATGGTGCCGGAAGGGCTGCTTCCGACCTTGACCTTGGCGCTCGTTCTCGCCACCCAGCGCATGGCAAAACGAAATGTCCTTATCCGTTACCTGCCTTCGGTCGAAACGCTGGGGGCCACCACGGTAATTTGTACGGATAAGACCGGTACGCTGACCCAGAACCGGATGGCGGTAAAGCAGCTTTTCCTGGGAGGAACGTCCATTTTGCCGGATGCAGCCAAACAAGGGCGGCAGTTCGCGGATCACTATCTGCCTTTCTTCCTGGCGGCGCATCTATGCCACGATCTCAAGGAAGGCGAGCAGCGTGGCGAAAAAATTCTTTTCGGGGATCCCATGGAGATCGCATTGGTCGAAATGGCGCAGCAAGTCCTGCCTACGCCCCCTACGTACCGGAGGCTGGACGAAATCCCTTTCGACGCTGACCGCATGAGGCTCAGCACGATGCATGAAATGCCGGATGGCCCCACGCTCTTCTGCAAGGGCGCGCCGGAAACCGTCTTGCCTCTGTGCAACCGCATCCTGGTGGAGGGGAAGATGCACCCGTTCACCCCAGAGCTGCGCGAGAGGGCCCGCGAATCTCAGGAAGCCATGGCCCGGCAAGGATTGCGTGTCCTTGCCTTTGCGTACCGCCGAGTGGAACACCCAGGACAACATCAGCAACTGGAGGAGGAACTCGTTTTCACGGGGCTTGCCGGCCTGGAAGACCCGCCGCGCCCGGAGGTACCGGAGGCGATCCGCAAATGTCACGGGGCGGGAATCAGGGTGATCATGGTCACCGGCGATCACCCTCACACTGCCCTGGCGATCGCCCGGGAAATCGGACTCGTCCTGTCAGACAACCCGCTCGTGATCACTGGTGAAAAACTACGCGGTTTTTCTGTTACGCAACTGCGGCTCGTCCTGGATACGCCCGAAATTATCTTTGCACGGGTCGGCGCGGACCAGAAAATGCGCATTGTGGACGCACTGAAACAAAAGCAGCATGTGGTGGCAGTGACTGGCGATGGCGTAAACGACGCTCCGGCCCTGAAAAGCGCGCACATTGGCATCGCCATGGGCATTACCGGCACTGACGTGGCTAAAGAAGCAGCCGACATGGTCTTGCTGGATGACAACTTCGCCAGCATCGTGAACGCCATCGAGGAAGGGCGCGCCGTCTTCGAAAATATCCGCAAGTTCCTCACCTATATCCTGGCGCACAATGTTCCGGAATTGATTCCCTATCTCGGCTTTGCGCTGTTTAATATTCCGCTCCCATTGACACCCGTCCAGATTCTATCCATCGACATGGCAACCGACTCGCTCACCGCCCTCGGACTTGGTATCGAAAGGCCCGACCCGCAGGCCATGCAGCGACCTCCCCGCTCGCAGCGCGAGCGGCTGTTCGATTGGTCTCTGGCGCTGCGCGCCTACCTGTTCCTGGGCCTGATCGAAGCTGTCGCAAGCATGGCGGCTTTCTTTTTCGTCCTCAACGGAGCAGGCTGGAAATACGGCCATAATCTGGCAACCAATGATCCGCTTTACCTACAAGCCACCACCGCCTGCCTGAGCGCCATTGTTGTGATGCAAATCGTGAACGTATTCCTGTGTCGGAGTGACATCAGGTCTGTAGTTTCCACCGGCCTCTTCAGCAACCGGTTGATTGTTTGGGGCGTCATACTGGAGATTGCGCTGATTCTGCTCATCGACTATACCCCCTGGGGCAATGTCATCTTGGGAACGGCGCCGATTGTGGGGAAAGTTTGGCTTTTTGTTCTTCCTTTCGCAGTCGGCCTTCTGATCCTGGAAGAATTTCGGAAGTGGGTCGTCCGGGTGAGACTGTTCAATCGCGTTTGGGGTTCAATATGCAGTCTCATCAAAGTCAGCCTCGGCAGCCGGACGTAGAATGCACTGTAGTGAAGTAAACCTGAACATTGCCTCGTAGCCGCAGCTGATCCAGTAGCCGCCTTCATCACCATTTTCAAAGCACCACCTGAGTACCAACCTCGACCACCCTGTTGGGTGGGATTTTGAAAAAGCTGGCCGCACTACCCGCATTACGGAACATGGCAACAAACAACTTCTCGCGCCATAGCGGCATCTCCGAACCCAGCCGGGGAATCAGCGTTTCCCTGCCGAGGAAGTAAGAGGTGGTCATCATATCGAAAGACAGGCCATATCGCTCGCAGAGTTCCAGCGCCTTGGGTATGTCGGGATCGTCCTTGAAACCGTAGCGGACGATCACACGGTAGAAATTGTTCGGCAGTGCCTGCACCTCGACCCAGTCGATTTCCGGGACATGGGGTACGTCTTCCACCAGCACGGTCACGATGGCGATGCGCTCGTGCAGCACCATGTTGTGTTTCAGGTTGTGCAACAGGGCATGGGGTACGGCGTCGGGATCGCCCGACAGGAACACCGCCGTGCGCGGCACCCGCGTCACCGAGCCAGAATCCAACCCCCGGATAAACGGTTCGATGGCGATCGCTTCGCTCTCCATGCGGGTACGCAAGAGTTTGCGCCCCTGTTTCCAGGTGCTCATCAGGGTGAACACGCCCAGGCCGAATACCAGCGGGAACCAGCCGCCATCCTCGATTTTGATGGCGTTGGCGGCGAAGAAGGCAATATCTATCGCCAGAAAAAACGAGATCAGCAGCCCGCTCCGAATCCATCCCCACCCCCACAGATGGCGCACGACGATGAAGGCGAGGATGGTGGTGATCACCATCGTGCCAGTCACGGCGATGCCGTAAGCCGCCCCCAGATTGGTAGAGCTGCGGAAACCCAGAACCAGGGCGATCACCGCGAGCAGCAGCGCCCAGTTGATTCCCGGCAGATAGATTTGCCCGATCTCCCGCTCCGATGTTTGCTGCACCTCCATGCGCGGCGAATAGCCCAATTGGATCGCCTGCCGGGTGATCGAAAAAGCGCCGGAGATCACTGCCTGTGAGGCGATTACAGTGGCCGCCGTGGCCAGGGCCACTAAAGGATACAGCGCCCAGTTGGGCGCCAACAGGTAAAAGGGATTCTGGACTGCATCCGGGCTATGCAGCAATAGCGCGCCCTGACCGAAATAATTGAGCACCAGGGCGGGCAGAACGAGGCCGAACCAGGCGAGCTGAATGGGCTTGCGGCCGAAGTGTCCCATGTCTGCATAAAGCGCCTCGGCACCGGTCAGCGCCAGTACTACCCCGCCCAGCGCGAGGAATCCAAGCCAGGGGTTTGATGCGAGAAAAACAAAGCCATAGGCTGGGTTGAGCGACTTGACTACATTCGGCTCGGTCAGGATGTTGACGATCCCCAGCAGCGCCAGAGTTCCGAACCACAGGCACATGATCGGGCCGAACAGGGCGCCGATGCCCGCCGTGCCTTTGCGCTGGAAGGAGAACAGGGCGACCAGCACCCCAATGGTGACTGGGATCACGTAAGCCTTGAGCGCCGGAGTGGCCACCTCCAGTCCCTCGACGGCGGAGAGCACCGAAATGGCTGGGGTGATCACACCGTCCCCGTAAAACAGTGCTGCGCCGACGATGCCCGCCAGCATGATCGCCGCCCGCCCGCGCTGGCCCTCGGCTTTGTGCAGGGCCAGCGCCATCAGCGCCATGATGCCGCCCTCGCCCCGGTTGTCGGCACGCATGATGAAGGCAACGTATTTGATCGACACTACGATCACCAGCGACCAGAAGATCAGGGACAGGATGCCGAGGACGTTATCCGGCGAGACCGGAACAGGATGGGCGCCGGCGAATACTTCCTTGATGGCATAGAGCGGGCTGGTGCCGATGTCGCCGTAAACGATTCCCAAGGCGGCCAAGGAAAGGGGGGCCAGGCGGCGGTCTTGATGTGCATCTTGTTGGGTCATAAGTTCTCCGGGTTCTGAATGGATTAAGACTTGAAACGGTAGCCCACGCCGGTCTCGGTCAGGAGGTACTTCGGCTGGGCGGGATCGGCTTCTAGCTTCTGGCGCAGATGGCCGACGTAGATCCGCAGGTAATGGTTGCTCTCGACGAAAGACGGTCCCCAGACCTCGCGCAGCAGATGGCGATGGGTCAGGACCTTGCCCGGATTGGCCATCAAGAGGGCGAACAGGCGGTATTCGATTTGCGTGAGGTGGACGGGCTCGCCGCTGCGTGTGACAACACGCTTGGAAAGGTCAGCCTGGACATCGCCAAACGAGACCACGGGGCTGCCCTCGCTGCTTTTGCCTTGCCGCCGCAGGAGTGCGCGCACGCGGGCGAGCAGTTCGCCGACGCCGAAGGGTTTGGTCAGGTAATCGTCCGCTCCGGCATCCAGCGCAACGATCTTGTCGTTCTCGGTGGAGCGCGCCGACAGGATCAGGATCGGCACCGCGGACCAGCCGCGCAGGTCGCGGATGAATTCGACGCCATCCAGATCGGGCAGGCCGAGATCGAGAATGATCAAGTCGGGCTTGCGAGTGCCGGCCTCGACCAGCCCCTGCTTGCCGCTTTCCGCCTCGAACACGCGGCAGCCTTCGGCCTCCAGCGCGGAACGGACGAAGCGGCGAATTTGCTTCTCGTCTTCGACGACGACGACGCTCGGAGAGATTTCACTCATGTTCCGCTCTCCTCTTCAACGGTGGGCGGCGTGCCGCTCGGCAAGGTAAATGTCACGCAGGCCCCTCCTTCCGGCCTGTTCGTCGCATGAATCGTCCCACCGTGCGCGTCGATAATCGCCCGACAGATCGCCAGCCCGAGCCCGACGCCGGGGGTCGCCGATTCGGGAGCGCCGCGCACGAACATCTCGAACAGCGCGTGTTGCTTGTCCGGAGGAAAGCCTGACCCCTGGTCGCAAACGGAGACTTCGACGCTTTCCCCTTTCACGTTTCCCGCGATTTCGATCAAAGAGCCTGGCGGCGCGTATTTGGCCGCATTTTCCAGGAGATTGCAGAATACTCGCTCGATCAATACCGCGTCGAACTCCACCAGGGGCATGTCCTTGGATAGCGTGACGCGGACATGATGGTTCGCCAGACTGCGCCCCAGCATCTGGATGCTCGCCCCGATCACTTCCTCGATCAATTGCCATTCCTTGCGCAGCGTGACGCGGCCGGCATGGAGGCGGGCCATGTCCAAAAGATTTCCGACCAGGCTGGAGAGACGCAGCGCTTGTTCGCGGATGGCCTCCGCCGTTTCCAGGGCCTCAGCGGGAAGTGGCGGCCTGGCCAGCGCGAGTGAATCGGCCAGCCCCACCAAGGCGGTGAGCGGCGTGCGCAGGTCGTGGGACAAGGCGGAGAGAATCGAGCTGCGCAGCCGCTCGGAAACGATCTGCACCTGGGTGGACTGGGCCACCTCCACGTAATGCAGACGCTCTACGGCAATGGCAACCACCGACGAGAGGGTCGCCAGCAGCGGTTTTTGCTCCCGCACTGCGTGAGGATTCTGGCTGTTGGGGGCGAAGACGATCACGCCGCGTACCTTCATCGGCGCCTTGAGCGGGAAGTAGCCCGCCCCGTAGCCATACCCCGACAGCGAGTAGTCCTCGACCGGCTCGCCTTGATCGAAGGCGATCAGCGCGAAGCGCTGCTCGATATGAAGCCGGCTATCCAATTGGGCGATCGGTTTCAGGTTGTCTTGTTCATCGGGCAGGAGCAGTGCCGCATCGAGAGCGAATCCATCATGCAAAAAACGGCGGACGATGTCGGAAACCTGCTCGATGGTCAGCGCTCCAGCCAGGTCTCGCGCCATTTCGTAAAGCGCCCTGGTTTGCTGCTCCTTGAGAGAGGCGATGTCGGCCTGCAGGCGCAGGCCGGCAGCGAGATGGCCGGTGATCAAGGCGACCGCGAGCATGACGGCAAATGTCACCAGATATTGGACGTCGTTGACCGTGAACGAGAGCCGCGGCGGCACAAAGAAGAAGTCGAACAGGGCGACGCTGAGGAATGCCGCCAGCACCGCCGGCCCACGGCCGAAGCGCACCGCGACCAGCAGCACCGTCAGCAGGAACAGCATGACGATGTTGGTGAGGTCGAGGTGCTCCCTGAGTGGCGTGGCGACGAGGGTCGTGATCACGCAGGCAAGCAGCGTCCAGCCATATCCTTTTGGAGCGGCGGCACTGGTAGATGGCACAGGCAAATCGGCGCTCATTTTTGCATTCCCTGAAGAGGTTGCTTGATTAGCAGTCTAGTCGGGACTACGTAAAACTCACGGAAATTATGGTCATGTCGGCATAAAAAAACCGTAAAAACTGGCATTATTGCGCTACGCTGAACGACCGCTTTGCTAGTACAAACAGCCATTGGCTAGTGATCCGTGAATGTCCGGAACTGGCACGGAGCACTCAGTGAGCATTGAGCCGCAAAGCAGTCAGAGGTCAAACCATGAATTTTCGCAACCGTCTGCAATTGGGATTTGCCGACTACTTCCGGACCGTGCCAACACCGGACGGTCAAGTATCCGCGGTCGAAGGTCTGCTTGCTACTTGTTAGCGGAAGTTAAAATTTCGCGGGAAGGGGCATTTCCGCGAACCATCAGTACATACAAACGGCTTAACATACGATTTTCCTCGTTTCGTGAGTTGGCCCCGGACTTGCCAATCCGAGCATCAACTTGACGAAGCGCGCACGGGTACCTTAGGGGAACTAAGGGTACCATCACGGGTGCTTTTGTTCAGCCTGCAATTCGGACAACTCGGCCTCAGTAAACACCCGTGAACGGGTGTGGAATGCCTTACCCTCCGACCCCTCCAGCGAAAACGTACCGCCGTGCCCATCGATCACATCGATGATCAGCTGTGTGTGTTTCCAGGATTCATACTGCGCCTTGCCAATATAAAAATGGCAGCCACCGATTTCTCCAAGATAAACGTCACCAGCCCCGATGGTAAGGTCGCCAGGCAGGTAGCAGTTGGCTGCGCTGTTATCGCAGCAGCCTCCGGACTGGTGAAACATCAGAGGGCCGTGTTTCTTTTTCAGTAACTCGATGAGTTCCAGAGCCGCATCTGTGGCAATCACTTTTTTAACCATGATTTCCATCTCCAATACATATGGGGCGGTTACCCGCCCCATAAAGAGTCGCCCGAAAGTGACCAGAAAAGAATGGTGTGATCAGAAGAAGCCGAGTTTCTGCTCGCTGTAGCTGACCAACAGATTCTTGGTTTGCTGGTAGTGGTCGAGCATCATCTTATGCGTTTCGCGTCCGATACCCGATTCCTTGTAGCCGCCGAAGGCGGCGTGGGCCGGGTAAGCGTGGTAGCAGTTGGTCCACACACGCCCCGCCTTGATGGCGCGACCCATGCGGTAGGCGACATTGCCATCGCGACTCCACACGCCGGCACCGAGGCCATACAAAGTATCGTTGGCAATAGCTAGAGCATCTGCCTCATCCTTGAAGGTAGTCACCGCGAGCACCGGGCCAAAGATCTCTTCCTGGAAGATGCGCATTTTGTTGTGACCCTTTAACATGGTCGGCTGGACGTAGTAACCGCCTTTCAGATCGGCGCTGACTTGGGCACGATCGCCTCCGATCAGCAACTGTGCACCCTCTTGCTTACCAATATCGAGGTAAGACATGATTTTTGTCATCTGCTCTTCCGAGTTTTGAGCACCGACCATCGTTTCGGTATCCAGCGGGTTGCCTTGCTTGATTGCCTTGACGCGTTGGAGGCAGCGCTCCATGAATTTGTCGTAAACGGATTCTTGAATCAGTGCGCGCGAGGGGCAGGTACACACCTCTCCTTTGTTGAAAGCGAATAACACGAGGCCTTCGATCGCCTTGTCAAAAAAGCCATCATCAGCGCGAGCGATGTCGGCGAAGAAAATATTGGGCGATTTGCCGCCCAACTCCAGCGTAGCCGGTATCAGGTTATTGGCGGCAGCTTGCGCGATAACACGACCCGTGCTGGTCGAGCCGGTGAAGGCGATCTTGGCGATACGCTTGCTGGTAGCGAGCGGATAGCCAGCTTCGCGACCGTGGCCGTTGACAATGTTGAGCACGCCAGGGGGCAGCACATCGGCAATCAGTTCAGCCAAGATCAGGATGCTAATCGGAGTCTCCGAAGCTGGCTTCAGAACAACACAATTGCCGCCACCGATTGCTGGAGCCAACTTCCATGCGGCCATCAGGATCGGGAAGTTCCACGGGATGATCTGGCCGACCACGCCGAGAGGCTCGTGAAAGTGGTAAGCGACAGTGGTCTCGTCGATGTCGGAAATGCCGCCTTCCTGCGCTCGCAAGCAGCCGGCGAAGTAGCGAAAGTGGTCGATGGTGAGCGGAATGTCAGCATTCAGTGTTTCGCGGATCGGTTTGCCGTTGTCGACCGTCTCGGCGTAGGCGAGCAGTTCAAGGTTAGCTTCGATGCGGTCGGCGATCTTCAGCATCAGGTTAGAGCGTTCAGCGGGAGATGTTTTCCCCCACTTGTCGGCAGCCGCGTGAGCTGCATCAAGCGCAAGCTCGATGTCTTCCGCACCGGAGCGCGCAGCCTTGGTATAGGGCTTGCCGTTGATCGGGGAGATAACATCGAAGTATTCACCCTTGACCGGGGCGACCCACTTGCCACCGATGAAGTTGTCATAGTGGGCCTTGTAGGCGATCTTGGCACCAGCTGTGCCGGGGGCAGCGTAGATCATATTGTCTCCCTGTTAATTGAGCTTCTTGCAAAAATCCCTGACTGAGCGGAATTAGCTGCTGAACGGGATGGAGGTGGGTGGCTATTGCTGGCACGATGTGAGTTGTCAAAAAAACATCTCGGCCACTATGAAATATTAGGTAACGAAATGGAATAATGCAATCTGGCGATTGGTTCAGGCACCATTCAGTGGCGGATAGTCTGCTAGGCAAACTGGAACTGGATGACCACTTTAAGCCGCTGAACAGACCTTCGACGACCAGTCCATGACAGTCGCTTGTGGGTCGCCTGCTGCCGATCAGCATTTTGAGAAGCAGTCGCTCGAAACGGAAACGCTGATTTTCTCCCTGGCAGATTGCGACTGACCGCAATTGGAGGAGGAGCGGTCACCGGTGCCGGGCGTCCTGACTAGCTCCTCGGTAGCGAAAGCGGTCAGTCGGCTTACCGATGTCATGTGACGGCTCAGGGTCGAACTGGGACTATCGCATCGCCAATGGCAAAATTCAGACCTCACTACTGGTCGGCGCCGGGGGGCATTCCTGCCCAGTGGCGCGGTTTCTCGGCGCGCAACTCGGCGCGCAACTCGGCGCGCAACAGTCTCTCGTCGTGGCACAGGAGGCCGAATTCCCACTTGATGCCGCACAAGCGAAAGCATGCCGAGTGCTGCCGCACACCCCGGAGCTATTTTTCTGCCAGGATCTCAAGGGGTATGGGTGGTGCTTCCGCAAGGGCGGCTATCTCAACGTCGGTCTAGGGCGGAATGAGAGCCACCAACTATCGGAGCACTTGGCGGCTTTCCTCGATTTCTTGAAACGACGCGGCAAGTTTCCTGCCGACATCCCGAACGGATTCCGCGGGCACACCTATTTGCTTCACGGTCACAGCGCACGCAAGCCCATGGACAATGGGGTGCTGCTAATCGGCGATGCGGCGGGTTTGGCCTACCCGCAAAGCGGCGAAGGCATTCGCCCGGCGGTGGAATCCACCCTGCTGGCGGCGGAGACGATTATCGAAGCAGACGGCGATTACCGGCAAGCGCGTCTTGCACCTTACCCACAGCGCCTGCAGGAACGCTTCGGCCCTGCCCAATCTGCGGACGCGAGCAGATTGCCGCAGCAGCTACAGCGATTCATCGGCGGCAAGCTGCTAAGCAATGCATGGTGCACCCGGCACGTGGTGCTTGACCGCTGGTTCCTTCACGCTCAGCAACGCCCCCTGCAAATTTACTGACCCCAGCATCAGGCCGCTACTGGAAAAAGTTTGCATTTCCCCTGCAGCCTGCTTTAATCAATAAGGATCGTCCTGACTCAGGAAAGGTGAGAACGCTGGCCGTGTCGCGCATTTTGGACTATGGAGAATGTTCATGAAGTTTAGCGAAGAACTGGTACAACAGGTTTGGGAGAAAGCAAGGGGTAATTTCGACGTGGATTCGGGCCTCTGGCGTGAAGATGAATGTGGCGCATGGATAAGCCGAAACCAATATGGACATCAAAATTCCGATTTCGGGTGGAAGATTGACAACGTTTCGGCTGGAGGGCCAGACATCCTGGAGAATCTGCATGCGTTTCATCTAGGCAACTCATTCGACCGTACCAGTGGGCATCCGAAATGCCACGTTATGGCTGACCGAACAGGGCTGGACTCATCAGAGCGCACTTTCCAGCCACGCAACAAGAACATCTAAATCCGCAGAATATGCTGGGAATGCCAAGTGTGAGGGGTTGCACAAGGTGTGCCATCAATGATGGGCTGCGGTTTGCACTACTGGTACCAGACACGGTCTGGACCCTGAGCAGTCGTTCGTTCTCCCCCCCCCCCGGAAAGCTACAAAATGAGGCGCGGGCGATGGGATAAGAATGCCGCTGCACAGGCTTCCATCAGGACAAAATACCCAGCGCGACCAGCAGGACGATGATGCCCACGATTACAGCGCCTGCGCCGATCAGCTTTTTGAGAAGC
Source organism: Sulfuricella sp. (assembly GCF_035531155.1). NCBI lineage: Bacteria > Pseudomonadati > Pseudomonadota > Betaproteobacteria > Nitrosomonadales > Sulfuricellaceae > Sulfuricella > Sulfuricella sp. The sequence goes on along the minus strand of NZ_DATKTK010000003.1, from coordinate 8,165 downwards.
AGTCGCCCGAATCGAAAACGCTGATTTTCAGCCCAGAAGATTGCGACTGACCGCAATTGTAGGAGGAACGGTCACTGGTACCGGGCGTCCCGACTAGCTCCTCGGTAGGGAAAGCGGTCATTGGCCATGCGAATGCAATCAGGCGGCTTAGGGTCGAAAGGGACGATTCGGAAATATTGAAAGCGGTCATTCCCGCAGACGGGACCGAGTGCCTTTTCTGAAGATCGTGACGGTCCGCTTAGGCCGAGAAAGCGTCAGTCGAGCGCTGCACCACGAATGAGTCCTTTTCGGGCCTTTGCGGTCATTCGATGTAACCAAGAGCTACTCGATTTGAACGTCCGCTATCGAATATTGCGTAGTCGCGCGTCGGACCCGAAACGATCATAGGCCGTTTTTGAATGCCGAGCTCGAGACGGGCCGAAGGCTTGGGCGTGGGGGGCTGTGCATGGTCAATGCCGGCGACTATTGCATTGGCAGGTACTATACTATCCGGCTTCGCCCACTCAAGAGAAGCAATCCCCGAATGCGAAAAGAAGTCAAAGAGAAGCCCAAATACGCCGTCGTGGCGGCCGTGCAACTGCCGAACGTGAGCGACGTCGAGTTCGAGGCATCGCTGGCCGAGCTGCGCGATCTGGCAAAGACACTGGGTTTCGAGATCACAGCCACATTCACGCAGAAGCGCTCCAGCTTCGACTCGACGGCCTACCTGGGCGCCGGAAAGCGGCAGGAGATACGCTCCTTCGTGGACAACAAACCCGAGCCCGTCGAGCTGGAAAGAACACCACAGGCCGCCGCCGACCCCAACGCCGGCAAGATCGACGTCGTCTTCGTCGATCACGAGATCTCGCCGTCTCAGGCGCGCAACCTCGAAATCGAGGTCGGCTGCGAGGTGATGGACCGCACCATGGTCATCCTCGAGATCTTCCACCGTCACGCCAGCTCCCGCGCCGCGCGCGCACAGGTGGAAATCGCGCGCCTCGGTTACATGGCGCCGCGCCTGCGCGAGGCGGCGAAGCTGGCGGGGCCGCAAGGGCGGCAGCGTAGCGGCACCGGCGGCCGCGGCGCCGGCGAGTCGCACACCGAGCTGGACAAACGCAAGATCCGCGACCGCATCGCCGAACTGCAGCTGGAGATCTCCGCGATGGACGTTGAGCGCAAGACGCAGCGCGCGCGGCGGCAGGAGCGCCAGGGAATCGCCAACGTGGCGCTCGTCGGCTACACGAACGCGGGCAAGTCCACCCTGATGCGCGCCCTCACCGGCAGCGAGGTGCTGGTCGAAAACAAACTCTTCGCCACGCTCGACACCACCGTGCGCGCCCTCCAGCCCGAGAGCAGGCCGCGCGTGCTCGTCAGCGACACGGTCGGCTTCATCAAGAACCTGCCGCACGGACTCGTCGCCTCGTTCAAATCGACGCTAGAGGAGGCGCTTGAAGCGTCGCTGCTGCTCCACGTCATCGATGCAAGTGATCCAGGGTTCGAACGGCAGCTCGAGGTCACCGACAAGGTGCTTGACGAGATCGGTGCGAAGGACGTGCCGCGCATCCGCGTCTTCAACAAGATCGACCACGTCGGCGACGCAGCAGCGCAAGCCGAACGCGAAGCGGCGCTACGCGCGCAGTACCCCGATTGCATTGTGATGAGCGCACGCCGCACTGGTGACGTTGCAAAACTACGCGAGGCGATAGTCGCGTTTTTCCGGCAAGGTCTCGTTGAGGCCGAGCTTTTCCTGCCCTGGTCGGCACAGCAACTGCGTGGCGAAATCTTCGCGAGTTGTGAGGTGCTGAAGGAGCGCGCCGACGGTGAGGGCGCGTTCTTGCGCATTCGCGGCGAGCGCGAGGCTGTGAAGGGCCTGTGCGAGCGGTTCGGCCAAGCGCGATGAATTCCAATTTGGTCTGATCTTCTTGGGTACGCCGCCAATGGAAGCAATGCCCACTCCCGTGTCGGTCCGGTAATCGGCTGCTCTCGATCAGGCAGAGAACCTAAATGGAGCAGTCTGCTATGTCAGGTTCTCGGCCAAAGGAGCCGGTCAGCGAGGCTTGAAAATTGGCGCAGGGGAATGACTGCTCCAAATCCAACACCGGTCATTTCCAATATTTATTGGGAAATCTTCGCGGAAACCAACTTGAATGACCGCATCCAGAAAAGCTGGTCGGCCGCCTTCGACCCCTTGCGGACACTCACGTCTTTTGGAAAGCGGACCTTCAACGATGCCATTGAGCGACTTCGCAAGCGGGCGAAGCGCGCTTGCGAAGGTCTGGCTAGAATGGTTACCCTCTTACGATTGCTTGTCCCCATCGCTGATCGATTTCATCGCGACGCACACGGCAAACGGCGCCCTACAGTAACTGATGCTCACAAAGCAGTTGAAAATCGCTCGCGATATACCTTCGGGGTTACACCTATTTTTTTCTGGAATACACGACGCATTTTTTCTTCAGTTCGGAAGCCCGTCTTCAAGGCAATCACTTTCAACGGAGATTTGTTTTCCTCAAGCAGACGCCGGGCAACTTCAAATCGCGCTCTTTCTATAAAATCTGCCGGGCTTTCGGTTGTTTCCCGATGAAACACTCTGGCGAAATTCCTTTCGCTCATCGCCAGTCTGGCCGCCAGCTTGGTGACATTCAGGTCTTCGTCCAAGTGCAGCATAATCCAGTTTTGTAATTCGCGTATGGTTGGATTGGTCGTCAGCTGACTGGAAAGATGGACGCTAAACTGGGATTGACCGCCCGGCCTTTTCAGGTAGATCACCAGGTCGCGAGCCACTTCGAGCGCTATTTCACGGCCAAAATCCTCTTCCACTATCGCCAATGCCAAATCCATTCCGGCAGTCACACCGGCAGAGGTCCAGATATTCCCCTCGCGGATAAAGATTGCATCGGCATCCACTTGCACCCGGGGATATCTTTTTCGCAAAAGTTCCGCAAAATTCCAGTGCGTTGTGGCACGCCTGCCATTGAGTGCCCCGCCTTCGGCCAAAAAGAAACTTCCTGTACATAATGCTGCCAGCCGATTGATTCTGGGTGCGGCGTTTTTAACCCATTCGACAATTTCTGGGGAATCTTTCAGTGCTTGCTCAATATCGGGCGAACCGACAATCAGGGCGAGATCCGGCAATGCAAAAATGCTGATCGCCTTGGTCGCTTGCAGTGACATCAGAGTATCCGATGGGATCATGCCAATTTTTGTTGAGACAATAGCAATCTCATATCCGCCTGCAAGGTTGCGTTTACGCAAGCAACTGTTGGTATAGTCAAGAACCTTCAATGGCCCTATCGCTTCCAAAGCCTTAAAGCCCGGATATACAATGATATCCACGGTATGTAGCTTATATTGACTCATGTCATTGCCATATAGATTAAGTCCGTAACCTGCTGTAAATAATTGGTGAACAATCACCACTTCGGTTTAAATACGTTGTGAGCATGTCAGAAATTTTGTGTACTTAATGAATCACACAGCAGCAGATGGCTAGCCACGATATTACACTGCCGGAAACCGCTTTTCATTTAGATAATTATCCAGGTCTTCCTATTATTCGCCAAGAACAGCAGCCGAAAATCGGAAGTTGGTTAATATCAATCCAACCTACCGTTCAGTATTCATCAGTTAATCAAAAGCTACCGATGCTCGACTCGACCACGATGCTCAAACCCTCGTTACTTGTAAAGCTCTTCACGAAAGACAGGGCTATTTTCAGTTCGCTGAAAACAATGCGGGTGAGTTGCTGCATGGATGAGTAGCCGATACCTGCAACAATTTTAATAATTTCCGGGTGTGCGCGATCTCTCAGTCGATGCGCGCTGTTGCCATCGCGAATGAAAAAAACAGATGCCGAGAGCAATTGGACGCAAATACGGACAACGTTGCGGCATTTACAGCCAGAATCCACCCTGCTCTCCTTTCCCGCCTTTTTCAGATAGTAGAATACTTCTTTTAAATATACGGCATTACACATCCCGTTTATTTACAAATAATTTAAAACCAAGGAGTCGTTTCATGAATAATGCAGTCAATATACATCCGGCAGTTGATAAGGGAATACAGTCTGCGGCGGATGCTTTTCCCGGCGGGACGCTTTTCTGCGCCTGCCCGGCGCACAAGGTTGAGGTCGCGATCAAGGGGCAGTCTGCGCACAATCACATATGTGGATGTACGCAGTGCTGGAAACCGGAAGGCGCGCTATTCTCGCAGATTGCGGTGGTACCGCGTGATAACGTCAGTATCTTAGCAAATGAGGACAAGCTGGCAATCGTAAATGCTAAGGAAATGCTGCAACGCTATGCTTGTAAAGAGTGCGGTGTGCACATGTATGGCCGCATCGAAAATACTGCACATCCATTTTACGGGCTCGATTTTATTCATACCGAGCTATCAAACGAAGATGGCTGGGCAGCGCCACAATTCGCAGCATTCGTTTCTTCAATTATAGAATCAGGTGCGAGCCCGGATAATATGGGTGCAGTCAGGGAAAGATTGGCAGAACTCGGCCTGCCCTCTTACGATTGTTTATCACCGGCGCTGATGGATTTCATCGCGACGCACACGGCAAACGGCGCAGCAACTGAGGCCGCATAAACTACAAGGACAAATTCATGCAAAACTTCACTCTCCACAACCCGACCCGAATTCTCTTTGGCCAAGGGCGCATTGCCGATATTTCTCGCGAGATCCCGACCGGCGCCCGTGTATTGGTCACCTATGGCGGTGGCAGCGTCGTCAAGACCGGCACGCTGGCCGAAGTGAAGTCCGCATTGAAAGACTTCACCGTTTTCGAGTTCGCCGGCATTGAGCCCAACCCAACCTACGAAACGCTGATGCAGGCCATTGAACTCGCGCGCCGTGAGCAGATCGATTTCCTGCTTGCCGTCGGCGGCGGCTCGGTGATCGACGGCACCAAGTTCATCGCTGCCGCCATCCCCTTTTCTGGCGACCCGTGGGATATCCTCGCCAAGGGCGCTGCGATCGAAAGAGCGATCCCGTTCGGCAGCGTACTCACGCTCCCCGCGACCGGCTCTGAGATGAACAACTTTGCGGTGGTGTCCCGACGCGCGAGCAGTGACAAGCTGGCCTTTTCTAGCCCTGTGGTCTTTCCGCTCTTTTCGGTGCTCGACCCAAGCAAGACTTTTACCCTGCCGCCGCGTCAGGTAGCCAACGGCGTGGTGGATGCTTTCGTTCATGTCACCGAGCAGTACCTCACCTACCCGGCTGACGCCAAGGTGCAGGATCGCTTTGCCGAAGGTCTGCTGCTGACACTGATCGAAGAAGGACCCAGAGCATTGCAGGAGCCGGAAAATTACGCAGTACGCGCCAACCTGATGTGGACGGCAACGCTGGCACTCAACGGGTTGATCGGTGCTGGTGTGCCTCAGGATTGGGCGACCCATATGCTCGGGCACGAACTCACCGCGTTACACGGACTTGACCACGCCCAGACACTGGCCGTGCTACTGCCCGCCATGCTGCAAGTCTGCCGTGAAGAAAAACGCGAGAAACTGCTGCAATACGCAGATCGTATATGGGGTTTGCGCGAAGGCAACGCAGAAGCGCGCATCAATCAAGCCATCGAGCACACCCGGCAGTTCTTCGAATCGCTGCAGGTGCCGACCCGCCTCTCGGACTATGGAATCGGCACCGAGGCGATATCGGCGCTGATGGCACAACTGGAGCGGCATGGCATGGTCGCGCTCGGCGAGCATCAGGATTTAGACATCGCGCGTTCACAGCAAGTGTACGAAATGGCAGCCTGACCCGACGCCATCCGTAAACCCGAACGCCGGCATCGTGCCCAATCCATTGGTTTTCACCATCTACGTATGCCAGGCAGCGAAAGACCTGTGGCAGACAATCAATATAAATAAAGTGATACCGTTAAGAATATATTTTTACTATTTAAGGACGTACCTGATGAAAGCAAAAGCAGCTGTTGCATGGGAAGCGAAAAAGCCCCTGTCGATCGAAATGATAGACGTGGAAGGCCCGAAGGAAGGCGAGGTGTTACTCAAAGTCATCGCATCGGGTGTCTGCCATACGGATGCGTTTACCCTGTCCGGCGATGACCCCGAAGGCGTTTTCCCTGTAGTGCTGGGCCACGAGGGCGGCTGCGAAGTGATGGAGTGCGGCCCCGGCGTCAAGGGTCTGAAACCGGGTGATCATGTGATACCCCTGTACATTCCCGAATGCGGCGAATGTGAATATTGCCATTCCCCCAAAACCAACCTGTGTCAATCCATTGCATCCACCGTGTGGACCGGCTACATGCCCGACGGAACGCGACGTTTTTCCATGAATGGGAAGCCCATTTACCACTACATGGGCTGCTCCACGTTTTCCGAATATACCGTGGTGCCTGAAATTGCCTTGGCAAAAATCAATAAAGCGGCCCCGCTGGATAAGGTCTGCCTGCTGGGCTGTGGTGTCACTACCGGCATCGGCGCGGTCATCAACACGGCCAAGGTGGAACCCGGCTCAACGGTAGCGGTCTTCGGCCTGGGCGGTATAGGACTGTCCTGTATTCAGGGTGCCGTGATGGCCAAGGCGAAACGCATCATTGCCGTGGACATTAACCCGGACAAATGGGCTATAGCCAAGGCGCTGGGCGCGACGGATTTCGTCAACCCCAAGGAATTGAGCGGCAGTGTTACTGAAGCCATTGTTGAAATGACCCATGGCGGCGTCGACTATTCCTTCGAGTGTATCGGCAATGTGCACGTGATGCGTGAAGCACTGGAATGCACCCACATGGGCTGGGGCGTCTCCACCGTCATCGGGGTCGCCGGTGCCGGTAAGGAAATCTGCACCCGTCCGTTCCAACTGGTCACAGGCCGTACCTGGAAGGGCAGCGCATTCGGCGGCGTCAAGGGACGGACGGAACTGCCCGGCTACGTGGATCGTTATATGAGCGGCGAAATTGAGCTGGACAAGATGGTCACCCACACCATGCCGCTCGAGGATATCAACCGGGCATTTGATTTGATGCATAGCGGCGAAAGCATTCGCTCCGTGATCATCTTCTAAGACGGTTGAAAAAAATGAAGAAAATCGAAAGCATCAAAGAGTTCGGCGGATGGCTGAACCGCTATGAGCATCAGTCCACCAGCTGTCATTGCACCATGACTTTTTCCGTTTATCTGCCGCCACAGGCAGAAACGGAAAAAGTCCCCGCCGTCTATTGGCTGTCGGGCCTGACCTGCACCGATGATAATTTCCGCACCAAGGCCGGCGCGCAACGTTATGCCGCCGAACTTGGGCTGGCGTTGATCATGCCGGACACCAGTCCCCGCGGCGATGACGTGGCCGACGAACCGGATCGTTACGATCTGGGCAAGGGCGCTGGCTTTTATGTCAATGCCACCCAGGCGCCTTGGTCAACGCATTACCAGATGTATGACTACGTCACTGCAGAGTTGCCGGCATTGATCGAGGCCCATTTGCCGGTGCTGCCTGGCATCAAATCCATCAGCGGTCATTCCATGGGTGGTCACGGCGCATTGATCTGCGCATTGAAGGAAAAAGGCGCCTACCGTTCCGTTTCCGCCTTTTCACCCATCTGTCATCCAGTGAAATCTCCATGGGGTGAGGGGTGTTTCGGCGCTTATCTGGGTGATGATAAAGAACAGTGGAAGGCCTACGATGCAACCGAACTGATCAAGGCCGGGCACACTGCCATGCTGGTATTAATTGATCAGGGCACCAATGATCAGTTCCTGGCCGAACAACTGTTCCCGCAGGATCTGCAGGCGGCCTATGAAGAGCAGGGCGGGTCCATCACGCTGCGCATGCAGGAAGGCTATGATCACAGCTACCATTTCATTGCCACATTCATTGGCGAACACTTGGCCTATCATGCCAAAGCCCTACGGGGATAAATCCTCCCCTACATGGGTGAAAGATCAGCCCAAGCACGCCTGATCAGCCACAACCAGTTTCAGAGGCTGTGCCTGTGGGTGGTTGAAAGAGTGGAACTGTTTCCTATGTTGAGAAATGAGGCAATCGTGAGGCGCTAACTGCTCATTCGATAACAAGACTGTAAGCGGCCAGCCGCTCCACCTGTAGTTTCCCGCTAATCCCGTGCATTCTGGGTGCTTTTTCGGAGGGACTCCAGATGGCGAAGAGGCATGGGCAGGCATTCTGGCGAGCGCATCTTGAAGCTTGGCATCGGAGTGATC
>NZ_DATKTK010000002.1:0-6479 GCF_035531155.1 Sulfuricella sp. | reverse complement strand
CGGGCCAGCAGGGCCACGGTGCGCTGCATCTCCCGCAGCTTGACGCCCTCCTCGCGCAGCCGTTGTTCGTTGACCGTGTAGCCGGAGACGATGTGCTGGCGCAGCACGCCCGTGGCCCACTGGCGGAAGCGGGTGCCCTGGCGGGACTTGACCCGGTAGCCGACGGAGATGATGACGTCGAGGTTGTAGTGGGCGGTGTCGTAGGTTTTGCCGTCGGCGGCAGTAAGTGCAAATTTTGCACACACTGAATCCTCGGCCAGTTCGCCTTCCTGGAAGATATTGCGGATGTGTTTGGTCACCACCGACCGTTCGCGTCCGAACAGGCTTGCCATCTGCTCTTGGGTCAACCACACGGTTTCGTGGTCCAGCCGCACCCGCAGCTGGGATTGGCCGCCCTCGGCCTCGTAGATGACAACGTCGCTCATGGTGGTCACCTGCCCAGGGCTGCCGCCAGTTCACGCTTGAGCGCGCCGCGGATGTCGGCGACCTCGTTCATGAGCCGCTGGTATTGGGCCAGCAGTTCGTCCGGGTCGTGGCTGATCTGTTCACCGACGTGGGGGTTCTTGATGTCGAGGTTGTAGTTGCGGGCGACGATGTCGGCGACTGGGACTTTCCAGGCCTGCTCGGTCTGCACGCGCGTCTTGAAGCCGTCCGCCTCGTCGCCCCACCAGTTGATTTCGGTTTCGAATTCCTCGAAGCGCATGGGCTTGGTCTTGTTGTAGCTCTTCACGCCATTCGGGTAGGGGTGCTCGTAGTACCAGACGTGCTCGGTGGGTTTGCCCTTGGTGAAGAACAGCAGGTTGGTCTTGATGCCGGTGTAGGGCGCGAACACGCCGTTGGGCAGGCGCACGATGGTGTGCAGGTTGCATTCTTCCAGCAGGATTTGTTTGAGGCGGGTCTTCATGCCTTCGCCAAACAGGAAGCCATCTGGCAGGACGATGGCGGCGCGGCCTTGATCCTTGAGCAGCTTGATGACGAGGGCCATGAACAGGTCCGCCGTTTCGCGGGTGCGCAAGTGGGCCGGGAAGTTGTTTTCGATGCCGTCTTCTTCCATGCCGCCGAAGGGCGGGTTGGTGATGATGACGTTGACGCGGTCGGCGTTGCCGTAGTCCTTGTAGGGGCGGCTCAGGGTGTTGTCGTGCCTGATGTGGGTGGGGGTGTCGATGCCGTGCAGGATCATGTTGGTGACAGCCAGCATGTGCGGCAGCGCCTTCTTTTCAAAGCCCCGAATGGTGTTTACCAGCGTTTCTTCGTCTTCACGGGTTTTGATGTAATGCTCGCGTTTGTGGTCGATGGCGCAGGTGAGAAAGCCGCCGGTGCCGCAGGCGGGGTCGAGCACGGTTTCTTCCAGCCTGGGATCGACGCGGTTGACGATGAAGCGGGTGACGGCGCGCGGGGTGTAGAACTCGCCCGCGTTGCCGGCGCTTTGCAGGTCGCGCAGGATTTGTTCGTAGATGCTGCCGAAGGTGTGGCGGTCGCCGCTGTTGTTGAAGTCGATCTCGCAAATCTTGTTGATGACCTGGCGCATCAGGGTGCCGGACTTCATGTAGTTGTAGGCGTCTTCAAACACGCTGCGTACGACCTGGGCGCGCTTGCCCTGCGCACCTGCCGTGGGCAGCTTTTCTTTCAGGTAGGGGAACAGTTGCACGTTAACGAAATCGGCCAGCGCATCGCCGGTCATGCCTTCGGGGTTGGTGGCCCATGCGCACCAGCGCAAGTGCTCGGGCAGTGGAGATTTGTAGTCGTCTTCCAGCAGCTCCAGTTCGGCTTCGCGGTCATCGAAAATTTTCAGGAAAAACATCCATACCAATTGACTGATGCGCTGGGCGTCGCCGTCGACGCCGACATCCTTGCGCATGATGTCCTGGATGGATTTGATGACGCCGCTGACGTTACTCATTTGGATTACTCATGCAGATTCTTCCTTCTTAAACAGCTCTTGTTCCAGTTCCTGGATGGCGGTTTCGAACTTTTCCTTGCCGCCGAAGATGGTGTTGATGATTTCCACGGGCGTGCCTATGGTCTTGAAAGGATCGAGGCGCAGCACCTTGGCGCTTTCCAGTGTGGCGATACCTTCGTCGGCATATTTGTCGAGCAGCGCGGTGAGCACGGCACGGGCCTGTTCGCCGTATTTGGTGAAGTAGTTGCGCTTCTTGACCTTGTTGACGCGCTCCTTGCGGGTGAGCGGGGGCTGGCCCCAGGCGATGTGGCAGATCAGGTCGAAGTCGCCGTAGTCCTTGCCGATTTCCGTGGCAAGGTTGTCCAGAACGATGCCGTGTTCTTCCAGCTCGTCAATGAGGGCCTGCTTTTTCGCGGCGCTGTTCCAGCGATTGAGGAAGTCATCCAGCGAGGTGAATTCTTTCTGAATCTGCTTGCGGCTGAAGTCTTTGTAGGACTCCATGATCAATTTACCGTCCGGCCCGATGTATTCAACGCGCTCGGCGATGATATTTACATCTACCCCGCTGACGCGGACTTTGTAAACGCCGGGTGTTTCGTCGACACCGCCATCGCCCTCGTCGTCCCCTTCGCCGGGCTCCGGATCGGGCGGCACGGGGTCGTCGTCATCACCCGGTTCGTAGATCACCACTGCTTCGCCGTCGAAGTCCAGATCGCGGAACAACTCGGTGGCCTTCTTGAAGTCCATGATGGTGAAGAACCACTTGTTGTTTTCTTCGTCGATGCGGGTGCCGCGCCCGATGATCTGCTTGAAGCTGGACATCGAGGCAATGGTTTTGTCCAGCACGATGAGCTTGCAGGTTTTGGTATCAACGCCCGTGGTCAGCAATTCCGAGGTGGTCGCGATAACCGGGAACTTGCTCTCCGGGTCGATGAAGTTGTCCAGCTCGGCCTTGCCCTCGACGCTGTCGCCGGTGATGCGCATGATGTATTTCGGATTATCCAGCGCAAGCTGGCCTGCCGCATTCACCAGTGCCACACGCATGCGTTCGGCGTGGTCGACGTCTTCGCAAAAAACGATGGTCTTGGAAAACGGGTCGGTCGCATTGAGATATTTCATGATGCGCCTGGCAACCAACTTGGTGCGCTGATTGAGCACCAGAATGCGATCCATGTCTTTCTGGTTGTACTCGCGCTGCTCGATTGCCTGCCCCAGATCGTCCGTCATGCCTGGCGGCGGCGTCCAGCCTTCGATGTCCTTGTCTATGTCGATGCGCACGACCTTGTAGGGCGCGAGAAAGCCATCTTCGATCCCCTGCTTGAGGCTGTAGGTGTAAACCGGCTCGCCAAAGTAGGTGCTGCTTGAGACGTACTTGGTTTCCTTGGGCGTAGCGGTGAGACCGAGCTGAACGGCGTTGTTGAAGTATTCGAGGATTTCGCGCCAGGCGGAATCGTCCGCCGCGCTGCCGCGATGGCATTCGTCGATGACGATCATGTCGAAGAAATCGCGCGAGACGTGTTTGAAAATCTTATCTTCTTCGTCCGGGCCGGTGATGGCCTGATACAGGCCGAGATAGATTTCGTATGACGGGTCGATCTTGCGGTTCTTGATCTTGGTCATGACCGAGCCGAAGGGCTTGAAGTCATTGACGAGGGTCTGGTCGACGAGGATGTTCCGGTCCGCAAGGAACAGGATGCGCGTGACCTCACCCGCTTTCCACAAGCGCCAGATAATTTGAAATGTCGTGTAGGTCTTGCCGGTGCCCGTAGCCATGACGAGCAGCACGCGTTTCTTGCCGCCGGCCACGGCTTCGACGGCACGGTTGATCGCCTCCACCTGGTAGTAGCGGGGCTCCTTGCCCGACACATCCAGGTGGTAAGGCTGCACGACCAGTTTTTCTGCTTCATCTTCGATGCCGCGATAGGATTTGTAGCGCTTCCACAAGTCCTGAGGTGTAGGGAAGGATTCGAGCGGAAACTCTGTCTCGATGTTTTCGCCAGCGGCGGAAGCTTTGTTATGGGAAGCAAAGGCATCGCCGTTTGAACTGAGGGCGCTCGGCACATCGAGGATTTCCGCATAGCCGAGCGCCTGCTGGATGCCGTGGCTGACGATGTGATTATTGTCTTTGGCCTCAACCACGGCGACGGGTACGCCCGGCTCCCAGGACAGAACGTAGTCGGCGAATTTCTTTTTCTTCTTGTTGCGCGAGGACATGTTGCCGCGCACGACGACCGGGCCGGGCGTAAGCGTCACCTCGCGACGAATCTGCGTCATTGGTTCCCAGCCAGCTTTATTGATCGCGGGCGTGATGAATAGGTCGCAGATGTCGGACTCGCTTAGTTTTTTCTTCTCTTTGCTATCCATCACGAACGCTTCCTAGCGCGCTGCACGGATATTGACCGCATCCGCATCACAAATATGCCAGCCCGCAGCACCCAGAAGCTGATCGATGGTCTGGCGGGCTTCCTGCTCGGGATTGGACATGGATAGCGACTCCGGGGCGGCTGTTTTTATAGAATGTTCGCCAGATTAGGACAAAAACCGCCGGCTGGGAAGCGGAAAGGACCCCGCGGTCGCGAAAGGGGCGACCTCATCCGCATTTCTTCCCTATCGCGCACTTCGCGGGCGCGTTACAGTACAGTCTGGGCCTTGTGACATCAAAAACTCAAGGGAGGCGAGATCACGATGACTATTGGTTTAGCTCTTGGAAGTGGCGCCGCCCGCGGATGGGCACATATAGGGGTGATAACCGCGCTAAGTGATCATGGAATCGTACCGGATATTATTTGTGGTACCTCCATAGGCGCATTAGTTGGCGCATCCTATGTTTCCAACAATCTTGAGAAGCTGGAAGAATGGGTGCGCTCACTGACAAAACTTGAAATCGCCAAATTCTTTGCCATCAACATGTCACTGAATGGTTTTGTCAACAAAGAACGGCTACATCATTTTCTCAAAAAATATGTGGCAAGTGATGATTCAGCAATAGAGGATATTGTTGCTAAAAAATATGCCTCAGTAGCAACAGATTTGCAAACTGGCAGAGAAATTTGGTTGACGAAAGGTTCTATCCTGGAGGCCGTTTTTGCTTCCATATCAGTGCCAGGCCTCTTTCCAGCGGTTAAAAACAATGGTAAATGGCTTATAGATGGCGGACTGGTAAACCCCGTTCCCATTTCCGCCTGTCGGGCTCTTGGTGCCAATATGGTTATAGCAGTAACGTTAAATGATGATATCGTCGGGAAACACCTTCAAAATAGCAAAGCCATAGAAAAACAAGATACTGGCGTTGCGGGGAAAATATCAGATTTGGTCACGGCATATACCGCCTCGATATTTCCAACGACCAGCGATGAGGAGCAACCACCCAGCCTGTTTGATGCCATCGCCGGCTCGGTCAATATTATGCAGGACAGGATCACCAAAAGTCGCATGGCCGGAGATCCTCCTGATATCCTGCTTTCGCCAAAGCTGTCCCACATTGGCTTACTGGAGTTTTATCGTGCCGGTGAAGCCATAACGGAGGGAAAAAAATGCGTACAGAGCATGTTACCGGAAATACAGCATATATTGGGTATACCCTGATGCAGGCGCGCACGCGGACTATCCCGCGTACTGAATCCAGCCCCCGCCCAGCAGGCGCTCACCCTGATAGCAGACCGCAGCCTGACCGGGGGTGACGGCGCGTTGCGGCTCGGGGAAGCGGAGTTCGGCCCTGGCATCAGGGAACAGGTGCAGCATGGCTGGCTCAGCGCGGGAGCGGTAACGCAATTTTACGGTCACGGCATGGCTTTCACCGGGCGATAAATCCGCCAGCCAGCTGCACTCGGCCAGACTGGCCGCACGGCGGTAGAGCTCATCCTCACTGCCGACAATCACCCGGTTCTGGGTTGGGTCCAGCGCGAGGACATAGCGCGGCTGACCACTGCCACCGCCCAGACCTCGCCGCTGTCCGACGGTAAAGTGCAAGGTACCCGGATGATGGCCGATAACCTGCCCGCTGCTGTCGACCATCTCCCCTTCCTGCGCCATATCCAATCCGGCGTAATCCTCCAGAAAGCGGCGGTAGTCGCCGTCGGGGACAAAGCAGATATCCTGTGAATCCTGCTTGGCGGCCACGGGCAGGCCATGCTTACGGGCCATGGCGCGCACCTCGTCCTTGTTCATGCCACCCACGGGAAAGCGCAGGCGGGACAATATCCCCGCGCCGATGGCGAAAAGAAAATAGGATTGATCTTTGGCATCGTCACGGCCACGCAGCAGAGCAGTACCCGAAGGGGTTTCCGCCAGACGCGCATAATGGCCTGTCGCCAGCATCGAGGCGCCCAACTTTTCGCCTTCGGCCAGCAGAGCATCAAACTTCAGAAATTGATTGCAGCGGGCGCAGGGATTGGGCGTACGCCCCGCCTGATATTCGGCGACAAACACATCGACCACCTGACGCCGGAACGCCTCGCGATAGTCCAGCACCGTGTAGGGAATCCCCAGACGGGCGCAGACCTCGGCGGCATCTTCGATATCTTTTTCATCGCAGCAGCGGCTCCTGGGCCACAGGCGCATGGTCACGCCGGTGAGTTCG
>NZ_DATKTK010000001.1:0-3194 GCF_035531155.1 Sulfuricella sp. | reverse complement strand
GGGGTTGATTTTGCCCATTTCGAAGCGCGCATCGGCGAGCTTTCCCTGCGCGATCAGACTTGGCGCAATGTCCGGCTGTCATGCACCAGAACCCGGTTGGATAACGGCGCGATTCGCTGCGATCAGGGCGAACTGGTACTGACGGAAAAGCTGCCGGTGCGCTTTGTTTACCAGCCGCAAGCCAAAGTGCTGGATCTGTCGGTGAATTTTCCGCATAACGAAATCTGGCGTGTTCGCACCAAGTGGGACAAGTCCGGCTGGAATATCCGGGTCGAGGCCGACAATGGACAGGTCAAACGGCTGGCCGGTTTGCTGCCGCAGGGCTCTGTCAAGCCCACTGCCGGCACATGGAACGGCAGTATCAGTCTGGATGGCGGCCAAGCGGGCAGGGCCAACGCCGTGGCCGATATCACGCTCAAGGATCTCGCCTTTGCCGACGCCAGCGGCCTGCATGCCGGCGAGAAAATCGGCGGTACGGTGAAGCTGAACATGTTGCGCGACAAGGCCGGCTGGCAATGGCGCGGTGATGTGGACTGGCAAACCGGCGAAGCATTCTGGCAGCCGTTGTATTTCCCTCTGGGCGGACAGCATTTTTCCGGTCAGGGCAGCCTGGAGGGCGGCATGCTGCGCGTCAGCCAGGGCAATTTGCGGGTCGCCGGTGTGGGTAAGGCGCAGCTTTCCGGCGGCTGGAACAGGGCGGGTGGCGGCCTGGCCGACTTCGATCTGACATCTACAGGACTCGATCTGGACGGGCTGTACCGGCTGCTGCTCAAGCCCTTCCTGGAAAAAACCGCTTTCGCCAAACTGCAAACCAAGGGCCGAGCCGATCTGGTATGGCGCTACCGCGATGGTGCAACCACCGACTTTAACTTGAATCTACGCGCTGCCGATCTGGTTGACGAGGAGCAGCGCTTTGCCTTGCATGGCGTGGACGCTCGCGTGCCGTGGTCGAATGTGGCGCAGCGCGAGGCGGAGATTCATTTTGCCAGTGGTGAACTGCTGCATCTGGCGCTGGGAGAAACGCGGATACCGTTGACGATGCAGGGCTGGCGTTTCAATGCGCCGAGCTTTTCGGTGCCGCTGCTTGATGGCAGACTCAATCTCGACGGCTTCTCCGCCAGCCGCAGCGCGGATGCCTGGCAGTGGAATTTCAGTGGCGGGCTGACGCCGGTTTCGATGGAGCGGTTCAGTACGGCTTTGAGTATGACGCCGATGCACGGCACGCTGTCCGGCATCATTCCCGCAGTCAGCTATGCTGGCGACAACCTCAAGGTAAACGGCGCACTGCTGTTCAGGATTTTCGACGGCACGGTGGTGGTCAAGGATCTCTCGCTGTCCGAGCCATTTGGCCGAGCGCCTCGTCTGTCGGCCAACCTCGACATGCGCAATCTCGACCTCGATCTGCTGACTCGCACTTTTTCTTTCGGCAACATGCAGGGACGTATCGACATCGGGGTGGCTGGGCTAGAAATGTCCAACTGGCGTCCGGTCAAATTCGATGCCAGCGTGGCGAGCAGCCCCGGCACCTATCCCAGGAAAATCAGCCAAAGCGCGGTACAGAATATTTCTTCCCTGGGCGGCGCTGGTGCGGCAGCGGCGATCCAGCGCAGTTTCCTGCGATTTTTCGAGCAGTTCGGCTACGACCGGATCGGACTTTCCTGCGTGTTGCGCAACGGCGTGTGTCTGATGGATGGCGTCGAGCCGGCGCCGCACGGCTATGTCATCGTGAAGGGCGGCGGCATACCGGCGATCAGCGTAATCGGTTACAATCGTCAGGTGGGCTGGGATGACTTGCTGGAGCGGCTGAAACGAATCACCCAGAAGAACGTTAAGCCAATTATCCAGTAATTTTTAGTAATTTTGCTTGTGTCTGCGGGTGTGGTGTTCGGATTGGTGAGGAGGCGCATGAAGATATTATCCATGGTTGTGGCGGTTTTGTTGGCTGGCAGCGTTTCGGCGTGCGTAACCATCAACATTTATTTCCCTGCGGCAGCGGCTGAAAAAGCGGCTGACAAGATCATCGACGAGGTCTGGCAGTTGCAGAAACCGGGCGACGCGCCTGCGCCGACCAAACCGAACGAACAGAAATAGGAGATCACAATGCACAGCCAGAATCTTCGTTTGTGGGTGGTTGCCCTGTTGCTATGGTTGCCCGTGCTGGCCTTTGCCGCCGCCGACTTGGAAATCAATACGCCGGCCATCGGTAGCCTGAAAGATGCGATGCAGGCGCGCCACAGCCAGTTGGCGAGCCATTACGCCAGCGGCGCGGTGGGCCTGACGCGTGACGGCTTGGTGGCGATGCGCGATGCCGCCCTGGTGCCTCTGGCGCAACGGCAGGCGGTGAGCAGTCTGGTCGCGGCGGAGAATCAGGATCGCAAGGCCTTGTACCGCGAGATTGCGCGCGCCAACGGCCATCCCGAATGGGAAGAGGAAATTCACTCGACTTTCGCTCAGCGCTGGGTGCAGAAGGCTGCGCCGGGATGGTGGTACCAGAACCATGGCGGAGCCTGGGTAAAAAAATAGTGACTCCAGTACTGGTATTTGATATCGAGACCGTCCCTGACGTTGAGGGACTGCGCAAACTGAACGGCTTGGGCGACGAGGTTTCCCCGGCACAGGTCGCCGAGCTGGCTTTCCACCAGCGCCGCCAGACCAGCGGCAACGACTTTCTGCAGCTGCATGTGCAGCGCGTGGTGGCAATCTCCTGCGCTTTGCGCGAGCGCGACAGCTTCCGCATCTGGTCGCTGGGCAGCCCCGAAGACGATGAAGGCGAAATCATTCGCCGCTTTTTTGAAGGTATCGAAAAATACACCCCGCAGATCGTGTCCTGGAACGGCGGCGGCTTCGACCTGCCGGTGCTGCATTATCGCGCACTGGTTCACGGCATCCAGGCGCCGCGCTACTGGGACATGGGCGAGGATGACCGCGAATTCAAGTGGAACAATTACATCAGCCGCTACCATACCCGCCATCTCGACCTGATGGATTTGCTCGCGCTCTACCAACCCCGGGCCAACGCGCCGCTCGACCAGATCGCCCAATTGCTGGGTTTTCCCGGCAAGCTCGGCATGGATGGTTCAAAGGTCTGGGACGCGTTCCAGAACGGTGAAATCGAAGGCATCCGCAACTACTGCGAGACCGACGTCGCCAATACTTATCTGGTCTACCTGCGCTTTCAACTGATGCGCGGCGCT